>DAOTYI010000258.1:0-3309 GCA_034434895.1 Anaerolineae bacterium
ACCCCGATGTTCAGCCCCACCCCCTTGCCTACAGTTGTCGCCGCCGCGTCCAGGGATGTGGTCAATATTCTGCTCATCGGCCTGGATTCGACCGTCAACCTGCGCGGCCAGAATACCGATGTGATCATCGTCGTCAGCGTGAACAAGGACACCAAACAGGTGGCGATGTTGTCCATCCCGCGAGATCTGTGGGTCTACATCCCGACCATCGGCTGGCAACGGATCAATGTTGCCCATCGCAAGGGGTACAGCACCGGCTACCCCGGTGACGGTCCGGGATTGCTGATGCGCACCATCGAGGTCAATTTTGGCATCCCCATTCACCACTGGGCCCGGGTCGATTTCCAGGGCTTCACCCGCGTTGTAGACGAACTGGGGGGCGTGGAGATGGTGGTTTCCTGCCCGGTGAACCTGCGCTACAGGCCGCCCACTTCGGACCAGGAGGAGGAGATGTGGCTCCAGCCGGGGGTCTATCACATGGACGGAGCCACGGCATTGCGCTACGTCCGCACCCGCCGCGACGCCACCGACTTTGACCGGGCACGGCGGCAGCAACAGTTCCTGAAGGCGATGTGGAATCAGACCAAAGACCAGCTCAAGGGGCTGGACATTGTGCCCAAGATCGGCAGCCTGTGGTCTGCTCTCAAAGATAGCATCAAGACCGACATGAATCTGGGTGACATCCTGTCGCTGGCTCCCCTGGCCCTGGACCTGAAGCCCCAGCGCATCCGCAGCCGCTACATCGGCCCCGGCCAGGTGACAGGCTGGTACACACATGAGGGCTGGAATGTGTTGCTGCCTGACTATGAAAAGATCCAGCAGGTGGTAGCCAGCCTCTACGCGCCCCCCCCCGCCGCCGAGGAGCAGGTCGAGAAGGAGGAGGCCCGCATCCAGGTGCAGAACGGCACCTCTCGCCCTCAGTTGGCGCAGGTTGCTGCCGACCAACTGGGCTGGCATGGCCTCAAGGTGGTGGGGACCGGCCCAGCCGACAACCCCAATTACAGGCAAACGCAGGTCATCGTTTTCAACGACAGGCCCAGGGCCGTCGAGCTGCTGGTGCAACTGCTGCAGGTCAAATCGCAGAATGTGATTCAGCGGCCCGATCCCACCCAGCCGGCCGATATCCTGGTCATCCTGGGCGAGGACTATGATCCCTGCCGCTGACGGAATGCAGGTGAAGGTTTCAGCTGGCCGGGAACAGGGGTGTTTCTGACTAAAACCGGCTAAAGCCTCGATTCCAGATTTGCCTTTCCGACCCAAATGTGCTAAAATGGTCAGGAGCTACGCAGTTGACCCGGCAGGTTTTACCACAAAGGCACCAAGGCACGAAGAATGAAAAAGCTTGTGATGAGGGGGATGAATGACAGGAAAATCGTACACCCTTGAGCCGGGCCAGAAGGCCACCCAGGTGATGATCGGCACCGCCGATCTGCTTATCTGGGGGGACCTGGTGACGAAAGAGCAGGTGCGCATCAGCGGATTCCTCACCACCCTGGCCGAGGATTTCGTGCCGCTGTATGACGCCAGGCTCCTGTTCCTGACACCTGTCCAGCAGACCACGCCGCTCGAACGGCCGGTCGTGTACGTGAAGCTGGAGGAGATTCTGCTCTTTTACGCCCTGAGCGGCGAGGTTGAGATCCCGGAAGAATCGGAGGTGCGGCGTTTTGAGCCGATCGAGGCCATCGTCGGTTCTTTCCTGATCGAAGGGGCCATCCTCAAGTCGCCCATCGCCACACTCCAGAATCTGCTGCTGGTGACCAAAGATGCCTACATCCCGATCTACAAGGCGACGATCCGCCATGTGGCCAGATCGTGGCTGGGAGCCTTTTCCAGCGGCGTGGTTCAGCTCCGGCGGGAGCGGTTGACGGTGATGGTGCGCCAGCAGGCCGGGATGCTCTCGTGAACCGCCGTCGCCCGGTCAGTCGGGCAGGATGAGCAGATACAGCTTGTGCCCGCTGAGGATGTAGGCACGCCCCCCAATCTCATCCACAAAGAGGCTGGTCACACCAGCCAGGATGTCCCCTACCTGGGTGGTTTGTGAGTCGGCCAGACGGAACTGGCGCTTGAACTGCCCCTCGGTTCCACACTGGACGATGCGGCTGTTCCCCCGGTCGGCGATATAGACCCACTGCGTTTCCTCCGGCGGCCGGGTAAAGATGGCCGAGGGGTTGTTGGGGGGGATGTCCCAATCGGAAAGGGCAAAGGTGTCCGGCCGGCCGGTGGTCAGCTTCTGGATCTGGCCGTCAGCGTAAAGGAGGTAAATGCTGTTGCCGATGGCCAGGTCCACCACCCGGGCCAGATCTATCTGCACCCCCAGCCACTCGTCCGGTGGCCAGGAGTAGCCGTCCGCAGCCGGACGATAACGCCAGATTTTGTTGGCAGTGGCATCCAGCAGGTAGAAGCGGCCATAGTAGCTGCCGACCAGTTTGGGGAACTGCCAGGTGTTGGTCGCCGCCAGCCGCCGGGCGGTCCGCTCGCCGGTGGCCGGATCATACTCCACCAACGCCCCGCCGCTCTCCAGGATGGCCAGTGTGGATTTTTGTCGCTCGTTGCCCATCGGCACCCACGCCATATCCACCAGATCGCCCACCAGCAGGTTGCTCACCTGGTCCCCCCGGCTGACCAGGACCGTGTCCAGCGATTCGGGCAGCAGGGCCTGTTGCCCCCCGTCCAACTGGTGATGGTAGACCCTGCCCCCTTGCCGGTCCAGGACAAAGAGATTCACTCCCTCAACCACCACGCGGGTCAGGTTGGCGCTGGCCGGGTAGCTCTTGAGCTCGATCACGGTCGTGATGCGCTGCACGCGGCCGATCTCGTCCAGCAGCACCTCCACCCGTTTCCGCAGGTCGGCGGCCTGGGCGTGGTCAGGCTGGCGTTTGAGCAGTTGGTCCAGGCGCGTTTTCGATTCGGTCAGCAAAGCCCGCGCCCCGGCCGGATCGGCAGTGCGCAACGCCTGTTGCCAGCGGTCGTTGGCTTCGGTCCACAGCCTTTCCAGTTCCGCCTTTCGGTTTTGGCTCTGTTCGATATAGACAAGCAGGACGATGGCCGCCACGACCAGGGGGATGGCCAGGGCGATCCCGGTCAGGAGCCTGGAAGTCGTCCTGGGGCCCGCTTCTGTCTTTTGGGAGGCGGGTCTTGCCCGCCGGCCGGCGGGGGATGGGGGACCGGGGATCAGGCGCCTGCCCAAGGTCAGCAGGGCACGCCATGCGCCACTCAGGAAGGCGGCCAACACACCTCCCGCCCCCCTCAATCGCTCGCCCAGGCGCAGGGGCTTCAGCCATCCGGCGATCCGCTCGCCAGGGGGAGGAG
>DAOTYI010000259.1:0-2011 GCA_034434895.1 Anaerolineae bacterium
CCGTCAAGTTTACCCCCGCCGGAGGGCAGGTCACTATCCGTCTGGGCTATGCTGATGGACAGGCGGTGCTGCAGGTCTCCGACACCGGCATCGGCATTGCCCCCGAACATCAGGAACGGATCTTTGAGCGCTTCTACCAGGTGGATGGCACGACGCGGCGTCGGTACGGCGGAAGCGGACTGGGTCTGGCCGTGGTCAAGGAGATCACCGAGGCCCATGGAGGTGCGGTGACGGTCCAAAGCCAACTGGGACAGGGGAGCACCTTCACCGTGAGACTGCCGACCGGGGCTGCAGCGGAGCCGCCGGGGGTCACAGAGGGATAGGGGCTACAGGACCTGCACAATCTAGATCGTGCTCAGATTCGGTTCTCGTGAAGGAGGATGAAACGATGGAGGCGAGTGTGAGGTTGGGTCGGATTCTAGGCATCCCGGTCGGGCTGCATATCAGTTGGTTCCTGATCTTTGGCTTGGTCACTTGGTCGCTGGCCATAGGCTATTTCCCGACCGAATACCCTTCCCTGCCGGGGGTGGCCTACTGGACGTTGGGGGCGGTCACCAGCCTGCTCTTCTTTGGCTCGGTCCTGGTCCATGAATTGAGCCACTCGGTGGTGGCTCTCCGCAACCAGATCCCGGTGCGGGGCATCACCCTCTTTATCTTTGGCGGGGTGGCCCAAATCGGCCGCGAACCGCCCAACGCCGGCGCCGAGTTTCGTATCGCCGTGGCCGGCCCGCTGGCCAGTCTGGGGCTGGGCCTGGGTTTTGGCGGCTTGTGGTTGCTTGACCAGCCGATCCCCTACCTGGCCGCACCCAGCCTGTGGCTGATGCGCATCAACCTGATACTGGCCGGCTTCAACCTGCTTCCCGGCTTTCCCCTCGACGGTGGCCGGGTGCTGCGCGCTCTCGTCTGGCAGATCACGGGGAACTTTCACAAGGCCACCCGGGTTGCTACCTTTACCGGTCAGCTCACCGCTTTCGGCTTTATCGGTGTCGGCCTGCTGACAATCCTTAGCGGCAACTTTTTCAATGGCCTGTGGCTGGCTTTTATTGGTTGGTTCCTGCAAAATGCGGCAGCCTCCAGCTACGCCCAGGCCAACCTGCAGCAGTCGCTGCGCGATGTGACGGTCTCCCAGGTCATGAGCCGCGACTGCCTCCTCGTACCGGGCCAGATGCCGTTGGCTCAACTGGTGGAAGAGCAGATTCTGAGCGGGGGACGGCGCTGTTTCTTTGTGGCCGATGAGGACCGCCTGCGCGGCGTGTTGACCCTGGCCGACATCGCCCGTGTGCCCAAGGCCAATTGGGGCCAGACTCCTCTCGAACAGGTCATGGTGCCCTGGGAACGCACGGTGCAGGTTCAGCCCGACACCGCCTTGTTGACCGCGCTGCAAACGATGGATGACGCCAATGTCAATCAGGTGCCGGTGGTCCAGGGCGGTCAGATGGTGGGCATGCTGTCGCGAGAGCAGTTGCTCCGCTACATCCGGACGCGGGCCGAACTCGGGCTGTGAGCTGCGCAGGACTTGGGATGGGAGGATTTTTTATGGATTTGCTGACTATCGACGATCTCGGTGCGCTGGTAACCCAGGGCACCAACCCCTGTGTTTCGATCTTTATGCCCACTCATCGCGCCGGGGAAGACACCCGACAGGACCCGATCCGCTTCAAAAACCTGCTGGGGCAGGCAGAGGAGCACTTGCTGGCGCTTGGACTGCGCTCCCCCGTGGCCCGGGAGCTGCTCAGTCCGGCCCGGGCTCTCCTGGATGATCCTGCTTTCTGGCGGCACCTGAGCGATGGCCTGGCATTGTTCGCTGCGCCGGGGATGTTCCACACGTACCGATTGCCTCTCAACCTGGGCGAGCAGGTGATCGTCGCCGAGCGCTTTCACGTCAAGCCGCTTCTGCCGCTTTTTGTCGGTGACGGTCACTTTTTCATCCTGGCCCTCAGCCAGAACCAGGTGCGGCTGCTGGAGGCGTCCCGCTACAGCGTGGACGAGATCGAACTGGAGGGGGTGCCTG
>DAOTYI010000260.1:0-12485 GCA_034434895.1 Anaerolineae bacterium
TCGCGGGAGCGGCTGCTTCTGGCCCTGGCCTGCGCCTCCAGATAGGCCTTGCCGGCTTTGGTGTTGCGGTAGGCTTCGGCCAGATTGCCGCTGGCATACAGAGCATCGTCGCCCAGGGCTTCCAGCACTTTCTTGCGGGCTGCCTCCAGCGCCTGCACAGCCTGCGCCTGTTCGGCCAGTGCGCCTTGTTCCAGTTCCTCAGCGATGGCTTGGGGCAGATCCTCGGTGATGAAGCGCTCAATGACCGCCCGCTTGTGATTCATGATGCGGTAGATGCCAAAGTCCAGGTCGGCGCAGTCGAATTGAAAGAGTTCGCGCAAGAGATTCTGGAATTTAACCTGGTTCTCGCTCATACTGTTTCCTTATCTCGAGGCATTAGCCTGCTGCTGACGGGCGGGCGCAGGACGATGAGCCGGGTGGCTCAGACTTGTTTCTGGGTGGACCGCCACGTTGACCGTGAACTTGCTGTCTGATGCCATTATATCACAGGGGAAAAACGGTGTCAAGAGGCCACTCTGACCCCCTGATTGGGCTGGCAATTTGACAATTTAGCGAGGGATGGCTCACCACAGGTTGACCCCTGATGGGGCAGAGTCTCCTTCGTGGTTTTCAGACCGGCTCTGAGCAGGTTTTACGGAGAAGCCTACGCCAACAGCCGGTCGAGCAGGGTGACCAGCTCCGGGTTTTCGGCCAGATCGGCCGTTCGCTTCTGGCGGGCTTGAGCCAGCAACGCCAGGCTTTGAGCCAGCTTCTCGCCGGGCATCTGCACCTGATCGCCAACCAGCAACCCACCCAGGAGCAGCGGCAGGTAGAGGAACTCGGCGGGCAGGCTGCCGCCGCGCTCCACCCGGTCGGTCACCAGGTCGGCAACGGCCAACTGCTCTTCCTCTGTCCACAGATCGCGCCCCAGCCGCCGACGCAACAGGCCAAAGCTCAGCGAGATGGCCAGACGCACCAGCCGCGCATAATCGGCGCGGGTGATGAGAAAGACCGGATCGTTCACCGGCAGGTTGTAACGGTAAGCCAGGGTGTAGGCCGGGACCAGCACCACATCCTGCCTGTCGGGATGCTTCAAAAAATACTCGGCGGTGTAGGTCAGAATTTTGGCCAGCACAATCGCTTCGCCGATCTGCAGGGGCAACCCGGCCCGACGAAACCGCTCCTGACTCTCCTGCAGGAAGGCCATGTACAGGGCCTGGCGGGTCAGTTGGGGTTGCAGGTACAGGCGCTGGTCGTTGACATATTGGCGCGCTTTGCCCTGAAGCGGCAACTCGGCCACGGTCCAATGGGAGAGGAAGGTGGGCGTCAGGTCGGGGGCCGGTCCGGGCCGGGGAGCGCCTTCTACCCGCAGCAATAGCTCCTGTTCCGGTTGGGTGTGGGCCACAAAGCCCAACCCCATCGTCGCCGCCAGGGCCATGCCGGTGGTAAAGCTTAACAGGGTGTCGCCCAACTGGCCTTCGCTCTTCTGACTGCGGATGTACAGCCCCCGCGTCTCAAACCGGACCCCCAGTGTGGCCGCCAGGAGATAGTCGCCGGGCGGAACCCCAACGGCGCTGGCGATGGGGATGTTCACTTCGCCCACTTCGGCAGGTTCCAGCGGCACATCGGTCTGCTTCTGGATGATGGAGAAGGCGGCCGGCGGCTGGGCCGGCAGGTAGAGGGTGATGGCCACCTGAACCGGCGTGTCCCAGCAGCTCTGTAACCAGACGCGCAGGGAGGTAGTCTCACCGGGGGCGATGGTCGCCGGCTCCAGGGCCATCAGGTAGTGCACACCGTTCACCTCAAACCGTTGCCGGGCCTGGACCAGGTCTCCCAGAATGTCGGGATATTCACTGCTCATGCTGCCTCGCGATCTGTGAGAGTGGGCCTATTATAGCACAGAAATGGACCCATGACGAATGACGGATGACCAAGAGCAGGCGTAGCTACCTGCCTTGCCGACTGAACTGTAGTGGCGAGGCGCGCCTCGCCCCTACACCCTTGTGGGCCGCAGGTCTTCGGTCGGCCTGCGCCGACCGCTGTTTCCGCGTCGGTGCAGGCCGATGCCCGGCGCCACAGGCACCCAGAAAGGCCGATTTCCAATCGGCACACGGCGGCAGGCAGCCGGGGGTGGGTAATGACGAGCAGGCAGGCTCTAACAAAACGCTAATGTTGGTCTAATCACATTCTAACAGGAAAGGTGTACCCTACAGGCGGCAGGAAGGTGGACCTTACCCCATCCCCCAACCCCCTTCCGGGGCCAGGGGGTAGGGGCATAGGCGTCAACTTGAGGCGCGGGCGATTGGACATCGCACCGGGCCGAAGGCAATGCCTTCGGCTACCCGGCCGTCCGCCTGCGCGGACGAAGGCGTCCACGCCGGTGGACGCCTGGCCGCAGGCCGCTGAGGTGCGACTTGAGTCGCTTAACTTGACGCATATGGGGGGTAGGGGAGAGGTCAAATCGAACACTGTCGAGGTAAACTCTGGAGGGAAAGAAAGATGGGCAAGATCATTGGGATTGACCTGGGTACAACCAACAGTGTGGTGGCAGTCATGGAAGGGGGCGAGCCGACCGTCATCCCCACGGCGGAAGGGGGACGGCTTTGCCCCTCGGTGGTCGCGTTTACCAAAAATAACGAACGGCTGGTGGGGCAGACGGCGCGGCGGCAGGCCGTGGTCAACCCGGATAACACCGTCTATTCGATCAAGCGGCTGATGGGCCGCCGCTATGACGATCCGGAGGTGGTCAAGGCCCGCCAGGTGCTGCCCTACAAGATCGTCCAGGGGCGGGCCGGCGATGCCCGGGTGTATCTGCCTCAAACCAGGCGGGAGTACACCCCGCAGGAGATCTCGGCCATGATCCTGCGCAAGCTGAAGGAGGATGCCGAGGCCTATCTGGGTGAGCCGGTGACCCAGGCGGTCATCACCGTCCCGGCCTATTTCAACGATTCGCAGCGCCAGGCGACCAAGGATGCAGGCCAGATCGCCGGCCTGGAGGTGATGCGCATCATCAACGAGCCGACGGCGGCCTCGCTGGCCTATGGCCTGGATAAGAAGGAGGCCGAGACCATTCTGGTCTTTGACCTGGGTGGCGGCACCTTTGACGTTTCGATCCTGGAAGTAGGGGAAGGGGTGATCGAGGTCAAGGCGACCAGCGGCGATACCTTCCTGGGCGGCGACGACTGGGACCAACGGATTGTGGATTGGGTGGCCGACGAGTTCAAGAAGGACCAGGGGATTGACCTGCGGCAGGACCGCCAGGCGTTGCAACGGCTCAAGGAGGCAGCCGAGAAAGCCAAGATCGAGCTTTCCACCGTGCTGGAAACCGAGATCAACCTGCCGTTCATCACCGCCGATGCCAGCGGCCCCAAACATTTGCAGATCAAGCTCACTCGTGCTAAACTGGAGCAGCTCACCGAGGACCTGGTGCAGCGTTGCCGGGGGCCGTTTGAGCAGGCGCTCCGGGATGCCAAGCTCACCGCGCGTGACATTGATGAGGTCGTGCTGGTGGGAGGGGCCACCCGGATGCCGATGATCCAGAACCTGGTGCGCCAGTTGACCGGTGGCAAGGAACCCCACAAAGGGGTTAACCCGGATGAAGTGGTGGCGGTGGGCGCAGCCATCCAGGCGGGTGTGCTGGGCGGTGAGGTGAAAGATGTCCTGCTGCTGGACGTGACACCGTTGACGTTGGGGGTGGAGACGCTGGGGGGGGTGATGACCCCTCTCATCGAGCGCAACACGACCATCCCGGTGCGCAAAAGCGAGCTTTTTAGCACGGCCGAGGATGGTCAGACGGCGGTCACGATCCATGTGTTGCAGGGGGAACGCACCATGGCTGCCGACAATATCACCCTGGGCCGCTTTAACCTGGAAGGCATCCCGCCCGCGCCGCGCGGCGTGCCGCAGATCGAAGTCACGTTCGACATTGATGCCAACGGCATCCTCAACGTGACGGCCCAGGACAAGGCGACCGGCAGGGCGCAAAAGATCACCATTACCGCCAGCACCAACCTGAGCAAAGAAGAGGTGGAGCGCAAAATCCAGGAGGCCAGGCGCTACGAGGCGGAGGACCGGCGGCGTCGGGAACTGATCGAGGCACGCAATGCTGCCGATCACCTGATCTACCAGACGGAAAAGATGCTCCGTGACCTGGGCGACAAGGTATCCGCCGGTGACCGGTCCCGGATCGAGCGGACCATGGAGGACCTGAAGCGGGCCAAAGATAGCGATGATACGGCACACATCCGCCAACTGATCGAGCAGTTGCAGCAGGCCAGTTATGCCATTGGCCAGCAGATGTACGCGCAGCAGCAGGCCGGGCCGGCCGGCTATGGACCGGGGCCGGGGCAGCCCCCTCATGGCCGTGGCCCGGAGGGGGAAGAGTTTGTAGATGGCGAGTTCCGCGAGGTGTAGTGCCCAGACCTGATGGGTCGGGGATGGGGGTGTGATGGAGAGAGGGATGAGAATCCCGGTGAAGGTGCGGCCCCCTGACCAGCCGGGGACAGAAAAGAAAACAGCAGAAGGATCAGAAGCGAGGACCGCTTCCCACCCGGTAGAGGAGAGGCAGGCGGTGGAGGGGTCGGTGGGGGGAGCGGTCGTCGTCGCCGGACCGGCGGATAGTGTCGCCCTGTCCGAGGCTGGCTGTCAGGAAGAACTGGCGGACTGGCGCGAACGGGCTTTGCGCCTGCAGGCCGAGATGGACAACTATCGGAAACGGCAGCAAAAGTTGGCCCAGGACCGGATTGAGACGGAACGTCAGCGCCTGCTACAGGCCTTTCTCCGGGTGGTGGATGACCTGGAGCGGGCGCTCGACGCCCCGGCCGGCAGTGATGATGGGCTGCGCCGGGGTGTCGAGCTGACCCGCCGGGCGGCGTTGCAACTGTTGCAGAAAGAGGGGGTCGAGCGGCTTGAGGCCGCAAACCGGCCGTTCGATCCAGCCTGGCAAGAAGCGGTCGGCACCGTGGCCCACGACCACACCGACGCGGCCCCCAATACGGTCGTTCAGGTGCTGGAGCCTGGCTATCGGCTGGGAGAGCATCTGCTCCGGCCGGCCAGGGTGATTGTGGCGGTGTAGGAGAGGGCATGGAGTATAAGGATTACTACAAAATCCTGGGAGTGGACAAAAACGCCTCGGACAAGGAGATCAAACGCGCCTTCCGACGCCTGGCCCGGCAACACCACCCCGATATGAACCCTAACGACCCCAAGGCCGAGGAGCGTTTCAAAGAGATCAACGAAGCTTACGAGGTGCTTTCAGATCCGGAGAAGCGGCGCAAGTATGACCAACTGGGGGCCGATTGGTACCGCTGGCAACGGATGGGCGGCCAGCCGGGCGACTTTGACTGGAGCCGCTGGACCACCGGCGCACCGGGGGGGCGGGTTCATGTCCGCTATGGCACGGTGGAGGACCTGCAGGACCTGTTTGGCGGCAGCCCCTTTTCCGACTTTTTCAGCCAGATCTTTGGTGGCATGGGGGGCGGCCCGGACCTGAGTGGGTTCCGGTATCAGGCCCGGCCACAGAAGGGACAGGATTTTGAGCAGCCGGTGGAGATCAGCCTGCAGGAGGCCTATCGGGGCACAGTGCGTGTGTTGCAGAAGGATGGCCAGCGGCTGGAGGTCAAGATCCCGGCCGGAGCCAAAACCGGCACCCGGGTGCGGGTGAGCGGCGAGGGGGCAGCCGGTATGGGCGGAGGGCCGGCCGGCGACCTGTACCTGGTGATCACCGTCCAGCCCGACCCCCGTTTCGAGCGCAAGGATGATGACCTGCATACCACGGTGACCGCCGATCTGTATACCATGGTGCTGGGGGGCGAGGTGCGGGTGCCGACTATGGATGGCGAAGTGGTGCTCACCATCCCGCCCGGAACGCAGAACGGGCGTACCTTCCGCCTGCGGGGCAAAGGGATGCCTCGCCTGCGCCAGCCAGAGCAACATGGCGACCTGTATGCCAGAGTCGAAGCGCGATTGCCGACACGGTTGACTCCCCGGCAGCGGGAGCTGTTTGAGGAGTTGCGGCGGATCGGCCCGGTTGGATAAGGAGATGGGAGAGCATGTTTCGCAAGATCCTCTTTGCCAACGAGGGGTCACCGGCAGCGGATCGGGCGTTGCTCTATGTGGAACATCTGGCCCGGCAGGGTGGAGCTGAGGTGGTGGTCCTGCACGCTTACGAAGTGCCCAGCCGCTATGCCATGACCGATGTGTATGAGGAGCTGTGTGCCGATTTTGAAAAAGCAGCCTGGGCGGTGGTGGATGATGCTGTTGAGGAGCTGGAGAGGGTTGGCGTGTCCACGCGAGGGGTCGTCCGCGAGGGGCCGGCAGCCCGCGCTATTCTGGAGGTGGCCGACCAGGAAAATGTCTCCCTCATCGTCCTGGGCACACGCGGGCCGTCCAGTGCGGCGGAACTGCTGTTGGGCAGTGTCAGCACCGAGGTGCTGCGCTTTGCCCGCTGCCCGGTGATGGCCGTGCCCTGACCGGCTCAACCGAGGGAAGATGAACATCCTGCAAGCCATCATCCTGGGCCTTGTTCAAGGAGCTACCGAATTTATCCCTGTCTCCAGCTCCGGCCACCTGGTGCTGGTGCCCTGGCTGCTGGGCTGGGAGTTTGACCCTCAATCGGCCTTTGTTTTTGACGTGTTGGTGCAGTGGGGCACGCTGGTAGCCCTGTTTGCCTGCTTCTGGCGCGAGCTGTGGGCTGTTGCCAGGGGCGTGGTCCGGGGCCTGGCGCACCGCCACCCGCTGGAGACGGCCGAGGCGCGGCTGGGCTGGCTGCTCGTCGTGGCGACGCTGCCGGCCGTGGTCCTGGGCCTGGTCCTCAAAGAGGCGGTGGAACAGGCCTTCAGCTCCCCCATTGCCGTCAGCCTGTTTTTGTTGATGACGGCGCTGCTGTTGACCCTCAGCGAACGGCTGGGCCGCCGCACACGGGGCCTGGCATCGCTGGGCTGGTTTGATGCTCTGTGGATCGGCCTGAGCCAGGTGCTGGCCCTTTTCCCCGGCCTGAGCCGCTCTGGAGCGACCATCGCCGGCGGGTTGACACGGGACCTGGAACGGCCGGCAGCAGCCCGTTTCAGCTTCCTGATGTCGGTGCCGGCGCTGCTGGGGGCAGGGGTGGTGGCCGGCCGTGACCTGCTGGCGGCCCCCGACCTGGGGGCGCAGGTGGGGGTTGTGGGCGTGGGCTTTCTGGCCGCAGCGGTCAGCGGCTACCTGTGCATCTGGGGCCTGCTGCGCTATCTGCAACGGGGCCGGCTCTATCCCTTTGCCGCCTACTGCCTGTTGATGGGCGTGTCGTGCCTGGTTGTGGCCCTGCTGCGGTGAAAGAACAACGGCCTGGCGGAGTGAACGGATCGAGGCGGATGGGCAGAACGCTGTTCCTGCCCATTTTGCTGACCCTCCTTGCCTGCGGCCAACCGGCGCCCACCCCGCAACCGGTTTACCTGCGGGCCATCGGTTCCACGACCATGGCCCCCCTGCTGAACGACCTGGCTGCTGCTTTCCATGAGCGGTCCCCCACCGTCAACCTGGAGGTGACCGGCCTGGGCACGCAGGCCGGCCTGGAGGCCCTTCGGCGGGGCGAAGCGGACCTGGCGATGGCCTCCTGGCTCCCCGCCGGGTTGGAGCCTGGCTGGCGGGCGACGGCCATTGCCCGTGACGGCCTGGCGGTCATCGTCCACCCCACCAACCCCGCCGATGGCCTCGGCCTGTTGCAGTTGCAGGACCTGTTCAGCGGACGCGCCGAGGAGTGGCCGGCGGTCGGGGTTCCGCTGGCACGGGACCGGGTGCAGCCGGTCAGCCGCGAGGAAGGCTCCGGTACGCGGGCGGCGTTCGAGGCGCTGGTCATGGGCGACCGGCGTGTCACCCCCCGGGCGGTCCTCCTCCCCTCCGATCAGGCGGTGGTCGAGTATGTGTCCACACATCCGGCGGCCATCGGATATGTGGGCATGGCCTGGGTGTCCTCCGGCGTCAAGGTGCTGAAGGTTGAGGGGGAGCTGCCGACGCTGCTGAGCACAGAGCAGGGCAGCTATGCCCTGACGCGAGAGTTGTGGTTGGTGACAGCCGACCCCCCCTCCGAGGCGGTGCAGCAGTTTCTCGATTTTGTCCTCGGCCCGGCCGGCCAGCAGATCGTAGGGCAGCGCTACGGGCGGGTTGTCTGGACACGGGACAACGGGTTATATCTGCTGCTTGCGATTTTGTCAAATCGGTTTTTCACAGGTATAATGGGTGGTGTCATGTACCACGGTTGACACGAGGGAGTGAGCGGCGATGAAGACGAAGGTAATCGGCCAGCGGCTATGGCGGCCTGACGCTGTGGATAAGGTGACCGGCCGGACACGGTTCCCCGGCGATCTGTCCATGGACAGGATGTTGTACGCCAGGGTGCTGTTCAGCGACCGTCCCCACGCCCGGATCCTCTCCATAGATACCTCGGCCGCGGAACAGGTCCCCGGTGTGGTGGCCGTATTGACCCATAAAGATGTGCCGGTTAACGAGTATGGCCTGATCTTCAAGGACCAGCCGGCTCTTAACGGCGACAAGGTGCGTTCGGTGTTCGACCGCGTGGCGCTGGTCATTGCCGAGACGGAGCGGGCCGCACGCCGGGCACGGGACCTGATCCGCGTCGAATATGAGGACCTGCCGGTGCTCACCGACCCGCGTGAGGCGATGAAACCGGGGGCACCGGTCATCCATGACCGCTGGCCCAACAATATCCAGACCCATCAGCACATCCGCAAAGGGGATGTGGAGGCCGTCTTTGCCCGCGATGATGTGGTCATTGTGGAGGAGGATTATTTCACGCCTCACCAGGAGCATGCCTACCTCCAGCCGGAGGCCGGCATCGGCTACATAGACGAGCAGGGGCGGGTGACGGTCCACTCGACCGGGCAATGGTCGCACGACGATCAGCATCAGATCGCCCACATGCTCAATCTGCCCCTTGATCGGGTGCGGGTGATTTATGCCCCGGCGGGTGGGGCCTTTGGCGGACGGGAGGATATGTCGCTCCAGCATCTGCTGGCGCTGGCGGCCTATTGCCTGGACAGGCGGGGCATCCGCCGCCCGGTCAAGATCGTCTGGGACCGCAAGGAGTCGTTTCGTGGGCACCACAAGCGCCATCCCTACTATATGCACTGCCGTTCGGCGGCGACGAAGGATGGCCGGTTGTTGGCGGTCGAGGCGACCCTCATCGCCGACATCGGGGCCTATAGCTCCTCCAGTTCGGCGGTGTTGAACAACGCCGTCAGCATCATCACCGGGCCCTACGAAGTGCCTAACGTCCGGGTGGACGGCTACAATGTGTTCACCAACAACCTTGTCGCCGGGGCGTTCCGGGGCTTTGGCGCTTTGCAGGCCACCTTTGCGGCCGAGTCCCAGATGTCCCGCCTGGCTGCTGCGCTGGGCATGGACCCGGTTGTCTTTCGCCTCAAGAATGCCCTGCGCGAAGGCTCGGTGCTGGCCACGCAGAGTGTGGTGCCGGCCGGGGTATCGGTCCGCGAGACGCTGCTGCATGCCGCCGAGGCTGCCGGCTGGACGGAGACCGGCAAGCCTCGGCCCCAAGGGCAGACCGCGGCCGGCCGGCTGCGGGGGATCGGGGTGGCGACGGGCTACAAAAATGTGTGCTACAGCTTTGGTTTCCCCGACAAATGTACGGCCCGGTGTGAGTTATATGGCGAGCGGACCGTCGAGCAGGCGGTGGTCAAGATCGGCGTCTCCGAGGTGGGCCAGGGGGTGTTGGCCGCCCTGACGCAGGTTGCCGCCGAGACACTGGGGCTCCCGTATGACCGGGTGCAACTGGTCAACCAGGATACGGCCGAGGTGCCGGAGGCCGGCAGTTGCAGCGCCTCCCGCCTGTCGTTCATGGGCGGCAACGCGGTCAGGCTGGCCTGTGAGGCAGCCCTGGAGGCGTGGAAGGCCGGGGAGCGCCCGGTGGTCGTTGAGCGCACCTACCGTCCCCGGCCGACAACGATGTATGATCCGGAAACGGGCGTGTGTGACCCGCACGTGACCTATGGCTACGGGACACAGATCGTCGAGGTGGAGGTGGATACCGAGACCGGCCAGGTACACTTGAAGCGGGTGTGGGCTGCTCACGATGTGGGCCGGGCCATCAACCCCATGCAGGTCGAAGGCCAGATCGAGGGGGCTGTTGTCCAGGCGGAAGGTTGGACGTTGCTGGAAGATTTCATCATGCGCGACGGACGGCTGGAGACCAGGAGCTATGCTGACTATTTGATCCCTACCGTCTATGATGTTCCCGATGAGATCCATCCGCTCATCCTGGAGATCGCCGATCCGCAGGGGCCGTATGGGGTGCGCGGCGTGGGAGAGATGCCGATGCTGGTGCTGGCCCCGGCCATCCTCGACGCCATCCACGATGCGACCGGGTTGTGGTTCAACAGACTGCCGGTTAAAGCAGAGGATGTGCTGTTGGCGTTGAAACAGAGGGGGATCGCATGACTGTTGAGGCAAAAGTGACCTGGGTGGAGGAGCGGCGTTTCATCGGCCAGGCCTCGTCGGGCCATGCCATCGTGGTGGATGGCAGCCCTCAGAAGCTGGGACCCTCGCCGATGGAACTGCTGCTCATCGGCATGGCCGGCTGCACCGCTTATGACGTGGTGGACATTCTGCACAAAAAGCGGCAGGCGGTGACCGGCCTGGAGGTCATTGCCCGCGCCGGGCGAGCGGAGGAGCATCCCCGCGTCTACACGGAAATTGATGTCGAATATATAGTCCGTGGACGGGAGATCAAGCCCAAGGCGGTGGAGGAGGCCATCCGCCTGTCGCAGGAAAAGTATTGTTCGGCCTCGATCATGTTGGGCAAAACGGCGCAGATCACCACCCATTATCGCATTGAAGAAGGATGATTCCGATGGGCAGGCGTGGCGGCCCTGTCCTGTTCTGCCTGGTGGCGATCTGGCTGCTGTTCTCTGCCCCGCTAGCGGCGCAGGAGCCACCGACGGTCCAGGTACAGGCCAATGAGGCCCGGGTCCATTTTCCAGAAGAGATAGCCTTCCATCTGGACCTGGCTGCTCCGTCTCCGGTGGACAGGGTTGAACTGGAGTACGGCATGGACAGGACATCCTGCGGCGAATCCTCCGTCCGCGTTTCGCCGGATGTCACCCCCGACAGTCAGCAGCCGGGACATCTCCTGGCCGACTGGACTTTAAAGTTGCGCCGTTCCGGCCCCATCCCCCCCGGCGCACGCTTGTGGTGGCGCTGGCGGGTCACCACCGGGAGCGGTGAGACCTGGTCCTCGCCGGTGGAATGGGTGTTGTTCGAGGATGACCGCCACGCCTGGCAGACCCAGGCTGTGGGCCAGATCGCCGTCCATTGGTATGAAGGGGGGGAGGAGTTTGGTCAGGAGATGCTTCAGGCGGCGGTGGATGCTCAGGCCCGCCTGACGGCTGACCCGGGCGCCAATCTGGAAAAGCCGGTGCACCTCTATTTTTATGCCACCGCCGAGGATCTGCAGGATGCCCTGGTCTTTTCCCAGCGCTGGACCGGCGGGGTTGCTTTCCCCGACTATTATACCGTGCTGATCGCCGCCGATCCGGACAGCCTGGACTATGGCCGCCGGACGGTCGCTCACGAGTTGATGCACCTGGTGGTCCATCAACTGGCCTTCAATTGCTGGAGCGACCTGCCGACCTGGCTGGACGAGGGGCTGGCTTCATGGGCCGAAGGTGAGCCGGATGCCGACCAGGAGGCGTTGCTGGCGGAGGCTATAGCCGGGAACAGATTGCTTTCCCTGCGTGGCCTGGGTGGCAGCTTTTCAGCCCACGCCGGACGCGCTGGCCTGGCCTATGCTCAGAGTTACAGCGTGGTCAACTTCCTGATCGAAGAGTATGGCCGGGAAAAGGCCCTGGAGTTGCTGGCTGCCTTCCGGCGCGGGGCTTCTTACGATGGAGCCTTGCAGCAGGTCTATGGCTTTGACACCGACGGCCTGGAGGATCGGTGGCGGGCGAAGGTTGGCGCTCAGCCCAGGCCCACGGCGGCTGCCCGTGGAACGACCCCCACGGCGGTGCCCACTCTGGCGTTGTGGCAGGCAGAGCCGACGATTCCGTGGACGACCGCTACCCCCGTTGCCCTCTCGACGCCCCGCCCAACGGCCACCGATCGTCCGCAGCCGACGGCGATGGCGGCCAGGGCTTCGCCGACGGTAACGGTTGTGACGGCAGTGCCTGCCAGCCCCGTCCCCGCAGGTGAGGTGGTCGAAGGGACGGGCGTGGACCGATGGCTCTACTACACGGTGGGCGGGGGGGCAGTCCTGATGGCCCTGCTGCTCGGGGTGGGGGCGATTCGATATGCCCGCCACCGGGGAGGAAAAGGATGAAAATGCTCAAGGTATTGGGGATGGTGCTGATCCTGTGGTCCCTGCTGCTGGCCGGTTGTGGTCCGACGGCCACGCCTGCTCCGGTCCCGACCGACACGCCGTTGCCAACCCATACTCTGCCCCCGACGGCCACGCCCTTGCCGACCCATACGCCGACCCCGACGGCCACCCCCTCACCTGT
>DAOTYI010000261.1:0-20267 GCA_034434895.1 Anaerolineae bacterium
CCAGGCATAATCGCCCGAGGTGGCCTGAATGACGGCCACAGTCCGGCCACTGTCCGGTGCATTATAGGTGACGCTCGCCTGGCCATTGCCACCGGAGACCACAGCCGCGCCGCTGCTCAAGTTGCCATTCCCACTGAGAAGGGTAAAGTTGACCTGCGTGCCATCTGCGGCCGGTGCACCACCAATGTCGGTGACGGTGGCGACGATGCCGGTACTGCCGCCGGCGACCAGGTCATCGTCCACAACGCTCAGGCTCAGGCTGTAGGGCGGCAAAGGGCCTTTGACCAACACCGCCCCGTTGAGGGCCGCAACATTGACATTGGACAGCCCCCCGCCGCTCACGGTGTAGGAAGCACAGGTCACCGGGCTGCCGCTGCAGTTCATCACGTCGTACAGGGTCGTGCCGTTAAAGGCAGGGTCCAGGCCGCTGACCGAGACGGTGTGGGACGAACTGCCATCCCGGTTAAGCACAATCACCGCCAGGTCGGTCGTGGCGATGGTGCGGGCATAGGCATAGACCTTGTTGCTATCATCGGTCAACAAAGTGGTGATCTCGCCGCTGCGCAGCACAGAGTAGCGTCCCCGCAAAACCGCCAGCCTGCGGAAATGGGCCTGCAGGTCCATATCCGGCGTGCGGCCCTGGTCGGCCCAGGGGTAGGGAGCGCGGTTGTAGGGGTCGTCCTGCCACCAGGTGCCGTCCCACACGCCGTCAGGGGCCAGGGCCGCCTCGTCGCCGTAGTAGAGGGTCGGCGCACCCGGGTAGGTGAACTGAAAGATGCCCAGGAACCTGAACTTGTCCCTGGCCGTGCTGGAGTTGTCGTTGGATATCTTTTTCAGCAGAAACAGAACCCGGTTGGTATCGTGCGAACCCATCAGGTTCATCATGGCGTACCAGGCCGGCGAGGGATAATCCTCCTGGATGCTTTTGAGGCGGTTGTCGAATTGGGAGACCGAGATCCCGGTGATCGCGCCGCTGGCGCTGCCGTCGTTGCTATCGTTGTCCTCAAACCTGGTGCCGCCGGTGCAGCCATTGCCGGAGCAGCCGTCAAACATCCAGCTCAACACCGCACTGCGGAAACGATAGTTCATGACGCTGTCCCACTGATCCCCCACCAGCCAGGCGCTGGCGTCCCCCCACCTCTCGCCGAGCAGGGCCGCGTCGGCCTTTTGGGCCCGGGCCGCCGTGCGGAAGCCAGACCAGTAATCGGTATCATCGCCGCTCCCCGTCCCGGCATCTACCTCATCACCCACATCAAAGCGCCAGCCATCTGCTCCCTGGCCGAGCCAGTAGCAACCCACCGACCCGGGGCCGCCAGCATAGAGATAGTTGCGCACCGCGTCCAGACCGCTGTTCAACTTGGGCAGGGTATCTTAGGTCCACCACATCTCATAGTCCAGGGTGAGGTTGCCCGGCGTGCCGTCGTAGCAGCGGGCCGTGCCCGACTTGAAGGTGAACCAACTGCGCCACGAACTGGCCGTACTTTCACACGCCCCGCTCTGGTCGTTGGAGCCGGGAGTGGTCGGATTGCCATCGGCATCCCAGCGGCTGTAACGGTCGAAATATTTGCTATCGGACGAGACATGGTTGAACACGCCGTCCAGGATGAGCTTGATGCCACGCGCTTCAGCCTGTTCGGCCAGGGTCTGGAAGAGGGTCAGGTCGCCAAAATAGGGGTCAATGAGCAGGTAATCCTGCGTGTCGTACAGGTGGTTAGATGGAGCTTTGAAGATCGGGTTGAGATAGAGGGCCGTCACCCCCAACTGTTGCAGGTAATCCAGATTGTCAATTATACCCTGCAGGTCGCCGCCGTAGAACTGATTGCTGTACTCGTTGGGGCAGGTCGAGCCACGCGGGTCGCACAGATCCTCGGTCCAGGCCAGCTTGCGCACCGTCTGCCCGTAAATCCAGTCGCCGTCCTGGACCGGGTCGTTGTCGCCGTTGCCGTTGCGGAAGCGGTCGGGGAAAATCTGATAGATGACGGCGTTGCGCAGCCAATCGGGGGTGGTGAAATTCTGGTCATAGACGGTGATCTGGTAGCTGTTGTTATAGGCTGTCCCCTGATCACTTTCACCCTGCCCCCAGCCACCGCCGTACAGCTTGGGGTCATCGTCCCGGTAGTAAGCCGTCGCCGTGCCGTCGGTGGCTTTGAAAATGTAATAGAGGATGGTCGGGTTGGTCGGAATCGAGACGCTCTGCTGCCAGTAGGTCACCCCACCCAGAGAAGCATCGGAGCCGTGGCCGGCAAAGTCGAGCGTGTACCAGTTCTCCACATTGGTGCGGTCGTTGTAGACCCGGATCTGGGGCGCCGCGTTGAGGTCGTCCATGCAGGTGCGGAAGGTGAGGGTGACGGTGCCCTGATCGGTCCTGACCGCGCCAAAGGGGTTGCGATAATCGGTCGAGAAAGAGTTGTGCCCCAGGCCGTTCCAATAGACATCGTTGTTGCCCTGTGAGGCGTTATTGCACGAGCCGCCGGCAGTGTCCATAACCAGCCTGCCATTGCCGCCGGTCTGCCAGTAGGGAGTTCCATCGGTGCAATAGGCTGTGAATTCATACAGGCCCACATCCGGGGAAATGGTGACCCGGTACCGGTCGTTGTTCCCGACATCGGAATCGTAGGTCATGGCCGTGTCGGCGATGTTGCTCCAGGCACCGCCCCAGAAAGGTAGCGTGCCCCAGTGCAGATAGCAACTGATACCGGGGCCCTGGCCAGGGTAATTGGTCACCCCATCTTTCCAGACCTCGACATAGACTGTCAGCGATTGGCCCACGGTTTTGTAGGTGGTTGAGCCACCGGCCGGCTCCATGTTCCCCACCCAGCCCAGGTCGGCATCAACCGTCCGGACCACAACCAGAGTCAGCCCTGCCAGGGCAGCCACGAAGAAGAGGCGAAAAGCAATTCTGTTCATCTTCTCCCCCTTCCCAGCCATCAATGGAAACAACAGAGATCAGGCCGGAGTCGAGGGCTCCAGCCGGTCTTTTCCGCCTGAAGGCTCCACTCCCATTGCCTGGCTCATCTCAGCACTCAGGACCCGGCCCAGCACCTCCACCCCGGCCCGGATCTTGTCCGGCGGCACAAAGCTGAAGGCCAGGCGCAGATGCTGGCCGGTGGGTTGTTCGGCGAAGAAGGGATCGCCCGCCGGGATGAGCAGCTTCTGGTCTCTGGCCCGCTCCGCCACCTGGACAGCCCGCAGCGGTTCGGGCAGGGTCAGCCAGATGAAAAAGCCGCCCCCCGGCCGGGTCCAGCCCACACCGCCGGGCATATGCGCCGCCAGGGCCTCCAGGGCCACGTCGCGCCGTTCACGATACACCTGGCGCAGGCGCTCGATGTGCGGCTCCAGCAGCCCCTCCCGACAATACTCGGCCAGGATATTGGCCACCAGCGGGTTGGCCCCGCCGCCCATACAGCGCAGCCCGCTGGCGATGAACCGCTCGATCCACCCCGGCGGCCCCAACAGCCAGCCCAGCCGCAAGCCGGGGGCCAGGATTTTGGAAAAGCTGCCGATGCGCAGCACCCGCCGCCCGCCATCGAGGGCAAAGAGGGAAGGGGGCACCTGCCCCTCGTAGGCCAGGTCGCGGTACACGTCATCCTCGACCACCAACAGGTTATACCGTGCTGCCAGCTCCAACACGGCCGGACGTCGGTCGGCAGCCAGGGTGATGCCGCTGGGGTTCTGAAAGTTGGGGATGAGATAGAGCAGCCGTGCCCGCTCGCCGCGCCGGTCCAGGGCCGTCAGGCGGTCGGCCAGAGCCTCCACCTGCACCCCCCCCTCATCGGTGGTGATTTGCAACGGGCGCAGGCCGTGGTCGCGGAAGAGCTGCAGCGTCTCGTGATAGGTTGGCGCTTCGACCAGCACCAGGTCGCCGGGCCGGGTGAAGAGGGTGCATAGATGGTCCAGCGCCTGCGCCGACCCGCCGGTAAGCATGATCTGCGGGCGCGCCACGTGGAGGCCCTCGTCGCGGGCCAGTTTCTCGCCCAGGTAGTCGATCAGCGGGCCGTAGCCCTGCTCCGGGCCATATTGCAGGGCCAGCTCCGGCCGCCCGCGCAGCACCCGGTCGGCTGCCCGCCGCAGTTCCCCTGCCGGGAAGGTGGCCGGATCGGGCAGGCCATAAATGAAAGAGATCGTGCCCGGCGGCCCGGCGGCCTGTACCGAAGCCAGGGGGTCATATCTTTCCTCTTCCATCCCGTCCCCCCCTTTTCGGGCAGTTCGCCGCCTGCTATTTGCCCCTGGCCACCGCCTCGATCGCCTCGATGATCTTGACATACCCTGTGCAGCGGCACAGGTTGCCGGCAATGGCCTCCTTGATCTCGTCCCGGCTGGGGTGAGGGTTGACATCCAGCAGCGCCTTGGCCGACAGGATAAAGCCGGGGATACAGTAGCCACATTGCACCGCCCCGTGCTCGATGAACGCCTCCTGCAGGGGGTGCAGGCGCTCGCCGTCGCTCAGACCTTCAATGGTGACAACCTGCCGTCCCTGGGCGCGCAGCGCCGGCAGCAGGCAGGACAGCACCGCCTGGCCATCCAGGATCACCGTACAGGCTCCGCATTCACCTTCATTGCAGCCGATCTTGGTGCCGGTCAGCCCCAGGCGCTCGCGCAGCACATCCACCAGCAGCTCGTCGGCCCCTACCTCAACCGTGATCGAGCGCCCATTGACGGTCATCGTGAGGGGATAGGTCTTGGGTTCCATCGGTTACTCCTGTTGCTCCCGTGCCTGGGCCGCCGCCCGCGTCAGGCCCCGCCGCACCAACACTTTGAGCACCTCGAGGCGATACTCCCTGGAGGCGCGGAGCAGGCTGGTGCGGGGTTGGGCTTCGGCAGCGGCGATTTCGGCTGCCCGGGCAAAGGTCTCCTCGTCTGCCGGGCGACCGGCCAGGAACGCCTCGGCTTGCCTGGCGCGGAAGGGCACAGGGGCCACCGGTCCCAGCCCGATGCGCGCCCAGGCCAGGCGCTCCCCCTCTCCGTCCAACGCCAGGCTGACCCCACAGTTGAGGATGGGCAACACCAGCGCCCGTCGCCGGCCGATCCGCTCCCAGGCCGAACCCTGACGGGCCCCCAGCGCCGGGAAACGGATGGCCACGAGCATCTGGCGCGTGGGGTCCACCGCCGAGCGGCCCGGTCCGACAAACAGTTCGCCGATGGGCCGCCAGCGCTGCCCCTCCCGGTCCACCACCCGGGCTTCGGCCTCAAGGGCCATCAGAGCCACGCTGCCATCGGCCGCTGGCATGGCATTAACCACATTGCCGGCCAGGGTCGCCACCGTCTGGATCTGCAGCGCCCCGACCGTCGCCGCCGCTTCGGCCAGCACCCGTGCCCGCTCCCGGATCAGAGGCGACTCCTTAATCTGGCGGAAAGTGACGTTAGAGCCGAGCACAATCCACTCCCCCTCCTGCTCGATCCGGTCCAGGCCGGGGATGCGCGTCACATCCACCAGACACTCGACGGTGCGCTTCCCCTCCTGCAGCTCGAGGATCAGGTCGGTGCCGCCAGCGATCAGCCGTGCCCGGCCATCGTACCGGGCCAGGATCTCGACCGCTTCTTCCACCGAGGCTGGAATCTCATATGCCTGCCACATTGTTCGCCCCTTTGTTGCGATTGGATTGCCCGTTCAAGATAGCACAGGCGGGACCATCTATCGTACAACAGTGTGGTCCAGCAGGAACGACAGAATCCTGGCTCTAACTCGACCGTAGAGTCCACTCACAATAAGGAATTCCACCACAACGGCCCAAAGACACCAAGGAATTTCCCTAAATCTTTGAGTCTTGGTGGTTAAAATTTTTGATGAGTTTGGGGCAATTGGCTTGTTGTGCATGAACTCTCGTGTCTTTGGTAGCTTTCAAACCGGCTCTAACCGGCCAGGTACTCGTCTATCGCCTTTTTGGCGATCCGGTAGCTGGCGCCGATCTTTTTGGCCTTCAGCTCACCCGACTGGATGACCGCCAGCACATCCTCCTCACTGACACGCATATAGGCCGCCGCTTCCGACAGGGTCATGATCTCCGGAACGGCGGCCGGAGCCGGAGGAGCCGCCTGAGGGGCCATCGCCTGGCCCAACGCCTGAGCCACCGCAGCCCCCATGCCCATACCGGCCCCCAGGCCCACCCCTGCGCCGGCCAGACCGCCGCCACCGCCGCCTGCCTGGGCCGCGTCACGGATGCCGCGCGCCGCCTGGAACTGCAGGTACTTTTGCATGTCGCCGATGGCCCCCATCTGGGCCCGCTCGTCAATCGCTTTGGCCGTCTCTTCGGTGGGGCTGATGGAGTTGACATACAGGGCCTTGAGCTGGACACCCAGGTTGGCAAAATCGGTCTGGACCTTGGCCTTGGCTCCGGCCCCGATCTCGTCGTACAGGGCGGGCAGGTCGAACAGCCCTTTCCCCATCTCGCCCAGCAGATCGGTCAGCCGGGCGACGATGATGCTGCGCAGAAAACGGGTGATCTGATCCGTCTGGTACAGGCCCTGGGCGCCGACAATCTTGTTGACAAAGAGCGCCGGATCGTTGACCTGGAGCGAGTAGGTGCCAAAGGCCCGCAGCCGCACCAGGCCCAGGTCCACATCGCGCAGCGGGATCGGTTCGGCTGTGCCCCACTTCTGGTCCAGGAACTCGCGCATGTTGACGAAATAGACCTCGGCGGTAAAGGGGGTCTGGCCGCCCGTCGCCGCGCCGATCAGGCCGGTCAGCAGCGGGGCATTGGCCACGGTGATGGTGTGCCGACCTGGGCCAAAGGTGTCATACGCCTTGCCGTCGCGGAAAAAGACCGCCTGTTGGAACTCGCGGACGATGACCTGCGAGCCAAAGCGGAAATCTCCCGACCCATATTCCGGCAGCCGTCGCACCATCTCATCCGGCTGCTGATTGGGAACTTCGATCACGTCAATAATTCGTGCCATTCCTGCTCTCCCCTTTCTACAGGCTTTCCGCCGTCCCTGCTTGCAGAATCACCTCACGGCGATGGTTAAAGGTCAGGTTGGCCTGATCCACCGTGCGCGTCAGGTCGGCGATGGCTTCCTCCACCTTCTCCTGGGCAGTGATAGCCGAGGTCACCCGATCCACATCGGCCGCCATCTGGTCCACGAACTCGAGCATCCTGTTGTCAAACTCGTACAGAGCGTCCAACTGCTCCTCCTTGACCTTGACCGCGTCGAACAGCCCGGCATAGCCGTACGATGCGGTGCGGATGCGGTCAATGAGCAGTTGCAGTTTCATGGCAACCCGCTCCAGATCGTCCAGGAATTCGATCTGGGCCCGGTTGACAAGCTCCATTTGCAGCTCAGAGATCCGTGCCCGCTGGTCATCCAGCCTGGCAGCCACCTCCATCCGCAGAAGCCTGTCCGCCTCGCGCCGCAGTTCCTTTTCTTTGTAGCCCTTGTAACCGGGGATCTTTTTCACCAGTTTTTCCAGGCCCCCCAGGGCCGCCTCCACGGTCTCCCGCAGATCGCCCTCCTGCCCCCTCACAGCCTCAACCGCTTCTTCCAGACTCATCTTCTGTTTTCACCTCCTGAATTGATTGGATCGAATCAACACCTCAGGTCCGCATCAGCGTGGTAAGCGCCGGCAGCCGGTTGAACATCCAGATGCCCAACGGCAGGCCGATCACCGTGGCGCACAGGACCCACGCCGCGTTGGACCACAGCAAGCTCAGCCACCAACCGACCAGCACAAAGTAGAGCAAACGGAGCGGCCAGGGGCGTTGGGGCAGGCCGGTCGTCCGCATCTCAAACCGGTCGCCGCCGTCGGAAGCCACCACCATCTGCGGCATGGGCCGCAGGGTGAGCACCTGGGGCACCCGGTTCAGCATCCACAGGCCCAACGGCAGGCCGATGACGGTGATGTTCAGGAACCAGGCGATGTTGATCCAGACCCCCGTGGCCCACCAGCCAAAGAGAAAGAAATAGAGGATTCGCAACAGCAGCGGCACACCTGGCTCCCGGACAACAGCTCTCGTGCGGCTCATCGTCTTCCCCCCTGAGCTACAGGGCCAGCTACTGGCCCTGTCCTGAATTTATTATACAACCCTTTTACGAAAAGGACAAAAGAAGGTTGCAGCGGGGAATAAACAAAGGTGCCAGGCACTTCGGAAGTGCCCGGCACCTGATCAGACTACGGTTGGGGCGGTGGCCCCGCATCCTCCGGGATGGGGGGGCCATCGGGCAGGCTGCGCAAATAATCGCACGACACAAATTTGACATCCTCCCAGACATAGCCCTCCGCCAGGAAGGTGGGAATGTCCTTGATCCACCGCTTGACCCCATTTTCCAGCGCATAGATGTGCGGGCTGGCCTGACACTTGAGCAGGATGTGGATCGGACGGCCAACCTCGAACTCTTGCAGGAATTTTTCATCCACAATATGCACCTGATCCCAGGTGTAGCCGAAATACTCAAAAGCCTCCAGGCTGCTGATCCAGCGCAACTTGTTGTCTTCCAGGACATAGATCTCCGGCCCGCTGCCCTTCAGCACCAGCCCATCACGGATCACCAGCGATGCCGCGTCGGGCATGATGCGCGCCAGGCTCACCCCGTAACGGTTCACCGGAATATTGACCGCCACCACCAGCACGGCCACCAGGAGGAGCAACCGGCCCAGCGTCTTGTCCAGATTGATGCTGGGCAGGCGGGGAGGCGGTTGCCAATCCTCATCGCCCGGTTCCGGTTCACGTCGCGGCGGGGGCACAGGCGGCCTGGGAACCGGTCCGGGCGGCGCCGCCGGTCGGATCTGCTCCACAGGCGGCGAGGCCGGGCGAGGGGGCGGGGCAGCAGGCGATGGGCTGACCCTGGCCTGTGCCCGTCGGGCCAGTTGCCGTTCGGCCAGTGCATCCAGCAGCAGATCGAGGATCTGATCGGCTGTTGAAGGCTTGTCCACAGGGGATTGATCGGCCATGTCTCCCTCCTAACGGACCACAAAAAAGCCCAGGATCTCGCCAATGCTGGCAAAGATGTTGGTGTAGAAATTGCCGCCCAACTGGCGGAACAGCTCGAACTTCATGCTCGGTGCGCCGATGAAGGGCCGCAGCGTCCAGGCCATCTGGCTGCCAACGAAGGCATAGACCAGGATCCACAGCCGCACCACCCAGCGCCGGGATGATGCCCCTTCCTTCCCCGCCGCCGAGACGATGCGCATCCCCTGGCTCAGGAACATCACCCCCACCAGGCCACAGATGGCAAAGACCATCACGTTTAACAGCTTGAAGAACTGATAGTTGCTCGTCGTCAGGATGAAAAAGAGGACGATGGGCGCAAAACTCAACAACAACACGGCTGTCACGGTGACGGCCGTCAGGGTGAGGGCAAAGTTCTGGGTCAGGCTCTGGTTGGAGCCAAAGAGCACATTGAAGAAGTACAGGGTCGGCGAGCAGATGACCAGCGTCGCCAGGAACAGCAGGGGGAGCTTGGCCGCCGAGCTGAATGACTGCCACAGGCTATGCGTCGAGCCCAGGACTGCACCATACAGCGCCAGGAAAATGATGCTGGAAAGGAGCATGGCCCGCATCTTTTCCTTCAGCCCCACCCCGTCACGGATCTCGAGGAAAAAGTGGTGACGGTTGCGCAGAATTGTCTCGATGACTGCCAGGTCTTTCATTCGTCATGGTCTCCTTCTTAATTTTTTATGTTCTCACTTGTGTCCTTCGTGTCTCTGGTGGTACTCAGACCGGATCTGAGATTTGCGCAGGCACACCAGGGGTCGGGATTGGGCGAGCACCCAGGCCGGCATTCTGTTGTTCACGATCACCAGCGCAGCGCCGGCAGGGTGGCAAAAACCACCGTCAGCCCCCAGAAGACAGCCCACGTCACCAGGGCATAGCGCCAGCGTTCGAACCTGAGCAGTGGGATGAGCAGGGCAGCCAGAGCCACGATCCAGAAGGCAGGCCGGCTGAGAAGCTGCGGCCAGCCCAGCGCCGTTCCGTCGGGGGCGAAGGTCAGCCAGCGCAACACCAGGGCACAGACCACCGGCAGCCCGGCGGCGATGACGGCGTCAGCCGTCCCCCAACCGGCATGGGCGGCCTGCAACGCCCGTCCGACCTCCTCCTCCAGGCCAAAGCGTGCCGCAGCCTGGGCCAGCGCCGTCGCCTCGTCCACACCTCGTGCCCGCGCCTGGGCTACCGCCTCCTCCAGGTGGTCGCGGATCTCGGCCAGGACCTCGTGCTCCGTTTCGGCGTCCAGGTCCATCTGGGCGCGGAGGCGGGCCAGGATGTCATCCAGGTCGTTCATAGGCCGGCCTCGACGCCGAGAAGCCGGTTCACCTGCTCGGTGAGTGTCCGCCAGCCCTGCAACTCCCGCTCCAGGCGGCGGCGCCCGGCCTCGGTGATGGTGTAGAACTTGCGGCGGCGGCGGCCCTCCTCACCCCGCCACTCGGCACGCAGCAGGCCCTGCCGCTCCAGCTCGTGCAGGCGGGGATAGATCAACCCCTCCTTGAAGTGAAAGGCCCCCTGGCTCCTGGCTTCCAGCTCCTGGATGATCTCGTAGCCGTACATCGGCCGATCCATGTCGGCCAGCAGATGGAGCAGGATGACCGTGGTCGTCCCTTTGCGCATTTGCTCCTGAACAGTCATAGCCCCCCTATTGCCTTACTAAGTTAGGTAATACCAGGATAACACAGCTTGAGAAGATTGTCAAATCTGGCCCGACACGAATCCACGCCGGCATCCGCTGCTGCTGCGCGATGCAGGAAGGGGGAGAGGTTGGGGTTTTGAGGTAGGCGATTGCGCCGCCCACCTCAAAACCCTCCCTTTTCTCCCCCTGCCCCCTGAATCCCTGCGCTCCGATCCATTCCTTTTGACGCCATCCTATCTTTGTAGTAGAATGTCGCCCGGCGGTGACGTCGGATTTCACCGCCAGAACGCAGGGGACGTGTGATTCTGTTGATCTCTATCCGTCATAAGCCAGAGCGGGAAAAAGCGACCCTTGTCTGACCTGAGAACCGGCATCGTCCTTCAGGCCCGCAGCGGCCGCCATCGCGTCCAGGACGGAGACCTGGTCGTCACCTGCCAGGTGCGGGGCCGCCTGAAGAAGGAGCGGCTGCCCACCGACCTGATCGCCACCGGCGATTATGTCCACTGGCGGCCCACCCGGCCCGGCCGGGGAGTCATCGAAGAGGTACTGCCCCGCCGGTCACAGTTGAGCCGCCGCCGGCCCGGTCCAGGGCGTGTCGCGGTGGAAGATGTGATCGTCGCCAACCCCGACCAGGCGGTGTTGATCCTGGCCGTGCGTGAGCCAGAACCCAATCTGCGCCTGCTCGACCGGCTGTTGGTCATCGCCGAACACAACGACCTGCCGGCGATCATCTGCGCCAACAAGATGGACCTGCTCGACGATCCTGGGGACGCGGGCGAGAGGTTTGGCATGTATGAAGCGATCGGCTACCCGGTGCTCTATACCAGCGCCCTCACCGGTCAGGGGGTGGCGGAACTGCGACAACGGCTGGTCGGCCGCCTGAGCGTGCTGTCCGGGCCATCGGGGGTGGGGAAGAGTAGCCTGCTCAACGCCATTCAGCCCGACCTGGGGCTGGCGGTGCGGGAGATCAGCGAAGCCACCGGCAAGGGCCGTCACACCACCGTCACCGTGCGTCTCTGGCCGTTGGAGGGGGGCGGCTATGTGGCCGATACCCCCGGTCTGCGGGAAGCCAGCTTTTTCGATATCGAGCCGGAGGAGCTGGCCTGGCATTTCGTCGAGATGCGCCCCTATCTGAGCGATTGTCGCTTTTCAAGCTGCACCCACACCCATGAACCAGATTGCGCGGTGAAAAGAGCGGTCGCGGCGGGGGCCATCAGCCCAGTGCGCTACAAGAGCTACTGCCGGCTGCTGGCAGGAGATTGGTAGCCCCGGCAGGTCGGGGAGTTTCGTTTCCGCCGGGCCTGTAGCCTCATCTCCGGCGGGAACCCAGCGACAAAGGAGTCAATTCATGGCCAGGTTTCTGCCTGAACCGTTTCGCATCAAAGTGGTCGAGCCGATCAGGCTGACCTCCCGTGAAGAACGGGCCACCCTGCTGGCTGCTGCCGGCTACAACCCCTTTCTCCTCCGCGCCGAGGACATTTATATTGACCTGCTGACCGACTCTGGCACCTCGGCCATGAGCGACAACCAGTGGGCCGGGTTGATGCGCGGCGATGAATCGTATGCCGGCTGCCGCAATTTCTATAACCTGGAAGCAGCCATCCGCGACATCTTTGGCTTCCGTTATTTCGTGCCCACCCATCAGGGCCGTGCCGCCGAGAATGTGCTCTTTTCCATCCTGGTCCGGCCAGGGTCACAGGTGCCCAGCAACATGCATTTTGACACCACACGGGCCAACATCGAGGCGCGGGGGGGTGTGGCCGCCGACCTGGTGATTGAGGAGGGCAGGGATCCTACCAGCCATCACCCCTTTAAGGGCAACCTGGACATCGCCCGGCTGCGCGCCTTTATCGAGCGAACCGGCCCGCACAACATTCCGCTGGGGATGATCACCATCACCAACAACTCCGGTGGTGGCCAGCCGGTCTCGATGCAGAACATCCGCGACACGGCGGCCGTGCTGCACGAGTACGGCATCCCGTTTTTTATTGACGCCTGCCGCTATGCCGAGAACGCCTATTTCATCAAGCTGCGCGAGCCAGGCTATGCCGACAAATCCACCCTGGAGATCGCCCGCGAGATCTTTTCCTGCGCCGACGGCTGCACCATGAGCGCCAAGAAGGATGCCCTGGTCAACATCGGCGGGTTTCTGTGCATGAACGACCGCGACCTGTACGAACGGGCCTGCCAGGAACTGATCCTGCGCGAGGGGTTCCCCACTTATGGCGGGCTGGCCGGGCGCGACCTGGAGGCCATCGCCCGTGGGTTATGGGAAGGGTTGGACGAGCACTACCTGGCCTACCGCCTGGCCCATACCCAATACCTGGCCGACCGGTTGCTGGAGGCCGGCATCCCCATCGTCGAGCCGCCGGGCGGCCACGCCGTCTACCTGGATGCCCTGCGCTTCCTGCCCCACATGCCCCGCGACCGGTTCCCCGGCCAGGCGCTGGCTATTGGCCTCTATCTGGAGGGGGGCATCCGCGCCGTTGAGATCGGCAGCGTGATGTTTGCCCACAAAGACGAGAAGACGGGCGAAACCATCTATCCCGATATGGAGCTGGTGCGCCTGGCCATCCCGCGCCGGGTCTATACCCGGTCGCATCTGGACTATGTGGCCGACACGATCATCAGCCTGTACGAAAAGCGGGAGGAGCTGCGCGGTGTGCGCATCGTTTACCAGACGCGCTATCTGCGCCACTTTACGGCGCGGTTTGAGTTGGTGTAGGACGGGAGATAGATGAAACTGACCTACATCCGCTGGTCCATGACCCTCATCGAGACGGCGGGGCTGACCCTGATCACCGACCCGGTCTTTCGGGTGCTGGGCTTCCACCAGTCACCCCGGTCGTACACCTTTGAACGGCTGCCCCGCCCCGATTTTGTGTTCATCTCCCACACCCATGTGGACCACTTTTCGCCCCCGGTGCTGAAGCGGCTGGACCCCGACACGCCGGTGTGGATGCCGGCCGATCAGGTGCGGCGGGCAGCGCGGCTGGGGCTGAAGGGGCTGCGCGGCGTGCAGGCGTGGGAAACAGAGGAGATCAAAGGAATCCGCCTGACGGCTGTGCCAGCGGTGCACAGCGGCGGTGAGCTGGGCCTGGTCGTCGAGGGAGACCGCACCGTCTATTTCGCCGGCGATACCTCACTGGACCGGGACCTGTTCCGCGAGATCGGGCGGCGCTGGAAGCTGGATGCCGTCCTGCTGCCGATCGGCGACCTGCGGATGCTGGGCCTGTCCCTCCGCCACCTGGGACCGAGGAAAGCAGCCCAGGCCCTGCGGTTGCTGGGCGAGCCGCCGGTGGTGGTGCCGACCCACTACAGCGGCATGACCCTGGGGCCATTCCTCCATTTCCGGGGCACACCGCGCAAACTGTCGCAGGCGATTCAGCAGGCGGAGCTGGGCACGCTCCTGGGCACCAGCCGCCCGCTGGAGAAGGTAGAGATCTGATCATCCCAAAAACGGTTCGATGAGGGTCCACGACCAGGCGCCGGCCCAGGCCACCAGCATCGTTTTCGCCGTCTTGCCCAGCCAGCAGAAGAGCAGAAAGCGCCACAGCGGATAGCGCAGCGTGCCGGCGGCGATGCCGGCCAGGTCGAAAAAGGGGTTGGGGATCAGGGACAGGACCAGGATGGTCGGACCCCCTGCCCGGCGCATCCAGGCCACCAGGCGCTGGTATCGCTCCGCGTTCTCGATGGCCGCCCGTCCGCCAAAGCCGGCGGCATAGCCGGTCAGCTCGCCCAGCGCCTCTCCGGCGCCGGCTGCCAGGCCCACCAGGGGCGGCGGCAGGGCGCTGCCCATGGCAAAGACCAGCGCCAGGCTGGGCGCGGGCAGGACAATCGTCGCATTGCCCAACAGGCTTACCAGGAAAATGCCGGGATAGCCGACCGCAGCCAGTTCGGCAAAGCGGTGGCGGAAGAGAAAGATGGCCACGCTGAGGCCCAGCACCGCCAGCACGACCAGGATGCGGAAGGGCTTGCCCGTCCAGAAGGTTTGTGCCGGGGGCGGTGGCGTTCCTGAGGTGCCGGTAGATGCAGCCATCTGCGAAGGATCCCAATGAGTTAGAGCCTGTCTGAAAACCACCAAGGACACGAAGGACACCAGGGGTTTTCAGCTATTTCCTTTGTGTTCCTTTGTGACCTTCGCCTGTGAGACCACCTTTTCAGGCCGGTTTTTAGAGGCCGATGGGCCATATCAACCGGCCTTTTTCCGGGCCAGGAAGGTACCCCGCTGCTCTTTCCCCGGGAAATCTACCTTTTCCAGCCGCCACAGGCCCCACAGCGCCGTCAGGGCCACCGCGCCGCCCACCACATATCCTTCCAGGATGCTGGCCTGGGTGATGAACAGGGCGATCACCCCCAACCCGGCGCAGATCAGGTAACACATAAGCACCGCCTCGCGCCGGGTATAGCCCATCGCCACCAGCCGGTGCGAAACATGGTCCCTGCCCGGCGTGGTCAACGGGTTCAGGCCACGCCGCAGCCGGGAGAGGATGACCAGGGCCGTGTCGAACAGCGGCAGGCCCAGGATCAACACCGGCACCATCCAGGTCACGATCTGCAGGTTGTCAGGAAAGCGAAGTTTGATGCCCACCGCCGCCAGAATGAAACCCAGAAACAGGCTGCCGGCATCGCCCATAAAGATCGTGGCCGGATTAAAGTTGTAGACCAGGAAGCCCAGGCAGGCCCCCACCAGCGCCGCCGACAACGCCCCCACCAGGTATTGGCGGTTCATCGCCGCCAGCAGCAGGAAAAAGATGGCCGCCGTCGCCCCCACCCCTCCCGACAGGCCATCCATGTTGTCCAGCAGGTTCAAGGCATTGGTGATGACCACCATCCAGCCCAGGGTGACGACGATGTTGACCGGTTCCCAGCGAAAGAGGCCCACCCGCACCCCGGTCAGCACCAGGATCGAGGCCGCCGCGAACTGGCCGATCAGCTTGAGAAATGGACTCAGGCTGCGCCGGTCGTCCCACAGCCCCAGGAACGACATCAGACTGGCCCCCACCAGGATGCTGACCAGTTCGTGGAGGCGGAAGCGGTTGCCAAAGATCAGCACTGCGGCGATAAAAGCGCCATAGATCGCCACCCCCCCCAGCAGCGGGATGGGGTTGAGGTGGATCTTGCGGGCGCTGGGCCGGTCCACGACCCCCAGGCGCAGCGCCACGTACCGCACCACGGGTGTGCCGCCTACGGCCAGCACCAGGGCGCTGGCAAAGATGAGCAAAAAGGTAGTTGTCATCCGTGGCTCCGACTTTACTCCTCAGTGATCAAAATGGTCAGAATCTTGTCGCCGACGGCGATCTGTTTGGCCACCTCCAGACCCTCGACCACATAACCGAAAACGGTATAGGCGCCATCGAGCTGGTGGATCGGCTCCAGGCAGATGTAGAACTGGCTGCCCGACGAGGCCCGCTGCGGGTTCACCTGGTCCGAGGTCCGGGCCATGGCGATCGCCCCTTCGTTGTGGGACAACTCGATCTCCGCCGGCACGGTATAGCCCGGCCCGCCGGTGCCGTTGCCGAGGGGATCGCCGCCCTGGATGAGGGAAAAGCCGGGCTGCTTTTCCACCCGGTGGAAGGTCAATCCGTCGTAAAAACCCTGCCGGGCCAGATAGACAAAGTTGTTGACCGTCTGGGGAGCCTGGGCCGCCTCCAGCCGGATGACGATGTTGCCCCTGGCGGTAACAATCGTCGCCCGGTACGATTTCTGGGGGTCAATGGCCATGGCCGGCGGCGCGCTGTACAGGTTATTGCGCTCGGCCGGAGCCAGGTCACCGGCCCGGCCCTGAGGCTGGGCAGTGGGGGTGGCCTGGGCCTGCAAGGCCTTCAACTGGTTCAAAAAGCTTTCCAGGGCAGCCCTGTCCCCTTCTGGAGCCAGGGCCAGCGCCTTTTCGACGGCTGCGATCGCCTCAGCAATCTGCCCCTTCTGCTGATAGAGCAGTCCCAGGTTTTTGTAGCTGTTGTAGTCGTTTGGCGCCAGGCCGATCACCACCTGGTTTTCGGCAATCGCCTCCTCTACCCGGCCCTGTTTGGCATAGACATAGGCCAGGGCGCTGTGGGCCTGGGGATGGTTGGGGTTCAGCTTCAGCACCTTTTTGAAGGTCGCCTCGGCCGCCGTCCACTCCCCGCCATCCATCTGCTGGCGTCCCTGGGCCAACAGATCCTGGATCTGCTGCGCACTCTCCGGCGAGCTGGCTTTGAGCTGGGCCAGGAAATTCTGCATCGTCTGCTTCTGATTGTCGGGCGCCAGGGCCAGGGCCTCGGTCGCCTCCTGGATGGCCTCCTCGATGCGCCCCATCTGCTGGTAGAGGATGGCCAGGTTCTTCCGGTTGTTAAAGTTCTTGGGCTGGAGTTCCACGGCCTGTTGATAGGCCCGCAGGGCGGCCTCCAGGTCTTTCTTTTGGGTGTACACATACCCCAACGCGCTATAGAGGTCCACCGATTGGGGAGCGACCTCAAGGGCCTGCTGATAAACCTCCAGCGCTCTGTCCCAATCTTTCTGGCGCATGGACAGCTCGCCCAGAAGCAGATAGGTCTGCACATACTGGCGGTCAATCGTCAGCGACTTTTCATACCGGGCCGCCGCCTGTTCGTACTCGCCCAGGGCAAAATAGGTCTGCCCCCACTCGTTATAGAGCTGAGCGTTGTTGGGGCTGAGGCTGAGGGCAGCGGCGTAATAGTCCAGCGCCCGGTTCAGATGGGCGACCCGCTGCTCGCCCTGGACAAGCCCTCCCCAGGTGCGATGCAGCCGGGCCAGGTTGGCCGAATGGTCGGTGTTGAGAGGGGCCAGCTCCCGCGCTTTTTTCAGCATCTTCTCACTCTGCGCCAGCAGCTTTTCCCGATCTTCCCCCTGAGCATCCTTGCCCTTTTCCATGTAGGCCCGCCCCAGGAACAGGTAGTAGAAATCCTCCTTTGGAGCCATCTCCACGGCCTTCTGGTAGAAAAAGATGGCCCCATCCCACTGCTCCGCCTTTTCCGAACTCAGGCCCTGCTTGTACAGAATGTCGGCCCGGACGATGCTGACATTGGTGGCAGCGATCAGAAGGCCGGCCACGAGCGGCAGGATCACCCCCAGAGCCATCACGGCCACATCCCCCAGGCTACCGTTCAGACGCCAGGCCCGCACCGGCCGGCGGAACAGGAAGGTGAGCACCGCCGCCAGGCTCAGGATGATCAGGAACAGGAACAGATAGTAAAAGGTGATGGTGTTTGCCAACGGATTGGGAGCATCAGGGCTGGTGATGGTCACCGGCCTCAGGCGCATGGCGTGGAGCAGGGCAAAGATCAGCGCCCCGCCGAAGGAAAGCAGGCCCAAGAGGCTCACCGCCGTGAACCACTCCTGTCGGCTCCGGCCCGCCGACTCTTCCTGCGTGGCCAGTTGCCCCAGGCTCACCAGGCCGATCATCCCCCAGGTGACCAGGAACAGCGTCAGCATGACCGGCGAGGGTTTCCCTTCGACCTGGGTCAACGACCGCCAGACGGTGGCCAGCACGCCAGGGTTGCCCGGCTGAATGGTGGTGAAATCGAACAGCATGGTGCACAGGATCAGGATGGCCACCCCGGTCAGCAACAGGATCGCCCCCTGCCAGTCCCGTTCCTTTGTCACCTGCGGTGGCGGCGAGGCGGGGGCACCTCTGCGGCGGCGGCGCGAGCCTGGCCGGGCTTCTTCAGCAGGCGGCGTGTCTTCGGCGACCACCCTCTGCCCTTCGGCCAGTTGTAACGCCAGGCGGGTGCCGATAGCCACCAGCAAGGCGGCAAAGGTCCAGAAGTAGGTGCGCGTCGCCGCAATGGCAATGCCAAAGTGAATCTCGATAAAATGGGCCACAATGGCCGACACCAGGGCCAGCAGCCATAAGGCATACCGTCCCCCCACTTCCGACCAGGGTGTGGCCTGGCGGCCTTTCCACCGTGCCAGAAGCGGGACAGCCGTCCGGTTCACCAGGACCCCCAGCAGGTACAGGGCCAGTCCACCCATGACCCCCAACGGGATGCCGATGCCGATGTAAGCCTCCCCACGCCACAGCCAGGTCACCAGCGCGCCGCCGATCCCGCCTGCCACCCACAAAGCAACCCAGATCCACCCCTGGCGGCGGTTATGGATCAATCCCAGCCACCTGAGTCCGTAGTAAAAGACGCTGGCAAACAACAACATATACACCACAAAGCCCACCAGGCCGGTTTGCACCAGCGCGTCAAAGGTTTCATTGTGCGAACGGTCGGGAGAGGCGTTGCGCCGCTCATAGTGCGCCAGGTCAGGCTGATAGAAGCGGTTGTAGGCCACATACATGGACTCCGGCCCATAGCCGATGAGAGGCCGCACCCCGTTGAACGGATCGGGCCTGGGTTGCCCCTCTTCCACCGGATATTCCAGGGGGGGATGGGGGCTGATCATCTGCACCACCCCCTGCCAGATCAGGATGCGGACCTTGCCCGTGCCCTCCTCGGTTTGCAGCACCTTGCCCAGGCGGCCGATGTAGGGGGTCTTTCGCAGCGCCTCCACCGTCGGCGATTGGAGGGTGTTGAACAGAAACAGACCTACCCCCACCACCAGGGCAAAGGCAACCATCACCCACGGGATCCACAGCCGGCGCCGGATCAGGCCCAACAGGGCAAAGTAGAAAAAGATCCCTCCCAACAGGCCCAACAGAGGTCCCCGGCTCTGGGAGTAAAAGATGCAGACAACCTGCACGATCAGGATGATCAGGTAGCTGGCCACCAACAGCAATCGGACCGCCGGCCTGCGCAGGTAATAGGCAAAGGCCAGCATGGCCAACAGGAACAGGAGCGAGGCAAGCAAGCTGGTCCAGAAGTAAAGGGGTTTGCTCGGCGGGAAGGGCAGTTCCAGGACCCAGGCAAAGCCGACCATCAGCGCAAAGGCCAGCGGCAAGGCAACGGCCAGAATGCGGTCCCCCCTGCCCAGGTTCTGGACCACCTGCTGCCAGTTCTCGAACAGCCGCGACAGGGTCAAAGGCACGACCATGATCAGAAAGGCAGCGACAAAGATGGCATTGCCCATATTGGAGGCCACGCGGTAGCTCACATTGCCCCCCCAGGGCAGGGGATCCAGGCCAAAGTGCTGCACCATGCCATACAGGGCGATCGGAAAGCTGACCAGGATCATGGTCGTGATCAGCCGGTCGAGTTGCCGTTTGGTGCGCAGCCCCTCCAACAGCAGGAAAAAGATGACCAGGTAAGAAAAGGTGGTGTAGGTGCCTTGCAACCGCTGATAGGAACCGGCCAGGCTGACGCGAGGCACCACCGACAGGAGGGTGCTGACCAGATAGACGACCACCAGCAGCAGCGTGGGCAACACCAGGGGCGTCTGGACCAGCCGTTGTCCCAACGAGGGGCCTTGGGACCGGGACCGACCCTCGGCCTGGCGGAAACGCCAGTCCTCGACGGCCCGGACAATCCGGGCAGCGCCCATGACCAGGGCGATGGAGCGCAGCAACGAGAGCTTGTCCGGCTCAAAGACGCGCTGGGAGTAGATATTGAAAAAGAGCGGCACGACAATGGCCGCTGCCAGCCAGCCCGCTTCGATCACTTTGTCACAGAACAGACTCAATTTGGTGCGCATACATTGCCACTCCACACAAAAGATGGAGGGACAGGTGCGAGACCTGTCCCAGGCGAGCGCCGGGACGGCAGCCAGGGTGGACCTCACCCCATCCCCCAACCCCCTTCCCCTCCCCTCCGAATTCCGAATTCGGAATT
>DAOTYI010000262.1:0-22462 GCA_034434895.1 Anaerolineae bacterium
TGGTGGTCGTACGCGGCTGATCAGCCCTCAGAGCCGGTCTGAAAAGCTTACCACAAAGACACAAAGACCACAAAGGAACACGAAAAGACCGCATAGTGCCCTTGGTGTCCTTCGTATCCTTAGTGGTTTTCAGACTAGCTCTCAGAACGATTGATGCTCCGTCCGGGCGATGATCTCGTCCTGCAACGCCTTGCCCAGATCGCAAAAATAGTCGCTGTAGCCCGCCACGCGCACGATCAGATCGCGGTACTGCTCCGGGTGCTGTTGGGCAGCGCGCAGCGTGGCCGCGTCCACCACGTTGAACTGGATGTGGTGGCCGTCCAGCCGGAAGTAGCTGCGCACCAGGTGGACCAGGTTGTCCAGCCCTTCCTCATCGCGCAGCAGGTGAGGGGTGAATTTCTGATTGAGCAGCGTGCCGCCGGTGCGGACATGGTCCATTTTGGCCGCCGACTTGAGGACGGCCGTCGGGCCATGCCGATCGGCCCCCTGCACCGGCGAGATCCCCTCCGACAGGGGAGTCCAGGCCCGCCGGCCATCGGGCGTGGCGCCCACCACCGAGCCGAAATAGACATGCACCGTCGTCGGCAGCAGATTGATGTGGTAATGGCCTCCTTTGGTGTTGGGCCGGCCGTCCACCGCCTGGAAATAGGCCTCGAACACGGCGCGCATCACCTCATCGGCATAGTCGTCGTCGTTGCCGTAGCGGGGCGTCTTGTGCAACAACATCTGGCGCAGCCCTTCCTGACCGGCAAAATCGGCCCGCAGCGCAGCCAGCAGGTCGGCCATGGTCAGCGTTTGGTGGTCGAAGAGATGGTAGCGGATGGCCGTCAGCGCGTCGGCCATCGTCCCCAGGCCAACCCCCTGGATGTAGGTGGTGTTGTAGCGCGCTCCGCCGTCATGATAATCCCGGCCCCGGGCGATGCAGTCGTCAATCAGCAACGACAGGAACGGCGCAGGCATGTAAGCCGCATATAGCCGTTCGATAACATTGTTGCCCCGCACCTTCAGGTCCACAAAATAGTTCAACTGCTTTCGGTAAGCCTCAAACAGCTCCTCGAAGCTCTGAAAGCAGGTCGGATCGCCCGTCTCCAGGCCGATCCGCTGCCCGGTGCGAGGGTCCAGGCCGTTGTTCAGGGTCAGCTCCAGCACTTTGGGCATGTTGAAATAGCCGGTCAGGATGTAGCTCTCTTTGCCGAAAGCCCCCACCTCCACGCAGCCGCTGGAGCCGCCACAGCGGGCATCGGCCAGCGATTTGCCCATGCGCACCAGCTCCTGGACGATCAGGTCAGCGTTGAACACCGAGGGCTGGCCGAACCCGGTGCGGATGATGCGCGCCGCCCGCTTGATAAAGCGGTCAGGGTTCTTTTTGCTGACCTGGATGGAGGAACTGGGCTGGAGCAGCCTCATCTCTTCGATCACATCCAGCAGCAGGTAGGTGACCTCGTTGACCGCATCAGAGCCGTCGGGCCGGACGCCGCCCAGGTTGATCTGGGCAAAGTCGGTGTAGGTGCTGCTCTCCGCCGCCGTGACCCCCACTTTGGGCGGCGCGGGCTGGTTGTTGAATTTGATCCACAGGCATTGCAGCAGTTCCTCGGCCTGTTCGCGGCTCAGCGTCCCCTCCTCCAGGCCCTTTTTGTAGAACGGGTAGAGGTGCTGGTCCAGCCTGCCAGGGCAGAAGGCATCCCAGGGGTTCAGTTCGAGGGTCACCCCCAGATGCACAAACCAGTAGGCCTGCAACGCCTCCCAAAAGTCACGGGGGGCGTGGGCCGGCACGTGGCGGCACACCTGGGCGATGCGCTTCAGTTCCGCCCGCCGCTGCGGATCGGCCTCCTGGTGGGCCAGCGCCAGGGCTTTGTCGGCATGGCGGTGGGCAAAAGCGATCAGGGCATCGGCGCAGATGAGCATCGCCTTCAGCTCCTCCTGCCGGGCGTAGGCTTGCGGATCGTTCTGGTAGTCCAGCCCGGCCAGGCTACGCCGGATCTCGGCCTTGAACTGCTCCATCCCTTTGTGGTAGATCTTGTCGTCGAGCACCGTATGCCCCGGCGAGCGCTGCTCCATGAACTCGGTAAAGACGCCGGCCTGGTAGGCCGCCAGCCACTCATCGGTCATCTCGCGGAAGATCAGCTCCCGCATCGTCCGGCCCCGCCAGAAGGGGAGGATCGTCCCGGCATAGAGCTGCCGCGCCTGGGGGCTGACCTTGAACGGGATCTTGTCCCTGGAGTCGAGGATGTCCAGGTCTTCCAGAGTGTGACAGCACAGCTCCGGATAGGTGGGGGTCGCCTTGGGGGCCGGCCCCTTTTCGCCGACGATCAGCTCCCCATCGCCGAGATAGATCGCCTTGTGCGTCAGCAGGTATTGAAAGGCCAGGGCACGTTTGACCGGCATCGAGGTCAGTTCGGTGTGCTGCCGGTAAAATTCGGTCAACAGCTCCGCCCGTTCGGTCGAAAGGGTGGGCACCGCCTCCAGGCTCTGCCGCCGCAGGCGGGTCACCCGCTCAGTCATGGCCATTGTCTCACCCTCCTGTCGGCATTGTAGCATGGCCGGGTCGGATAGTCAACCCTGACCGGCCTCGCCGGGTAGCCATCGGCCCCCTACGGAAAAGATGACCCCCGGCGCCAGTCTGAAAACCACTAAGGACACCAAGGACACAAAGAATTTCTGTTTTCCTGGTGCGCCTTTGTGGTAGACTTTGACACAGGACAGGCTACAGGAGTTGCCGCCAGGCCTGGAGCTGCGCCACTGCCCCGTCGCGGGGAACGGTCACCTGTTCTCCCAGCGCCAGATGGCGCAAGGCCACCTGTCCGGTCGCCACCTCATCCGGCCCGATGATGGCCAGGTAGGGGATGCCCTTCTTCAGCGCGTAGCGGATCTGGGTGCCCAGCGGATCGTCCTCGAAATAGAGCTCGACATTCAGCCCCGCCCGGCGCAGGTCGCGGGCCAGCCGCAACGATTCCTCCACCAGCGCCGGGGCAAAGCGGGTGACCAGCACCTGGGCCACCGTCCTCCCCACCTGGGGGGGAAACATCTCCAGCTCCTCCATGACATCCATGATCCGCTCAATGCCGATGGTCGTGCCGGTGGCCGGCAGGCTGCGGGCCAGGAACATGCCCACCAGGTTGTCATACCGCCCGCCGCCGGTGATGCTGCCGATTTTCGGCTCCTCGACCACCGTCTCGTAGATGGGGCCGGTGTAATAGTCCAGCCCCCGGACCATCGTCGGCACGATCTGATAGCACCGCTCCGGGATGCCCAATGCCTGCAAATAGCCGACAATCTCTTCCAGCTCGGCCAGCCCCTCCATCGCCGCCGGATAGTCGGCCAGCAACCCTTTCAGCCGCGCCAGGACCTCCCGGTTTGCCCCCTGGATGTGCAACAGCTCCAGCAGCCGGCGGACCACCTCGTCCGGGATGCCGGTCCGGCGCAGTTCCGCCTCCACCCCCTCCAGGCCGATCCGGGGCAGCTTGTCAATGGCGCGATACAGGCCGCCCAACTGCTCGTTGGCCACGCCGGCATACTGGCCGATGCCGCTGAGCAGCTTGCGGTCGTTCAGGTGGATCACAAACTGCCGGAATCCCAACCGGGTCAGGATGTCATAGATGACATTCAGCGTTTCGGCGTCGGCCAGCATGGAAGCCGAGCCGACAATATCGGCATCGCACTGGTAGAACTCGCGGTAGCGGCCCTTCTGCGGCCGCTCGGCCCGCCATACCGGGGCGATCTGGTAGCGTTTGAACGGCCTGTTCAGCTCCGGGTATTGGGCCACCAGCCGGCACAACGGCACCGACAGGTCGTAGCGCAGGCAAAGCCTCTCCTTCCCTCCGCTGTGGCCAACGCTGTAGATCAGCCGTTCGGCGTCGGGGCCATACTTGCCCAGGAGCGTCTCCTCCAGTTCGATGGCCGGCGTCTGCAACGGCTCAAAGCCGAATTCCTCGAACACCCGACGAATGACCCCCATCACATACTCACGGCGGATCATCGCCTCGGGCAGGATGTCGCGCATGCCGCGCGGCAGGCGGGGTTCCACTTTTCCTTCCGGCATTGCATCTCCTCCCTCATCGGTCTGCAAAAAAAGCGTGGTTCGGGCCGGAACCACGCTTGCTGCCCAGGTCAGCCCATTATAGCATGAAGCCGATGGGGTGCAAATTCCTGCCACCGTCATGACCTGCCCTGATCCGTCCTGGCGAGATCAGGCCAACCCATTTGCACAACCTCTGGTTCTGTGATATAGTTCAGGCCTGAAAGGTCCGACAGGAGGAGAAAAAATGAGTGACGAAACCGTTTTTTACCAGCGCGCCGGGCAATGGCTTCACCGCCTGATGGAGCTGAATCCGGTGGCCGCCACCCAACTGGGCGATCACCGCTGGGACGACCGGCTGGCCGATTCCAGCGCCGAGGCCCTGGACAGTCAGCACCGGGAGATGCTGGCTGCCCTGGCCGAGTTCCGGGCCATGCCGGCCGACCATTTCCGGCTGGCTGCTCAGATTGACCACCGGCTGATCGTGGCCATCCTCGAATCGTTCATCCGCCAGTATGAAAAGATGCGGGGGCCGTGGCGCAACCCTACCGGCTACCTGGAAGAAGGGTTGAACGGCGTGATGCTGCTGCTGCTCAAAGAGTTTGCGCCCCTGCCCGACCGGCTGCGCTCCGCCTTGAGCCGGGTGCGGCAGGTCCCCCGGGTGCTGCGGGAGGGGCAGCAGAACCTCATTCCGACCGAAGTGCCGCGCGTGTGGGCCGAGGTGGCGCTGGAGGAGGCTCAGCAGGCCCCCGGCCTCTTCCTGGGGCTGCTGCCGGCGATAGCCGCCCAGGCCGCGCCGGACCTGCAGGCCGATCTGGTCGAGGCCGGCCAGGCTGCAAGCGGGGCGATCCAGGAGTATATCAGCTTCCTGCAAGATCAGGTGCTCCCCCAGGCAGCCGGCAACTTTGCCGCCGGACGGGAGCTATTTGACGAGATGCTGCACCAGGAGCAGATGGTGGATTACGACGCCGATGAACTGCTGGCCACCGGCTGGGAGCAGTTCCACCAGACGCGGGCTCAGATGGAAGCGGTGGCCCGCGAGATCGATCCCGACAGGTCGGTGCGCGACATCCTGGAAGAGGCCAGGGCCGATCACCCGCCCGCCGAGGGACTGCTCGATGCCTACCGCCAGGCTATGGCCGACATCCGCCAGTATGTGATTGACCACGAAATCGCCACCATCCCGCCGGACGAGTCGCTGCGCATCATCGAAACACCGCCTTATATGCGCCCCCTGCTCCCCTACGCCGCCTACATGCCCCCCGGCATCCTGGAAGAACAGCAGGAGGGCATCTTTCTCGTCACGCCGGTCGATCCGGCCAGCCCGCCGGAGGAACAGGAGCAGAAGCTCAGGGGCCACAGCCGATCCAAACTGCCGATTACCGCCCTGCACGAAGCCTATCCCGGCCACCACCTGCAACTGGTGTACGCCAACCGCACCGAGACGATCCCCCGCCGCATGGGTTCCTTTCTGGCCACCCTGTTCATCGAAGGCTGGGCCTTCTACTGCGAGGAACTGCTGGAGCAGATGGGCTATATCGCCGAGCCGGTGCAGCGGCTGGGACGGCTGTCGGACCAGTTGTGGCGGGCGGCCCGCATCATCCTCGACGTTTCGCTGCACACCAGGGGGATGACGGTGGACCAGGCGGTGGATTTCCTGGTCCGGGAATGCCAGCTGGAGCCGATCAACGCCCTGGCCGAGGTGCGCCGCTACACCCAGTCGCCCACCCAACCGCAATCCTACCTGATGGGCAAGCTGGCCATCCTGAAGCTGATCGCCGACTACCGCCGCGCCCACCCCGACGCCTCTCTGCGCCAGGTCCACGATGCCATCCTGAACTGCGGCTCGCTGCCGCCCCGGCTGATGCGCCAGCAACTTGGGCTGGACTGAGGCCCCGCAGGACACGGATGACCCGGATTTGTTGCGCCGCAGAGACGCAATGAGCCATGGCCAAAAAACTGGACCGAATCCTGGTGATTGACGTCGAATCTACCTGCTGGGAAGGCGACCCGCCACCGGGACAGGAACGGGAGATCATCGAGATCGGCCTGTGCGTGCTGGATGTGACGACGCTCAAACGCCTGGAAAGCCGCAGCCTCATCGTCCGACCGGCCCGCTCCACCGTCAGCGATTATTGCACCCGGCTGACGACACTGACCCAGGAAGAGGTGAACCAGGGGCTCCCCTTCGCCGAAGCATGCCGTATCCTGCGCCAGGAGTACCGGGCGGACGAGCGGCTGTGGGCCAGCTATGGTGACTATGACCGCAAGATGTTCCAGCAACAGTGCCAGGCCCAGGGCGTTGATTATCCCTTTGGGGACAGGCACCTCAACGTCAAGAGCCTGTTTGCCATGGTTTATAACCTGCGCCGCGAGGTAGAGCTGGATCAGGCCATGAAGCAGCTTGGCTTTCCGCTGGAAGGGATCCACCATCGCGGCAGCGATGATGCCTGGAACATCGCCCGCATCCTAGGGCACATCCTGCTCTCGGCCAGGGGACAGAGGGACATGTCTGATCAGACCCTCCCGCAGGCTGAAGCTGGAATTTCTTCCAGGCCTGCGGGGGGGGTGACGGTTGCCATGAGTTACGATTTTGACCGACCGGTTGACCGCCGCACATCCGACAGCATCAAGTGGCGACACTACGGCCAGGAGGTGCTGCCCCTGTGGGTCGCCGATATGGATTTCCCCGCGCCGGAGCCGGTCATCCGGGCGCTGCGTGAGCGGGTAGAACATGGCATCTTCGGCTATGGCCTCGAACCGCCCGAGTTGCGGCCCCTGCTGGTGGAGCGGTTCCAACGGCTTTACGGCTGGCAGGTGCCGTCCGAAGCGATCCTCTTCATCCCCGGTGTCGTCTCGGGCTTTAACCTGACCGCCCGCGCCGTGACCCGGCCTGGGGATGGGCTGCTGGTCCAGACGCCGATCTATCCCCCGATCCTGCGGGTCCCCCACCATGTCGGGTTGACCCTCAACAGCATGGAGTTGACCCGTCGGCCCGACGGGCAGTACGAAATAGATTTTGAGCGCATGGAGGCGGCGATCACCGGGCAGACGCGGCTCTTTATCCTGTGCAACCCCCACAATCCGGTGGGCCGCGTCTTTCGCCGCGACGAACTGGAGCGGATGGCCGAGCTGTGCCTGCGCCACGGTCTGGTCATCTGCTCCGACGAGATCCACGGCGACCTGGTGTTCAGCGGGCACTCACACCTGCCCATTGCAGCCCTCTCCCCAGAAGTTGCGGCCCGGACGGTCACCCTGCTGGCCCCCAGCAAGACCTACAACATCGCCGGCCTGCACTGCGCGGTGGCGATCATCCCTGACGGGGAGCTGCGGCGACAATTCCAGGCGCTCCGCGCCGACCTGGTGCCGGAGGTGGATCTGCTGAGCTATGTGGCGGCGCTGGCCGCCTACCGCGACGGCGATCCCTGGCTGGCAGCCGTGCTACGTTACCTGGAGGCCAACCGCGACTTTTTATTTGACAATGTCAACAACAACCTGCCCGGCGTGACGATGGCCAGGCCGGAGGGCACCTATCTGGCCTGGCTGGATTGCCGGGAGCTGGTGGAGGCCACACGCCTGCCCCCCTACAACTTTTTCCTGGAGCAGGCGCGGGTTGCCCTGAACAATGGGGCGACCTTTGGCCCGGGTGGGGAGGGGTTTGTGCGGCTAAACTTTGCCTGCCCACGGGCCACGCTGGTCGAGGCGCTGGAGCGGATGAGGGAGGCGATTCTCCGCTGCAACACGCTCTGAGGGGCGTTGCGCCCATTAAGGCGGGGGCGATTGGAAATCGCGTCCACCTGCGCGGACGGAGGCATCCACGCCAGTGGATGCCTGACCGCAGACCCCTGAGAGCTTGTCGGAAAACCACCAAGACACAAAGGACACCAGGGGTATTCGTTTCCTTCGTGTTCCTTTGTGGCCTTTGTGGTAAGCTTTTCAGACCGGCTCTGAGGTGCGACTTGTCGCTTCACTTGATGCGGGCTTTCGAAGCAGAAGGCTGCTCCTGCCGGGTCTGTGACCTGGCGGCCCCCCGCTGAGCAATGAAGACGCCAAAAAGCGCAAGTAGGGCAACTGCTCGCAGTTGCCCTACAAACGCACCAGCCTTGCGCCCCCCACCGGCGGGGGTCACAGACCCCCGCCGGGCAAAGGATGCCCCACACTGGCGTTCTGCTTCGAACATCCGATGCGTATGGGCGTTGCGCCCGGAGCCATCCCGTGGTATAATTTCTCTGGAGGCGCATTGCACCGGCAAGAATCGCTATGACCATTTTTGAATTTGTGCTCATTGCCCTGGGCCTGGAAGCCCTGTTGTACCTTCTGCTGCTGGCCATCGCCCTGAAGCGGGGCAACCGCCAGGAGCGGGTGGTGCAGGTGCTGGCTCTCTATACCGCCCTCTCCGCCCTGTGGGTTGGCTATCAGTTTGCCTGGCAGTTGGGCTGGCTCGATGGCCTGGGGATCAATCCCTACCTGGCGGTCCGGCTGCCTCTCTACGGCCTGCTGTTGTTGGCCCTGCTGTTCCTCTTCCTGACCCGCTTTTTCCTGCGGCTGCCCTGGCTCCGCTGGAAATGGATCCTGCTGGGCGTCGTCTGGATCGCCCTGTTGGCCATCCTGGACAGCAACCCCCTGGGTCTGCCGGAAGGGATCAGGCTGCCCATCGGCCAGAGCCTGAACCGCCTGACTCTGACCTTCGGCGCAGCGGTCGTCGGTTGGGGGCTGTTTATGGGGGCACCGCTGCCCTGGTTCATTCGGGCCTATCGCCGCACCCAACTGCCCCTGCATCGCAACCGTCTGACCTACTGGCCGTTGGCCTGGGGGCTGACCCTGGCCGGGGACCTGCTCTTTTTCGCCGGGCAGCAGGCCCCCGGCAGCGATGTGCGGCTGCTGGGCACCCTGGTCACCCTCTATGCGGTCGTCACTCACCGCCTGCCCGACATGCGGCGCATCGCGCAACGCACCCTCAGTTCCCTGATCATCACCCTCCTGACCATTGCCATCTACACCGCCGGCTTCACCGCCGTCCAATACCTGTTTCAGGGCTTCCCCGGCTACAGCCCCCTGTGGGCCGGGGCGACCGTGGCCCTGCTCCTGGCCATCCTGTTCGACCCTCTGCTGCGGGTGGTGCAAAGGCTGGTGGAGCGGTTCATCGCCGGCAGCGGCTACGATCCCCGCCGCATCGTGAGCGAATACAGCCTGAGCATCAGCAACATCCTCGATCTGGACCGCCTGGCCGACGTGGCCCTCAGCACCATCAATCAAACCCTCAACATCCGGCGCGGTGCGCTGTTCCTGGTCCGCCGCGAAGAGGACCTGTGGCGGGGCGACATCTACCGCCTGCTGGGGGTGCGGGGCATGGAGGATGGCATCTATCTGCCGCCGCAGGGGGCCTTGTCGGCCAGCAGCCCGGTGGCCCGCTACCTGTGCACCGAGCACCGCCCTCTGACCCAATATGACCTGGATCTGCTGCCTCAGTTCCAGGGGACGCCGGCCGCCGAGCGTTCCTGGCTGGCGAGCCTGGGCATGGACCTCTACATCCCCATCCACGCCAAAGAGAAATGGATCGGCCTGCTGGCCCTGGGCCCCAAGCTTTCCCGCGACCGCTACTTTGATGAAGACCTGCTGCTACTTGGTACTCTGGCCGATCAGACCGCCGTGGCTCTGGAAAACGCCCGGCTGGTGGACGATCTGATCAAGCTCAACCAGGAGTTGCAACGGGCCTACGCCGCTCTGGCCAGCGCCAACCGTCAGTTGCAGGAGATGGACCGGCTCAAGTCAGGCTTTATCGGCGTCATCACCCATGAACTGCGCAGCCCCTTTGCCAACCTGGCCTTTTCCCTGGAGTTGCTGAAGCGGTACGGGTTGGGCAACCTGACCCCTGAGCAGCAAGAACAACTGGAACAACTGTCCAACGGCCTCAAAGCAGCCCGGACCCTGGTGGACAACCTGGTCACCCTGGCGACCTTTTTCAGCAAGCGGGGAGAGCTGAATCTGAGCCAGGTGGATGTCCTTGAGGTGTTACAGGAAGCGATCGCTCCTCTGGAGGTCATGGCCAGGACCAAAGGGCTGGCCTTCCACCTCCTTGTGCCGGACAGGTTGCCCCCCGTGCGCGGCGACCGGGAGCGGTTAGCGGACGCGATCCATCACCTGGTCCACAATGCTATCAAGTTCACCCCCGCAGGCGGCCAGGTGTGGGTGCGCTGCCAGGTGGAGGCCGGCACCCTCCATTTTGAGGTCAAGGATACCGGCGTGGGTGTGCCGGCCGGCCGGTTGCCTGGCCTGTGGGAGGGCTTTACTCAGATGGCCGATCCGTTGCGGCGCGGCGTCGAGGGGCTGGGGCTGGGGTTGGCCCTGGTGCGCTACATCGTCCTGGCCCACGGCGGCCAGGTGCGGGCCGAAAGCCGGGAAGGCAGGGGCAGCACCTTCGGCTTCCAGGTGCCGGTGACCGGCCCCCGCACCCCCACCCTGGCCGAGGTCACCGCCCCGGCCGCTCCCAGCTTCCAGTGGCAGGGCCGGTGAGTGACGGCAGCGAGCTTGTGCGCCTGGAACTGAACGACCTGGCCAGGGCGCTGCATCAGACTGACCGCCCATGGCCTGCCGGCATCGGCCTGCGCACGGCCGAACTGCCGGCCGACCTGCCCCTCATCGCCGAACTGTACAACGCCGCTTTTGAGGACACCGGGTCCGATCGGGTCACGCCGGAACAGATGGCCTGCCTGGCCTATCACCCCAGCCTGAGCCACAGGGGCATCCTGCTGGCCTGTGCAGGCAGCACCGCTGTGGGCCTGGTGGTGGGCAGCCTCGATCTGACCTCTGCCAACCGGGCAGGCCGCCGGGGGGCCATTGAACTGCTGGTCGTGCGGCCTGGCTATCGGCGGCGGGGCATCGGCCGGGCGTTGGTCCACGCCATCCTGCGCTGGCTGGCCGACCAGGGGGTGAGCACCGTCAGCGCCAGCGCCGAAGGCTCCACTGTGCCGGCCCTGCTGGCCCGCTACGGTTTTGAGCCGGTTGACAGCAATCCGATGTAGGCTGTTTATAAACATCCCTTTCCTCCAGCCAGGCGACAAGCCGGCCCAAGATCATCTGCCATCCACGACCGAGGACCTGCTGTTCCGGCAGGCCGCAGGTCAGCAGAGCCAGCATGTTCACCAGCAACCCCCCTGGAGCGGAACCTTTAGCACCCACGCTGCGTCTATAAAATCGTGACCTCGGCCAGGCCGTTCTGTCGCCTGGCACCAGAGGGTTCCAGGGATACGAAAGGTGCTCTGGTATCTCACCACAGTTCTGTCCGTTCTGCTGCTCAGCAGTTGCAGTCCTGGCAATCTGACGTTGGATAAGTGTGGGCTGACCGTCCAGTAGAGGAGGGGATTCCTGGTAAAATAAAGCTGGAAGCTCCTGGAGACCTTCCAGGCCTAAACAGATCATAAGGAGGCGACTGATGAAACGTTTTTGGTTCACCCTGATGGTGATGATCGGCCTCACCCTGGCCGCGCTGCCGGCCACCATGCCAACCGGGGCGATTGCCCAGGCCCCACCCCAACCGCCACCTGCTCCTGACCTGCAACAGGCCGACCGCCTGCCCGAGGTAGACCCCCAGATCCTGACCGAAATGGCCGCCTCGGCCGACGAGACCACCAGCTTCTTCGTCCTCTTTGGCAGCAAGGCCGACCTGGCCCCGGCTGAGGGCATCCAGGACTGGACGCAGCGTGGCCGGTTCGTCTACGACACGCTCAAGGCCGCCGCCGAACAATCGCAGGCCCGGGTGCGCCAGTGGCTAGACAAACAGGGTATCCCCTATCATCCATTCCTCATTGACAACTCGCTCTTTGTCACCGGCAATAAAGAGTTGCTGCGCCAACTGGCCACCTTCCCCGAAGTGATCGGTTTCCGGGCCAATTACACCCACCCCCTTGAACCCATCATTTCAGAGCAGAAACCAACTTTCCCCGAAGGGGTAGCCTGGAGCATCGCCCTGGTCGGTGCCGACCGGGTGTGGCAGGATTTCGGCATCAAGGGCCAGGGCATCACCGTGGCCAACATTGACACCGGCGTCGAGTACACCCACGACGCATTGCACGTCAACTACAAGTGCGGCGACGGCCCCCATGCCGACTGCTGGTACGACCCCTCGGCCGTATGCCCCGACCCGAGTGTGCCGTGCGACAACGCCGGCCACGGCACCCACACCATGGGCACCATGGTCGGCGACGACGACCCGGCCCTGGAGTACAACGTGGGCATGGCCCCCGATGCCCGGTGGATCGCCTGCAAAGGCTGCGAGGACTTTTGGTGCTCCGACTTTGCCCTGAACGCCTGCGCCGACTGGGTGCTGGCCCCCAACGGCAACCCCGACAACCGCCCCAATGTGGTCAACAACTCCTGGGGCGGCGGGGGTTGCGAGGAGTGGTATCGGGACAAGGTCGTGGCCTGGCGGGCGGCGGGCATCTTTCCCGCTTTCTCGGCCGGCAACTCCGGACCCGGTTGCAGCAGCCTGGGCTCGCCGGGCGACTATCCCGAATCGTTTGCCTCCGGCGCGACCGACTCCAGCGACAACATCGCCGACTTTTCCAGCCGGGGACCCTCCTGCTGGGACGAGATCAAGCCGGAGGTGAGTGCGCCCGGCGTGGATGTCTGTTCCTCGGTGCCCGGCAACGGCTGGGACTGTGGCTGGAGTGGCACTTCCATGGCCAGCCCACACACCGCCGGCCTGGTCGCGTTGCTGTGGAGTGCCAATCCCGGCCTGATCGGCGACGTGGACTATACCGAATATATCATCACCAGCACCGCTACCTGCCGCACCGACCTGTCCTGCGGCGGGGAGGAGTGCCACAACAATGTCTACGGTTGGGGGCGCATTGATGCCTACAACGCCGTCGCCCAGGTGGCCTCCACCGGCTATCTGGAGGGCCATGTGCAGGACAGCGGCAGCACGCCCCTGCCCAACGTGACCATCCTGGCCGAGCGGGAAGCCGGTGGCCGTTTCACCGATTCCACCGACCCGACCGGCTACTATACGATGGGCATCCCGGCCGGGACCTATACCGTCACCGCCGCCCTGTACGGCTACTACCCGCAGACGGTCACCGGCGTGGAGGTCATCACCGACGAAGTGACCACCCAGGACTTTACCCTCACCCCCGCTCCGTTCTATGTCGTCTCCGGGCGGGTGACCGATGCCCTGGCCGGCTGGCCGCTCTATGCCCACATCACCATCAAAGGCGACCCGATCAACCCGCCACCGCCGAACAATAGCGTGTGGACCGACCCGCTCACCGGCCAATACAGCGTGACCCTGGCCGCCGGCATCACCTACCACTTTCACGTGGAAGCCTGGTCGCCCGGTTATCCGCCGGCCGACCACACCGTCGGCCCGCTGACCGGCAACGAGGTTCAGGATTTTGCCCTGAGCGCCGACTCGGAGGCCTGCACGGCGCCAGGCTATCGGCCCGATTTCGTCTACTACGAGGACTTTGAGGCTGGCGACGGCGATTTCAAGGCTGCCGGCACGACCTCCTGGCGGTGGGGCACACCCACCAGTGGCCCCGGCCGCGCCCACTCCGGCACAAAGGTCTGGGCCACCAACCCGGCGGGCAACTACTCAAACGGCGAAGACGGCTACGCCGTGGGGCCGACGGTGGACCTGAGCGCCTACGCCGGCCAGAGCCTGTACCTGTCCTGGTGGCAGTGGCTGCGGACCGAAGGCTGTTGCGACTTTGCCAGCGTTGAGGTCAGCAACGACGGCGGCACCACCTGGCAGCGGGTCTACGGCGAGGTGAGCGGCAACGTGGACTTGCAGTGGACGCGCCACTGGGTGCTGCTCGACCCCTCCTACGCCGTCAGCGATTTCCGCCTCCGCTTCCGCCTCTACACCGACCAGTGGTGGGGCACCTACCCCGGCTACTATGTGGACGACATCGGCCTCAAGCCCATCTCCCCGCCGGTCGTGTATAGCCAGGACTTTGAGGCCGGCGATGGCGGGTTCTCCCCCGGCGGCACCACGTCGTGGGCCTGGGGCACGCCCACCAGCGGCCCCGGCAGCGCCCATTCTGGGGCGAACGTCTGGGCCACCAATCTGACGGGCAACTATGGCAACAACGAAAACGGCTACACCCAGTCGCCAGATATTGACCTGAGCGCCTACGCCGGGCAGGACCTTTTTGTCACCTGGTGGCAGTGGCTCCAGACCGAGAGCCTGTTCGACGTTGCCGGCGTCGAGGTCAGCAACGACGGCGGGATCAACTGGGCAACAGTCTATCAGGCTGGCGGCAATGTGGACCTGGCCTGGCGGCAGCGGGGCGTGGTGCTCGACCCGGCCTATGCCGTCAGCAACTTCCGCATCCGCTTCCGCCTGCGCTCCGACCGCTCGGTCACCTACCCCGGCTACTACCTGGATGACCTAACCATCGCCGCCTCCCCGCCGATTGCCATCGCCTGCAATCTTCAGCCCGGCGGCCTGGTGGCCGGCAATGTCTATGATGCCAACACCAACGCACCGCTGGCCGGAGCCACGGTCAGCAACGATAGCGGCCACCTGGCCTTCACTGTGCCAACCGAAGACCCGGCGGTGGATGATGCCTTCTACATCCTCTTCTCTCCGGCCGGCGACCACCTGTTCACCGCAGCCAGGGGGGAGGAATATGAGCCTCAGACGGTCAACGTCACCGTCGTTCAGAGCGACACGGTTCTGCAAGACTTTTACCTGGGGGCCGGCCTGCTGGAAGTCAACCCCGCGACCCTGTCGGCCACCCTGGACATGGGCCTGAGCACTACCCTGCAGCTCATCCTGGACAATGTCGGCAGCAGAGCGGTGGAATTTGCCCTGCAGGAACAGGACCGGGGCTTTGAGCCGATGCGGCGTTCCTCTGCCCTGTCGGGCGAGCCGTTCAGCGAGCCGGCGGCCATCGGTCTCCTGTCGGTGCGCAGCGCCGAGGGGCGCGCCGCACTGCATGCCGCCGGCGTGGCGGGTGGAGGAACCTGGTTGAGCGGCAGCCCGGTGCCGGGCGGGGTTGTGCGCTATGCCCACGCTCAGTGCCCCGGTGACAACAACTCCTTCTATGTCATCTCCGGCGTAGACGGCACCTTCAACCTGACCAACAATGCCTGGCGCTACGACGCCGACAGCGACACCTGGAACGCGCTGGCCCCGATCCCGAAAGGTCAGGAGGGCCCGACCGGTGTGTGCTACGAAGGCCGCATCTATGTCATGGGTGGCGGCGGCACCAACCAGTTCTACATCTACGATATCGCCACCGATTCCTGGTCAGCCGGGCCGGCACTGCCGCGCAATGTGTGGGGCGCGGCGGCCGCCGCCTGGGAGGGGCGCATCTACCTGGTCGGCGGCGACGATGACTTTTACTTCGGCGGCGCGTCCAACCAGGTGGACATCTACGACATCGCCGCCGGGGCCTGGATCGGCACCGGGGCAGCCATGCCGGTGGCTACCAGCACGCCCGGCTTCGTCCAGGCCGGGCCGTACCTGTATGTCGTCGGCGGCTGGGGCGAGGCGGCCCCCGGCAGCAACGTGGACGCGACGCAGCGCTACGACCTGTCGGGCGACGCCTGGGAGCTGGGACCGACCTTCAGCAGCGCCCGTGCCGACCTGGCCCTGGCCTTGACCAGCCAGTATCTGTACGCCATCGGCGGGGACGCCAATGGCGGCAGCCCGTTCGATCCCTCGGCCATGGTAGAACGGCTGGACTGGATGGCCTGGCCGGGCGGGGAGTGGGCCGACATCGGCGATCCACTTCCGGTCGCCTATACGGCCAACAACGCCGGCTTTTGCACCGACTCGCGGACCGGCGGTGAGGTGTGGTCGGTGGGCGGCTACGACGGCAGTTCCATCGCCGGCACGGCATTCTACCGCCCCTCGGAGGGCTGCTTTGGGCTGGACGTGCCCTGGCTGTTTGAGGAACCGATCAGCGGCACCGTCGCCACGGGCGGCAGCCTGGTCATCACCGTCACCTTCGACGCCGGCGTGCCCGAGGTAGACCAGCCCGGCTATTATCACGCCACGCTGCGAGTGCGCAACAACACCCCCTACGGCGCGGTTGGCGTCCCGGTGACGATGACCGTCCTGGCCCCCGACACCTGGGGCCGGCTGAGCGGTGTGGTCTACAGCCTGGGCTACTGCGACGTGAATACGACCACCCTGCAAGGAGCCAGCCTGCTGATCGAGGCCAGCAGCGGCCAGACCGTCACCCTGCGGAGCGGGGCGAACGGCCGCTACGTGCGCTGGCTGGAGCAGGGCAGCTACACCGTCACCGTCTCGGCGGCCGGCCACCTGTCGCAGACCTTCAGCGCCGACATCACACCCGGCGGCAGCGTTGTCCACGACCTGTACCTGCGCGCCGATCAGCCCTGCCTGACCGTCCAGCCCGGCGCTCTCGAAGTGTGGATCGTCCCCGGCACGCAGCAGACCCGCAGCCTGACCCTGAACAACGCCGGAGCCGCCGACCTGACCTTCGACATCCTGGAGATGGAAGGGGCCATGGCTGCCGGCGGACAGGGCCAGATCGTCGGCCTGGAGACGCGGCCGGGCACGGATATGCCAACCAATCAGGGCCAGAACAGGGTCTCAGCGCCGACGAGCTACCACTACCTGACCGGTAGCGCCGGGCAACCCGATATCCTGCTCTGCACCGACTCCTGCGCCCTCCGCCCGCCGGGCACCTGCGGCGAACTGGCGCTGCAGAACCTGGGCGTGGCCTACGACCTGTACTACCAGGACTGGTCCGGTTGCCGGTCGGCCATCAACAGCGGAGCCCACGACGTGGTGCTGGTGGACAACGCCTGCTTCTTCCCCGATGCCTCCCTGTTCGACGCCCTGAACAACTTTTTGGTGAGCGGTGGTCGGGCGATCGTCAACTCTTTCGACATGGACGCCTATGCCGGCAACCCGCTGTGGGCAACGGCCGGTGTGGCCTATGTCTCCGACGTGTCCATGTCGCCGCCGCCGCCGGTCTATCGCTGGCAGGCGGGCCATCCGGTGGTAGGCGACTGGCCCTCCGACCCGCTGCAATTCGACGACCTGTATTACGACGACGGCGACCGGTTCGACCCGCTGCCGGCGGCCATGACGCTGGCCGGCTACACCGCCGCGCCAGAGGCCGGGCAGGGGGCTTTTGCCCTGCGCAAGGATAACCGGGCCATGGTCAGCGGCTTCTGCCTGGACAACCTGGCCTGGCGCGACGACGACGGTGACGGTAACCTGGACTGTGCCGAGGTGTGGCAGGGGGCCATCAACTGGCTGCTCTACCCGGCCAGCGACGTCCCCTGGCTGGCCGAGGAGCCGATCAGCGGCACAGTCCCCTCCGGCGGAAGCCAGGAGGTGGTGGTGACCTTTACCGCTGCCCCGACAATGACCTTCGGCACCTACAGCGCCACGCTGATGCTGCTCAACAGCGACCCGGTGCTCGGCGTGTCCTACGTGCCGGTGCTGATGCACGTCACCGGCGCGCCGTGGTGCTCGTTTGCAAGCAGCAGCCCCGACGACCTGGGCCAGACGACGGCCTTTACCAACACCACCGTCGGCGAGCCGCCGCTGACCTTTGAGTGGAACCTGGGCGATGGGACCAGCATAGTCACCACCACCCACCCCACCCATACCTACGGCCAGGTGGGACTGTACACCGTCCTCCTGACGGCCACCAACAGCTATGGCCCGGCAACGTGCAGCGGCACCGTGTCCATTGAGGGACTGCCGGTGGCTCGCTTCGAGTCCAACAGCCCGGTGTTGCTGGGCCAGCCGGCCATCTTCCGCAACACCAGTATCGTCAACCCACCGGCCACGGCCTGGGTGTGGAGCTTTGGCGACGGCGGGACCAGCACCGAGGAGAACCCGACCCACATCTACGGCGCCGTGGGCAGCTATAGGGTCACCCTGGTGGCGGTGAATGGCCGGGGCACCGACAGCTACCAGAGCACTGTCCGGGTGGTGCGCGCCCTGATCTACCTGCCGCTGGTGGTCAAGAATGCCGGACCGTAGGGGGCGGGGGCATATGCATCCAGTTGGGTGACTCAAGTCGCACCTCAGCGGCCGAAGTTTGGCCTTTTTCAGAACGGGGTGGGAAAATCTCCAAAACCTGCCTCCGGCGAGGCCAAAAGAACAAAAAGAAAATTTTTCATTGCGAAGGCGAAGCCTTCGCAATGAAAAATTAATCTTCTTTTTGGGACCGTGGAAGCTGTCAGGTGCCCATGCAGGGGGCCATGGGCAAAAAGCCAAAGTTGAGGGAAGGGGGCCAGGGGGCAGGGGTGAGGTCCGGGCGAATTTGACAAATTCCCCCTGAAACAAAAAAGGTGGCCGAAGGCATTGCCTTCAGCCACCCTGCCCAGACCGTCTCTGAGGTGCAACAGGGGGGGAGCGCCTATCTCCTCTCCCACATCGCCCGCGTGTGGCGCAGCCGGGAGGCGATCACCTCGGCCAGTTGCTTCATCACCACAAAGCCCAGATGGGCATTCCGGTCAAAGAGCGCATTCAGCTCCTCGGCCCGCAGGACAATGACCGTCACCGGCTCCAGAGCGCGGGCCGAGGCGGTGAACCGCTGCTGCTTGACCAGCGATGACCAGCCAAAGATGTGCCCCGGCCTGACCTCCTCGATGGTCGCCTCTCTGCCCGGTTCCAGGGCAGAGCGCAGCGAGATGTGCACCTGGACACGCCCGGTCTGCAGGATGAACAGCCGATCGGCCAGTTCCTGTTCGGCCACAATGATCTCATCGGCCTGATAGCTCTCTTCGCTGGCGATGGCCGCGATCTGCGCCAGTTCCTCGTCGTTCAGGCCGGTAAACAGTTCACAATTGCGCAGGGCCTCTATCGGAACCATGATGCCTCCTTTCACGATGGCTTGCCTGGCCGGTCCCCCCGGCCGGAGAGGACCCCTGTCACAGCGTGGTTCCAGAAACCGGCGATCAGGGCCACGAGCCACAGGACGACCGTGAGAAAGGGAGCGGTGAAGGTCAGGTGCCAGACGGCGAACGGTTCCCACGGTTCATACCAGGCAGCAAATGCCCCCCAGGCGATGAGCCACACCGCCCCGGAGCCAAAGAGCGCCACGCCGAGGCTGGCCGGCAGCCCAAGGCCACAGGCTGCCAGAAGGACCGGAATGACATAAGCAGTGGCGGCCGGCGACCCCAGGCCAAAACTGGCGGCATCGGCGGTGATGAGCAGCAGCAACAACCCCAGCAACAGCCAGGTTGCCAGCCGGACGCGGCCGGTCCGTGCCAGGGCCATGATGCCTGCCAGCAGCAGGCTGAGGAGGATCCCCAGCAGCACCGTTTCCACGGCCAGATCGCCGGTGATGAACCAGACCAGGATCAGGGCCAGGGCCATAGCCATCAGGCCCAAACAGGTGATGGCGATGAGACCTGCCCGTCCCCGCAGCAGAGCATCCTCCGCATCGGGCAGCAGAGACTGCCAGATTGAACGCAGGCGATCCATCAGCGATTAACCCCTCCTCTCATCCCAGGCTCTGCCCTCGTGGAGATGCCAGACAGCTCCCGGCATCTGAGCCATGAGCATTATACACGGAATTGAAACGAGGTCAAACCCAGGCGAACAGGCCAGGGGGCTGGAGAAGTGACGCGGATTGATCACAGGGCCTGTTGGATCTCCTGCCGCACCCACCCATCGGCTTCGCCGGGCAGGGCTTCCTGTAGGGCGCGGCGGGCCGCAGGGGTGGCAATGCGCCCCAATGCCCAGGCCGCGTGCCCGCGCACCAGCGGCTCGACATCGTGCAGCGCCTGGACCAGGGCCGGCACCGCGGCCGGATCGCCCCAATTGCCCAACGCCACAGCGACGTTGCGCAGCAGGCCGCGCCTTTTTGCCCGTTTCACCGGGCTGTTCCCAAACCGCTGCCGGAAGCCGTCGTCATCCAGGGCGATAAGTTCCAGCAGGTGAGGGGCGATGTCATCCGGTCGGGGCCGAGAGGCCGCCCCGGCCACGGCCCGGCCGGAGCGCCGGTTCCAGGGACAGACCTCCTGGCAGAGATCACAGCCAAAGATGCGGTTGCCCAGCAGGGGCCGCAGCTCGCCGGGGATAGGCCCTTTCAGCTCGATGGTCAGGTAGGAGATACAGCGCCGGGCGTCCAGCAGGTAGGGGGCCATGAGGGCGCCGGTCGGGCAGGCGTCCAGGCAGCGGGTGCAGCGCCCGCACCGAGAGGTGGGCTCCCCCCCGGCGGATGGGGCCTGCTCTATCTCGATGTCCACGGTGAGGAGCAGTTCGCCCAGGAACAGCCACGATCCCAGTCGGGGGTGGATCAGGTTGGTGTTCTTGCCGATGAAGCCCAACCCGGCGCGGACGGCCAGCTCTCGCTCCAGCAGGGGGGCGGTATCCACACAGGCGCGAAAGGCAACGGCCCCGTGGCTCTCGGCCTCGATCAGGGTTCCCAATTGACATAATCGAGACAAAAGCAGGGGGTGATAATCGTCGCCCCAGGCGTAGCGGGCCAGGAGGCCCCGCGCAGGGTCATCGCCAGGCCCGGCCGAGGGTGGACAGGGGGCATAGCGGGCCGCCACCACCACCACCGAGCGCACGCCCGGCAGCAGAAGGGTCAGATCGCCCCGCCTGGCCACCGCCTCCGGTCGGGCCAGGTAGGCCATCTCGCCGTGATACCCGCCCTCCAGCCAGGCACGGTAGTGGCCGATTGTGGTCGGGGGTGTGGCAGGGGCCAGGCCCACCAGGTCGAAACCCAGGCGGTGTGCCTCCGCCTCGATGCGGTTCAATAACCCTGTCTCCATCTCTCGTAAGCAGGACAACTACGAGCAGTTGCAAAGTAGGACAACTGCGAGCAGTTGTCCTACAAAGGTTGACGGCAGGCGCGATCTCTGGTATACTAAAGTCGCCCTGTCGTGCGCCTGTAGCTCAATGGACAGAGCATCGGTCTTCGGAACCGATGGCTGCAGGTTCGAGCCCTGCCAGGCGCGCCTGGAAAAGCCGCCGCCGGATGGGATGTGCCATCCGGCGGTTTGCCTCTACCGTGGCAGGTGCAACGCCTCTCCGCGCACCGCCAGCGCCGCCTCGCGCACCGCCTCGCCCAGGGTGGGGTGGCCGTGCAGGGTGGCGATCAACTCCTCGATTGTCGCCTCCAGGGCCAGCGCCAGCCCCCCCTCGTGGATCAGTTCGCCGGCATGGGGGGCTATCAGGTGCAGGCCCAACAGTTCGCCAAAGCGCGCTTCGCTGACCACCTTGACAAAGCCGTCGGTTTCGCCCCAGGTCAGCGCCCGCCCGTTGGCGTTCAGCGGAAAGCGGCCGACCCGCACCTGGTACCCCTGTTCCCGCGCCTGCGCTTCGCTCAGGCCGACGCTGGCCACCTCCGGATCGGTGTAGACGCACCAGGGGACCGTTTTGAGGTGGAGGTGGGCGGTGTGCCCCAGGATATTTTCGGCTGCCACTTCGCCGCCGCGCATGGCCACGTGGGCCAGTTGTGGGCCGCCGGTCACATCGCCCACAGCATAGATACCGGGCACATTGGTCTGCATCCGGCTATCCACCGGGATGCCCGGCCTGTCATAGCGAACCCCGGCCCTCTCCAGCCCCAGCTCTTCGACATTGGGCCGCCGACCTACGGCCACCAGCACGCGGTCGGCCTCGATGATCGTTTCCCCGGTGGGGGTGACCACGGTGGCCCGCAGGCCGCTTTCCGCCGCATCCAGGCGGGTCACCCGGCTGCCGACATACACCCGGACCCCACGCTGCCCCATTGTCCAGGCCAGCGCCGGCCCCAGGTCGGCATCCATCAGCGGCAGCAGCCGGTCCAGCATCTCCACGACCGTCACCTGCACGCCAAAGGCGTTGAACAGGTCGGCAAACTCGACGCCGATCACCCCGCCGCCGATGATGAGCAGGCGGGAGGGCAGCTCTTCCAGCATCAGCGCCCCGGTCGAATCAAGCACGCCGGCCAGTTCCATGCCGGGCAGGGGTAACTGGATCGGGCGTGAGCCGGTGGCGATGATCACCCCTTTCCCGGCCTCGACCGGCTCTGCCCCTGTTGCCGTGCTCACTTCCAGCCTGTGAGGGGTGATGAAGCGCCCCCGGCCGCGAAGCACCTGCACGCCGGCCTTGCGCAACAACGTCTCTACCCCGCCGACCAACTGGCGGACAATCGCCTCTTTGCGCCCCTGGATCGCCGGCCAGTCGGGTGTGAGGCGGCCCTCCAGCCGCAGGCCAAAGGTCGCGGCGCGGCGAAAGGCCCGGTAGACCTCGGCGCTGCGCAGCAATGCCTTGGTGGGGATGCAGCCCACATTCAGGCATACCCCCCCCACCGCCTTTTCTTCGATCAGCGCCACGCGAGCGCCCAGTTGTGCGGCCCGCAACGCTGCCACATAGCCCCCCGGCCCGCCTCCCAAAACCACCACGTCTGCCTGGATCATCTTTTCCACCCCCTGTCTGCATGGCTCGACGATGTTGAATTCACATCAATTAGACTGGGCGGACCTCACCCCATCCCCCAACCCCCTTCT
>DAOTYI010000263.1:0-25577 GCA_034434895.1 Anaerolineae bacterium
CCTGAGCCTTCGGCCACGCCGGACCAGGTGCTCACGGCCCAGGCGATCCTGACCGCTGCGGCGGCTCAGCAACCTCAGCCGACGGCCACCGACACGCCGGTGCCCAAACCACCGGCAGCCACAGCCACGCCCAAGCCGACGGCTGCGCCCAAGGCGTCGCTCGCGTCCTATGGGGTGATCTACAGCAACTTTGACGGCGGGAATGAGGGGGACGAGAACAAGTACAACGTCTGGATCATGCGCGGCGACGGAAGTGAGGCCAGAAAGGTCATTGATAGGGGCTTTGAGCCAGCCTTTTCTCCCACCGGTCACAAGGTTGCTTACTACCATTGTTGGACGGGTATCCGTATCTATGATCTGGACAAGAAGACAGAAAGGGAGGTTGCACCCGATCCCTGGGCCGAGTTCGCCTCTTTCTCACCCGACGGCACGCGGCTCGTCTTTCACCAATGGGTGGGCAACTGGTGGAGTGCCGACGTCAGCCTGTATATCATCAATACCGACGGCAGCGGCCGCACCAAGCTGCCCGCGGGTATGCGACCTTCCTGGTCACCCAAAGGGGACCTGATTGTTTTCGATTCCTGCCGCGATACCAGTTGTGGCATTTTTGTCGTCGGCGTCAACGGCCAGGGGTTGCGGCAGGTCACCAAAGATGGAGGCGGCAAGGCATCCTGGTCGCCCGACGGGAAAAAGATCGTCTACTCCGCCGAGGTTGAGGGGAATCCAGAGATCTTTGTGGTGAACCTGGATGGCTCTGGCAAGAAGCAGTTGACCAAAAACAGAGGCAACGATACCCTGCCGGTCTATTCTCCCGACGGCCAGTATATCTACTTCTTGAGCGATCAGAACGGCACAGCCTGGGCTATCCGCGTCATGAGGCCTGATGGCTCGGATATCAAGACGATCCGCAAGGTCGGTGTCCCCCCTCGCTGGCAGTTCTCCCGGCTGTGGGTCGGCTGGTGGTAGGCCCGGCCGTGGATGAAAGCTGAAGAAGGCCGAACCTTTTGACAGGAGGAGCACTTTGGAAACCAGGCTGACCGGTCGAGTATGGAAATATGGCGACGATGTCAACACCGACGTCATCTTTCCCGGCAAATATACCTATAGCATCCAAGACCGTCAGGAGATGGCCCGGCACGCCCTGGAGGACCTGGACCCTGAATTTGTGACGCATGTCCGGCCAGGGGACATCATCGTCGCCGGCAAGAACTGGGGCTGCGGCAGTTCGCGGGAGCAGGCGGTCATCTGCCTGAAGGAGGCGGGAGTGGGGGCCATCGTGGCCCGCAGTTTTGCCCGCATCTACTTCCGCAACTGCATCAACGAGGGCCTGCCCATCGTCACCTGCGACGCGGTGGACACGGTGGAAACAGGCGACGAGATCACCATTGACTTTGCTGCCGGCCGGGTCTTGACCCCCGGCGGCGAGTACACCTTTCCGCCCCTGGACCCTTCGGTGATGGACATCCTCAGCAGCGGGGGATTGGTGCCCTATGTCAGGCGCAAGCTGGGGCTGGCCCAGTAGGGCAACTGCGAGCAGTTGCCCTACAAACTTGCAGAGGCCACGCCTGAAGGTGTCTTTCCCGCCGAAACGGGTGCCGGTGCGTCGGCGCGTGTGGCCCGCAGCCCAGGAGTCCGTGGTTGTGGGCTGAGGCCTGGCAGGGTAGGGCAACTGCTCGCAGTTGCCCTACCAAAGTTTCCACCTGTTCATTCGAGGACAAAGTATGTATGCCATAGAATTCCAAACCACTGTCAAGAACGGCTTTATCGAGATTCCTCGCCAGTATCTCAGGAATCTCACGAAGCGGGTACACGTGATCCTGGTGTTTGAGGAACCCGCCAAAACCACTGTGAATTTCATTGACCAGCTACTTGCCCATCCTGTACAAATGAAAGGCTTCCGTCCCTTGACCCGAGAAGAAGTCTATGCCAGATAATCAGGTCACCCCCTGCTTCATTGACACGAATATCTGGCTGTATGCCTTCATTCAAGCGGATGACACAGCCAGGTCTGCAACTGCGCGCACGTTGATTCAAGAGACCGAACCTGTCATCAGCACACAGGTGATCAACGAGGTGTGCGTCAATTTGCTGCAACGTGCCAACTTCACCGAAGAACAGGTCAGCCGACTTGTCGAGTCGTTCTACGAGAAATACCTGGTCATTGAGTTGAACAGGTCAATCCTGCTGATGGCATCTCAACTGCGCCAGCGGTATTCGTTGTCCTTTTGGGACAGCACAATTGTAGCGAGTGCGTTGAGTGCTGGCGTTCCCATTCTGTATTCTGAAGACATGCAACACGGATTGACCATCGAGGAACAACTGCAGGTGCGCAATCCGTTTGTCCAGAGATAGCTCCGATTGTTGGGATTACTATATTCGGCGATACGCCAGGTTCTATCAGGAACAGAAGCTGGTGCGTCGGCGCGTGCGGCCCGCAGCCCAGGAGTCCGTGGTTGTGGGCTGAGGCCTGGCAGGGTAGGGCAACTGCTCGCAGTTGCCCTATAAATACAAAAAGGGAGGACTGAGAGTATGGCCAGGTACAGAATCGCCTGGTTACCGGGCGACGGCATCGGTGTAGATGTGACCGAGGCCACGAAAATCGTGTTGGACCGCATTGGCCTGGATGCCGAGTATATCCACGGCGACATCGGCTGGGAGTTCTGGCGCAGAGAGGGGGATGCCCTGCCCCGGCGCACGTTGGAGATGATGAAAGAGACCGATTGTGCCTTCTTCGGGGCCATCACCTCCAAAGGCCAGGACAAGGCGGAGAAAGAGCTGCTGCCGGAGTTGCAGGGCAAGGGCTACAGCTACCGCAGCCCCATCGTGCGGATGCGCCAGTTGTTGGACCTGTATATCTGCCTGCGGCCGTGCAAGGCCTATCCAGGCAACCCGCTGAACTATCGGGAGGGGATTGACCTGGTGGTCTTTCGCGAGAACACGGAGGGGATGTATATCGGCGTCGAGTATCCTCACGTGCCGGAAGAGTTCTATGCCGTCAAGGGGATGGACAAGATCCCGCGCCATGCTGCCATCTCCTTGCGGGCCATTACGCCGGAGGCATCGGAGCGGATCGTGCGGGCGGCGTTCGAGTATGCCCGCAAATACCACCGCAAAAAGGTGACGGCGGTGCACAAGGCCAACGTCCTGCGCCTGACCGATGCTGTGTTTATGGAGGCGGCCCGCAAAGTGGCAGCCGAATATCCCGACATCCCCTTCGAGGACGCCAACATTGACGCGATGGGGATGTGGTTGCTCAAGAACCCCCTCAACTACGATGTGATCGTCACCACCAACCTGTTCGGCGACATCATCTCCGACCTGTGCGCCCAGATGGTGGGCGGCCTGGGCTTTGGCTGCAGCGGCAATATCGGCACAAACTATGCCGTCTTTGAGCCGACCCACGGTTCGGCGCCCAAATATGCCGGGCAGTACAAGGTCAACCCCATCGCCGCCATCCTGGCCGCCAGGATGATGCTCGACTGGCTGGGTGAGAGCGACAAGGCGGCCCAGATCGAGGGGGCGGTCGCTGCCGTCCTGGCCGAGGGCAAGGTCCGCACCTACGACATGGGGGGCAACAACAGCACCCTGGAGATGGCCCACGCCATTGCCGACAGACTGTAAACAGGTCAGCCTCCCGCAGGGTGCTGACCGGCCTGCGGGAGGCTTTTTGAATGGGGGAGAGGCCATGGATTTCGAGTGGAACGAGGAACAGCGCCTGTGGCGGCAGGCGGTGCGCGATTTTGCCCAGAAAGAGATCGCCCCCCGTGTACGGGAGATTGACACCCAGGAGCGCATCCCGCCGGAGATCATCAAAGGGATGGCCGGCCTGGGGCTGCTGGGGCCGGTCTGCTCGGAAGCGTATGGCGGCGCAGGCATGGACTGGACCATGGCCGCCATCGCGGCGGAGGAGCTGGGGCGGGCCGACATCAGCCTGGCTGTGCCGGTGCTCTATCTGGTGGAAGCGGCCTGGGGCTTTATCTTTGACCGCTACGGCAGCCCTGAACTCAAGGCTCAGCTGCTGCCCCGCGTGACGGCCGGCGACGCTTTTCTGGGCATCGCTACCACCGAGCCGGAAGGCGGCTCCGACATCCTGGGCGCCTGCCGCACCAGGGCGGTGCGCCAGGGGGATGAATGGGTGATCAACGGCGAAAAGATGTATATCAGCGGCGTGCGGGAGTCCCTGGCAATGGGGGGCATCCATCTGGTGCTGGCCCGCACCGAACCCGATCCGGCCGCCGGTCACAGGGCCTTCACCTTCTTCGCCCTGCCCCTCAAAGGGACGCCGGGCATCACTCCGACCTTTTTCCGGGACATGGGGCGGATGGGCATCTCCACCGGCGGCTTTGCCCTGCAGGATGTGCGCCTGCCAGACAGCCACATCGTAGGCCAGGTGAACCGGGGTTTTTACCACGCGATGGAGGGCTTTTCGGCGGCGCGGGTGCTCATCGGGGCTACCTGCGTGGGCGCAGCCGAGGCGGTGCTGGAGATGGGCATGGACCATATCAAGCAGCGCCGCGCCTTTGGCCGGCCGCTGGCCTCTTATGAGGGCATCTCCTTCCCGTTGGCCAACCACTATGCCAGCCTGGAGAGCACCCGGCTGTTGGTCTACAAAGCAGCCTGGATCATGGATCAGAAGTACGGCCCCGGCACGCGCACCCATGCCGACATCGCCCTGGCGGCGGCGCTGGCCAAGCTCCGCGCCCCGCAGGTCGGCTTTGAGATTATGAACGAGGTCGCCGACTGGTTCGGGGCCATGGCCTATACCCAGGAGTGCCCGGTTGAGATGGGCATCCGGGGCATCCGTTCCTACTCCATCGGTGCGGAAGGGACGATGAACATCATGCGCCTGATCATCGCCCGGGAGCTGCTGGGACCGGAGTTTCTGCCTTACCGCCAATGAAGGTCTTTATTGCCGGCATCATGCAGGGCTCGCGGCTGGATCGCTACATTGATGCCCAGGACTACCGCCGCATCATCGCCGGGGCGATCCGGGAGCAGATCGCCGATGTGGAGATCGTGGACCCCAACGAACTCCACCCCAACGGCGTGGACTATGACGACGAACGGGCCAAAAAGACGTTGCTGGAGATGGCTGCCCTGGCCGGCCAGGCCGACCTGGTGGTCGCCTATGTGCCCCAGGCCAGCATGGGCACGGCCATCGAGATGTGGGAGGCGTTCCGGTCCGGTGTGCCGGTGGTCACCATCTCGCCCATGACCGCCAACTGGGTGGTCAGACATCTGTCGGCAACCGTGCTGCCTGACCTGCGCACCTTTTGCGCGTGGGTAGCCGGCGGTGGACTTGACAACCTGGCCAATCTGGGCTAAAATCAATACGGTTCAGGTAAAGACCGGAGTCGAAGCTTCAGCCGGCCTTTTCCGCCTGAAGGCTCCGCCTCTGCTGCTTATCTAAAAATAGCGAAGGCCAGGCACTCGAAGCGGTGCCTGGCCCCTGAAAGCCCCCATAGCTCAGTGGAGAGAGCAACTGCCTTCTAAGCAGTGGGCCGCAGGTTCGAATCCTGCTGGGGGTGCTCGGCGCCCTATCCCAGAAGCTCCCATATTTTGGCGATCAACGTATTGACCTCAAACGGCTTGACCAGATAGCTCTCGAACATCCCGGCGTGGGCTTCTGTCCGCGCCGGGTCTTCTTTGGGATGTTTGGCGCTGATGATGATCACCGGGATCGAGCGGAGGTGATCGTCGGCCTTGATCCTCTCCAGCAGGGCCCAGCCATCCACATCCCGCATCATCAGGTCGAGCAGGAGCAGGTCGGCCCCATCCTTTCGCAGCCGCTCCAGCCCTTCCTGGGCCCCCCGGGCCAGCAGCGGCTCATATCCTGCCCGCCTGACGATCTGGTCGAGCAGACTGAGCGTACCGGGGTCATCCTCCACAATGAGAATTCGATGCTTCTGCACCATTTCTTCCCTTCTTGGAATTACCTCGACCATCTTTGATTCGACCTCACCCCTCTGAAAACCACCAAGGACACGAAGGACACCAGGGGCACCATGCGGTTTTTTTTATTCGTTTCCTTCGTGTTCCTTTGTGACCTTTATGTCTTTGTGGTAAGCTCTTCAGACCGGCTCTGAGAGCTTGTGGAATCAAAGACTCAAGGGACAGGAGGACCAGGTATGGCCTGCACCGCCCGCCGCCGTGTTGCACTTTTGAACGGCGCCGGAAAGTCGAACATCAGCCGGGCGATGTGATCCTGCAATTGGGACCTCAAGAAGAGGTGTGTCGTCTCATCTGAGGTAGAGGAACTGATCAGAAATTCAAAGATGACGTTGATTTCCGAGTGTTCCTTGTGGTTGGCCAGCTCATAAGCATCATCCAGGTTCTGGACCTGCCTCAGCACCTCTGCCACCGGAAGCGGAAGGCTGTGGCGCACATCCTGCCAGAGGAGAGGGTCAACCGGCGCAGACAGTTGTTCGGGGGTTGCCCGGTCGCGGATCTGCTCCAACCATTGGGCATGTCTCGCTTCCTCGATCGCATATCCGGCCCAGAAATCGGCCACGTCCGGTTGGTGAGCAAACAGTTTCTCAAACCCCTGGTAGAGTTCCTGGGCCGCCTTCTCGGCGGCAATCGCCAGTTCAAACATCCTGCCGATGGTTGCTTCGTCTGTCATCGTTCTCCTCTGCTGTGTGCGGCTCTCTCGACAATGTTAAACTCAATGAACTGAGTGAGGGCAACTGCGAGCAGTTGCCCTACATTCATCCGCCTGTTGCCACCCAATCGCGCAGGAACTGGACCAGCAGCCGCACGCCAAAGCCGGTGCCCCCTTTGCGCAGGTAGGCCGGGCGTTTGGGAGTATCGGGCCGCTCCTCGAAGGACATGCCAGCGATGTCCAGGTGGGCCCAGGGATACCCCTCGGCAAACTGCTTGAGGAACATGGCCGAGGTCCCCACTCCGCCGTAACGCCCGGCGCTGTTGACCAGGTCGGCGGTCAGGCTTTCCAGCCTGTCCAGGTAGTCATCGTAGAGGGGCAGGGGCCAGATCCGCTCGCCGCTGGATTGGCTCGCCGCCTGGAGCCGGGCCAGCAGGCGGTCGTCGGTGCTAAAGACGCCGGCGGCCACCCCCTGTCCCAGGGCTATCACACAGGCTCCGGTCAGGGTCGCCACATCTACCACCGCCTTGGGTTCGAAACGGCGGGCATAGGCCAGGGCATCGGCCAGGATCAGCCGGCCTTCGGCGTCGGTGCTGATGATCTCGATCGTCTTGCCGTTCATGGCCGTCAACACGTCGCCCGGTTTGCAGGCGTATCCTCCCGGCATATTCTCGGTGGCCGGCACCAGGCCCACCACATGCAGCGGCAGGTCCAGCCGGCCGACCGCCTCCATCACCGCCAGCACCGCCGCGCCGCCGGCCATGTCGCCGCGCATCCGGTCCAGATTTTCAGCCTCCTTGAGAGAGATGCCGCCCGAGTCGAAGGTGATGCCCTTGCCGACCAGCACGAGGGTATCCAGCTCAGGTCGGTCCGGGTTATACTCCAGGACGATAAAGGTAGCCGGTTCTTCACTGCCCTGGGCTACCCCCAGGAAAGCACCCATCTTTAACTCGGCCGCGTCCTCTTCGTCAAGCACCTGACAGCGCATCCGGTCAAAGTGGCCGGCTATCTCCACCGCCACATCGGCCAGATCGGACGGGGTGGCATAATTGGCCGGGCGGTTGACCAGGTCGCGGGCCAGGCAGGTGGCCCCGGCGACGATCTGGCCGACCTGAGCCCCGGCTTCCGTGGCCGGCACCCGGCCCGGATCGAACTGCACCAGGGTCATCCGCTCCGGATCAGGCCGGTCGGGCGGCTCATTTTTCAGCTCCTGATAGCGGTACAGGCCCAGAAGCGTGCCTTCGACCACCGCCTGGGCGGCGGCCTCCAGCGGCAGGCCGCCGGCCCCGGCCCCGTGGACGAGGCTGCTGAAGGAACGAACCCCCAGATCGCGAGCCTTGCGGGCGGCGGCGGCCGCCGCCCAATGCACCGCCTCCGTTGAGAAGCGGTCCTGCGGCCCCAGGCCCACCACCAACACCCGCCGGGCGGGGATCATCCCTTGTGAGTAAAAGACAGCCACCTCCCCCTTCTTGCCCCGCAGGTCGCCGGCGGCGATGGCCTCGCTGATGACCCCGCCCAACGCCCGGTCCACGGCGGCGGTCGCGCCGCCCGGTGTCTGTATCCCCTCAAACAGGTTGACGACGATCATCTCGTCTGCCACATTCTGGATGGCATCGCTGACTATCTTGATTTCCATCTTGTTCTCCTCGTGATCTATTCAATGACGACGCATCTTCGGTTGGTCAGGGCTAAGCAGCGCCCTGCTGTTCTTCATTCACCACACGGACTGTGGTGATCAACCTGCTCTTCAGACTGGCCGAAACGGAACAATATTTTTCCTCGGCCAGGCGCACTGCATCTCGGGCTGCTTTTTCGGAAAGGTCCCGGCCGTGGATCACCCATTCTACCTCGATCGTCTCGATGGTCCATGGCGGTTCCGGGGCGTGTTGCCGGCTGGCCCTGACCTCAATGCCGGAGACCTGCTGCCGTTTCTTCTCCAGGATGTTCACCACGTCCACGCCGGTACAACCCACCAGCGCTGCCAGCACCAGATCAGGGGGCTTGAAGCCCTGTCCGGTCGCATCGGTCATCACCACGTGACCGGCCTCGTCGGCGGCCAGAAACTGCTGTCCGCCCGTCCACCGGACCGTAATGCCACCCATTCTCCCCTCCCGTTTTCAGCGACAAACCAGCAATATCTAATATCTAATATCCAATATCTAATTCATGGTGCCACAAACACCATCCCCACCCCCAGCGCGTCCAGCGCCTCGGCAGCCTGGTGGCGCACCAGGTAACTGGGGTCTTCGAGCAACTCACACAGAGGGTTGATGGCCTGTGGCGATCGGATGCGGCCCAACGCCCGCACGGCCAGCAGGCGCACGCAGGGCCGTTCGTCCCGCAGCTTCTCCGTCAGGGCGGCGACGGCCGGCTGGCCGATCAGGCTCAGCGCATCGGCGGCCACGCTGGCGACAAAGACACTCTCGTCGGCCAGGCGGTCGGCCAGCACCGGAGCTGCTGCTTCAGCCCCGATCCGGCCCAAGGCCAGAGCGGCACAGGCCCGCACGTCGGGGTCAGGGTCGGCCAGAGCAGAGACCAGCGGCTCTGCTGCCCCTTCACCGCCAACTTCGGCCAGCGCCCGTGCTGCCCACCAGCGGACATCAGAGCTATCTCCGGCGAGCAGATTCGTCAGCGGCTCCACGGCGGCTGCGCCAAACCTCCCCAGCGCCAGAGCCGCCGCTTCACGGCTTTCCTCATCTGCCGACTTCAGGAGGTTGAGCAGGTCATCCAGTTCTCCGTCACCCATCCAGATCCTTTCCGCGCCCAGGCTACGGGCCAGCCACTCCTCAGCGGGCAACACCGGCACATGCACCAGATGGGTCGGGCACCGGCAATCGGACGCGCCAAACCGATGCCCCCCCCCTCTGGCACCGGGCAGGCGGAGGAGCGCCGCCGCCCAGACGCACTCCAGGCGCTGGCCGGAAACAGACCCCCAGGCTCCTCCCCAGACCGCCCGCTCCCGCAAATAGTCTATGTGCCAGTGAGGGCGCTTGCCGGCTGCCATCCGCCGCAGATGCCGCGCCAGCCTGGTCCGCAGGCCGCCGGGGCCCAGGGCGCTGCCGGCATACAGATACCAGCCGGCCGGGAACTGCACCTCGCCCAGCCGTCCGACCGGGATGCCCTGCGGCTGGCTCAGCCACAGGGCCACCAGGTAGGTCCCCCTTTTCCTCACCCGCCGCTCTGCACCTGTAGCCTGGCCGCCAGCACCTGGGCGGCGGCTGCCAGGTTGCGCAACTCCCGCGAGAGCCGTTCGATTTCAGCGATGCTCTCGCTCAGGAGGTGTGGTGGCAGCTCAAGACCCTGGCCCGGCCTCCCACCTGCCTCTGCCTGGAGTGTGGCGACCTGGGTCTTCAGCTCCTCGATCAGCCGGGCATTGCCCAGGGCCACAGAGGCGAAATCGGCCAGGATGCCGATTTGATACCGGTCATTCTCGCTGAAGGAATAGCCGGCTTTGGCATCTACCCCCAACACGCCGATAACCTTCTCCTGAGCACGCACCGGGGCGGCCAGGCGCGGGACTGTGGCCCCGCCGCCGCCGCTCCGTTCGCCGATCATGGCCCGACCCGACTCGAAAACCTGGCGGGTGGCCGGATCGGCGCCGGGCTGCCGCACACTTCTGGCCCGCCCTTCCGATGGGCCGCGCACGGCCCGCAGTTCCAGTTCCTGGGTTTCTGGGTTCAGCAGGAAAAACTGGCCGCATTCGGCCCCGGTCAGATAGATGGCCGCCTCGACCGCCACCCGCATCACCTCTTCGGGGTTGTGGATGAGGAACATGGCCTTGCCGATGCCGCACAGGCTGTGCAACTGGCGGACCCGCTCCTCCAGATGCTGGCTGATCTCCACCCCCTCCTTCAGGCTCATCGTCTCGCGGCGCAGCCGTTGCTCAACCAGCGCCCGCTCGACCGACTCGAGCATCTCCTTGACTTCGTAAGGCTTGATGATATAGTCTTTGGCCCCCAGGCGAAAGGCCTGAATGGCTGCCTGCTCGGAGCCGTAAAAGGTGGTCAGGATGACCGGGATGTCGGCGCCGGCCTTGCGCAACGCGGCTATGACCTCCAGGCCCGACATGTTGGGCATTTTCAAGTCGGTGATGATCAGATCGGGCTTCTCGGCCAGGGCTTTGTCCAATGCCTGTTTGCCATCCATGGCCGTGATCACCTCGTACCCCTCCGGGCGCAGAACGCTGTTGGCCAGGAAGAGCAGGTTCTCCCGCCGATCATCCGCGATCAGGATCTTTTCACCGCTCATCTTCTCGCTCCCTCAAAGCCTACGAGTCTGCTGCTGAGTTCCTGGCTACCGCAGTATAACAGATTTTTGATTACCTGGCAACTCTTTCTCCCCCTCTCCCCTGTGAAAAAGTCCCGGCCTGCACCGCAGAGGCCGCCGAGTTTTTATGATTCCTCTCAGGGGTTTTCGAAGCAGAAGAACGGGGCTGCTCCCGCCAGGTCTGTGACCCGGCGGCCCTCACCGGCGGGGGTCACAGACCCTACGCATCAAGCCAAGCGACTCAAGTCGCACCTCAGAGCCGGTCTGAAAAGCTTACCACAAAGGCCACAAAGGAACACGAAGGAAACGAATACCCTTGGTGTCCTTTGTGTCTTGGTGGTTTTCAGACAAGCTCTCAGGGACCTGCGGCCGGGCATCCACCGGCGTGGATGCCTCCGTCCGCGCAGGCGGACGGTGCGATTTCCAATCGCCCGCGCCTTAGCCTGATGCCAATGAGGTCACAGACCCCCGCCGAGCAATGGGGTGCCCCACGCCCATGTTCTGCTTCGAACACCTTTCGGGGTTGAATGTTGTCCAGAAACGATCCTTGTGTTATAATAACCTGTGTTTTATCCTGTCTATTGAGTTCCGTCCTCTTGTGAATTGGAGGAAAAAGCCGATGGATGTGTCACAGACCGTTGCCATTCGCAACAAGATAGTGGGTCTGCTGGTCAGGCGGGCCAGGCTCAGGGCCGGCAAGAGTCAGCGAGAATGTGCCGAGTTGATCGGCTGTAGCCCTGCGGTTTTTGGCCAGTATGAGAAGGGACAGCGCGGCCTGACTCTGCCCCAGTTGGAAGCCCTGGCCTACTTTTTCGGCGTGCCCCTTGTCAGCCTGTGGGATGAAAAGGCCGACCAGCCGGAGGAGTCGCCGGCAGAGCCGTTGCCTCTGGCGGAGATGATGGCCCTGCGGCGCAAGATGTTGGCCGTGCAGTTCCGCCAGTGCCGCCGTGCAGCCGGCCTGACCCAGCAGCAGATGGGACAACTGCTGGGCTGTTCAGCGACCAGGATCTCCCAGTATGAGCGGGGGAGAAGCGACATCTCCCTGGCCGAGCTGGAGATCGCAGCCGGGCACTGCCACCGAACGCTGGCCGACTTTGTGGATGAGCAGACGATCCCGTTGAGCCGGGCTGAACAGGAGCGACAAACCTTAGCCCGCCTGCGGGAGCTTCCCCCTGACGTGCGCGAGTTTGTGCTCAAGCCCAGCAATGTGCTCTATTTGCGTGTGGCCATGTTGCTCAGCGCCATCAAGACCGACAGCCTGCGCCAGATCGCCGAAACGATCCTGGACATTACCTACTGACCGGCTGGGCCGGGTCAAGAAGAGAGCGATGCAAGAAGGGACCACTCTTCCAATTTTGGCTTCTACCGTTCAGTGTCTCGATCAGGTTCGTGCCCTGTTGTCTTATCGTGAACCGGTGGGACTGGTTTCTGAGGCGCTTTCCTGGCTGCTGACCGACTGGGGCGCACAGGCCGGGTCGCTGTTCTATATCGGTCGCCCCCCCTTGCGTGTGCGCCGGGGGGAGTTTTCCGAACCGCTGGCCAGGCATGTGGACCAATGGGAGGCGTCGGTCGAGCAGCGGATCCTCTCCAGCCCGTGGAAACTGGCCCAACAGGAGGAGCCGCTGCTGGCCTCGCGGCTCATCCAGGAGACCGGGCAGGTGGTGCTCTATTCGCTGCTCCTCGACGAGTGGACAGTGGTGGGCACCCTCTGCCTGGCTTTTGCCCAACAGCAGGCCCCGACAGGCAGCCGGCGCCTGCTGTTGGCCCGCCTGCTGCAGATGATCGGCGCGGCTGTGGTCCTGGTCAGCGAACTGTCTCTCACCCGCGAACGGTTGGGGCAGCTCAGCCTGTTCTATCAGGTGGCCCAATCTATGGCTTCCACCTTTGACCTGGACAAGGTGCTGGAAGACACCATCCAACTGGCCATGGCCGTGCTCGATGCCAGCGCCTCGGCTTTGATGTTGGTGCAGGAAGAAAGCGGTGAACTGGTGTTCGAATATGCATGTGGGGAGGCGGGCACCGTCCTGCGCCGGCAGCGCATCCCGCTGCACGAGGGGATCGCCGGTTGGGTGGCGCTCCACGGTGAGCCGGCGATTGTCAACAATGTCCATGAAGATCCCCGCTTCAGCCCCCTGGTAGATGCCCGCACCGGCTTCCTCACCCGGTCGGTGCTCTGCGTGCCGATCCAGATCCGGGGCAAAACGATCGGGGTGTTGGAGGTGCTGAACAAACGGAGCGAGGAGGGCTTTGACGCCGAGGACCTGAGCCTGATGGTCACCACCGCCAATCAGGCCGCCATTGCTATTGAAAATGCGCGGCTGTACCAGAGCCTCCGCGAGGAACGGGACCGGATCATCCAGGCCCAGGAAAATGTGCGGCGGCAGGTGGCCCGCAACCTGCATGACGGCACGGTCCAGTTTCTATCGGCCATCTCGATGGGCATTGACCATCTGGAGCGGCTGTTGGAACTCAAGCCGGAGGCAGCCCGCTCCGAACTGGAGGCCCTGCGCGATCTGACGCGCCAGGCCACGCAGCAGGCGCGGCTGGCGCTTTTTGAACTGCGCCCCCTCATCCTGGAGACGCAGGGATTGCTCCCGGCCCTGGAAGCGTACGTGCAGCAGTTGCAGAGCAGCGAGGAGTTTAACGTGCACCTGGAAGCCCCCCCTTCTCTGCCGGCCCTGAACCCCTCGGTCGAGGCGACCATCTTTGCCATCATCCAGGAGGCGGTCACCAATACCAAAAAGCACGCTTCTGCCCGCGATGTGTGGCTCCGTCTGTCCAGGGAGAGCGGCTGGCTCCAGATCGTCGTTGAGGACAATGGGGCCGGGTTCGACCCCGAGGCGGTAGAACGTCAGTATGACCGGCGAGGCAGCATCGGCCTGCTGAGCATGAGAGAACGCGCCGAACTGATTGACGGACACCTGGTGATCGAGTCCAATCCGACGCCACCCCAAACCGGGACCAAAGTGATCCTGCGGGTGCCCGACTCTGGGGCAATGGGTCAAAGGGAATAACTCGACAAGTTAGAGTCTCACCGGCCTCGGAGGTCTTGCAGCCGGGCAAGCTCAGCGGCCAACCCCGCCTCATCCAGCCTGAGCCGCTCGACCGCGGTGCGCCATTTGGCCTCGATCAGGCCCTCCTGGACCGAGCGTTTGCTCACCGTCAGTCGGAGCGGCAGGCCCACCAGGTCGGCATCGTTGAATTTGACCCCGGCGCTGGCCTCCCGGTCGTCGTAGAGCACCGCCCAACCCGCGGCCTGGAGCTGTTCGTAGAGCGCGTTGGCCTGGGCAGCCACCTCCTCCAGGCGCAGGTCCAGGGCCACCAGGTGCAGGTCCAGGGGAGCGCAGGCCGGTGGCCAGCAGAGGCCATGGCCGTCGTGGTGCCCCTCGGCCACGGCGGCCATCAGCCGCCCCAGGTCCAGCCGCCAGCCTGCCAGCCATAGCGGTTGGGGCCGTCCTTCGGCATCCAGATAGTCGGCCCGGCAGGGAGCCGGGGCGGCCTGCTCGGCCAGGGCAAAGGCCGCCTCGATTTCCAGGGCAGCCCCACAATGCGGGCAGGGGTCGCCCGGCTCAATGCGGACCAGGTCGGTCCACTCTCCCGGCTCAAAGTCGCGGGGCAGGTTCACGTTGCGGAGGTGATAGTCGGGCCGGTTGGCGCCGCTCACAAAATTCTTGCCGGAGCGAACCGACGGATCGGCCACCACCCGGACGCGGCTGCGGTCCAGGCCGATCGGCGAGGCATAGCCCCCCACCGCCCCGACCGCTGCCAGTTCCTCCTCCAGGCTGGCGTAATAGCGGCGGGTGCCCAGCAGCCGCGCCAGACGGGCTTCATCCACGGTCCGGTCGCCCCGGATGACCAGGCAGATGACCTGGCCTTCCACCGAATAGAACACCATCTTGAGGGTGCGTGCCGCCGGGATGTGTAGATACCCGGCCAGGGCGGCGATGGTATTGCAGCCCGGGGTGAACACCTCCTCCAGGGGCAGTTCCGGCTCATCAGGCGGGGCGGGCCAGGCCGTCGTCGCCCAGGCATGGCCGGCCGCGTAGCCGCAGGCCGGGCAGTGGACCAGCAGTTCATCTCCGGCCGGATGGACAAAAAAGGCGCGGCGCTGCCCCTCGCCGGCCAAAGCCCATACCGGCCTCAGATCACAGGCCGCCCATACCCGGTCCAGTGCGGCCAGCACCTGTTCTTCCAGGCCGGGCAGGTCGGCCTCCCCTACGGCATCGAGTTCGACCCAGGGCCGCCCGGCCACGCCGAACACCCCGAGGCGGCTGCTGCCCGGTGCGACCGACCGCCAGGTTTCTTGAAAGAGCAGGAGTGGCAACTGACGGTAGGAGTCCACCTCGCGCCGCACCAGGGAAAGCAGAGAGCCGGGCTGGGAGGCGGGAGGCAGGGCGATCTCCTGGGCGTTCAGGGGGATCAGGGCGTGGCGCACCAGGCTTTGCAGGCGGTGCAGGACCCCTCTGCCCAGCGGCAGATAGGCGACCTGGCCGGCTTCCAGGTTGCGCACATAACCGGCACGCACCAACAGTTGCTGGCCGGGCAGATGGGCCTCGGCAGGCGGCTGGCGCAGCGTCTTGCCGAACAGTTGAGACAGACGCATCGCGTTCCTCCTCACAACGATTCAGGCCATCTTGACCACGATGTCGTGGATCACATTGGCCGCTTCATCCCCCCGGTCGGCACAGTTGCTCAGGTGACGATAGATCTCGCGCAGTTTGAGCATCTGCATGACATAGCGGATCTCCTCTGGGCCGGAAAAGAGGTCGGCCACCGCCTCGCGGTAGACCCGTTCCACCCGGTTTTCCAACGCCTTGGCCCGGGTGGCATGCTCGCTGGCCACGCCGGGGTTCTCCTTCAACCGCAGCATGGCCAGGTGGATCTCTTCGGCCGCATCACGCACCAGAGAAGCCAGCCGCCGCAAATAATCGTTAGGCTCCACATCCAGGATCTGCATCTCCTCGACCGTGGTGTAGGCATAGTCCATCACATCGTCAATGGCCCGCGACAGGGCAAAAATGTCCTCCCGGTCTATGGGGGTGACAAAGGTGCGGTGCAGGTCATCAATCAGGATGCGCCGGATTTCGTCGGCATCCTTTTCGGCCTGGACCACAGCCGCCGCATGTTTGTCGGAGCGTTTTTTCATGTACGCTTCCAGGGCGTTCATCCCCGCCAGCGTGATCTCGGCCTGCCGGACCAGCAACTGCAAAAATCTGTCCTGCCGTGGTTTGAAAAACTCTTTGAATCCCACCCTTCGCCTCTGGCCGATCAGAACAGCGGATTGGCTCGTCAGCGGTCAGAACTACAGGACCAGGTCAACGAACAGGTACAGGCCGGCGGCGAGCAGGGCTGAGAGGGGAATGGTCAACAGCCAGGCCATGGCGATCTCCTGCGCCACCCTCCAGCGCACTTTCGACACCCGCTCGGCCGCCCCGACCCCTACAATGGCCGAGCTGACCACCTGGGTCGTGCTCACCGGACCTCCCAGCAACGCCGCCCCCAGGATGACGCCGGCCGAGGTGAACTGCGAGGCAAAGGCGTGCACCGGTCGGATCTTGTAGAACCGGCTGCCCAGCGTCCTGATCAGCCGCCAGCCGCCCAGCGCCGTGCCCAGGGCGATGGCCCCCGCACTGAGAGCTATGATCCAGCGCGGCACATGGAATTGAACGGCGTGGCCGGTGGTCACCAGAGCCATAGCCATCATGCCCATCGTCTTTTGCGCATCGTTGGTGCCGTGGCTCAAGGCCAGGGCCAGGGAGGTGAGCAACTGTCCTCGCCTGAACAGGCTGTTGACCCGCGGCGAGGCTCCTCGCGTCAGGAAGTAGAGGGCCTTCAACACCAGATAGCCGCACAGCAGACCCAAAAGCGGCGACAGAAAGAGCGCCACCAACACCTTCTCCAGCCCTGCCAGGCGGATGGTAGACAGCCCGTTGGCCAGGCCCACCGCCCCGATCAACCCGCCGATCAGGGCGTGTGAGGTGCTCGACGGCCAGCCCAAATACCAGGTGATCAGGTTCCACACGATGGCGCCGCTCAGGGCGGCCAGGATCACCGCACTGGTGATGGCCGTCGGGTCCACCACTTCATGGCCGATAGTCGTGGCCACGGCCACCCCGAAGAGGAAGGGTCCGGCAAACTCGGCGACGGCAGTGAGGGCCAGGGCGCTGCGTGGCGACAGCGCCCGCGAAGAGATCAGGGTCGCCACGATGTTGCTGGAGTCGTGAAACCCATTCAAAAAGTCAAAGACGACAGCCGTGGCCAGAAGAACGATCAACACAATCATGGTGATTCAGGTGCCGGGCAACTTTTGCTCCAAAATTGTAACAACATCTACCACGAAGGGACACAAAGGACACGAAACTTCCTTCGTGGTTTGTCAGACAATTCGTTTTCTGGCGAATTCAAGCGTATGTCCACGGGCCGAGGCTATTTCCACGGTTCGTACACGGTGACCTGCAGCTCGCCAAACGGCGCGCCCTCCATCGCCGGGCCATATCGCTCCTGCAGGAAGGTATGGACCTCTTCCTCACTCCCCTGCACCGCGACCAGAAAGAGGTGGGGATGTCCGGCCAGGGCCAACCCCTGGGCCTGGGCCTGGCCCAGGCTCAGGAGCGGGGCCGGACCCCAGTAGTAAGCCAGAAACCCGGCCGTCAGGTCAGGGGGAGCCACCATGACCAGGTCATCCGCTTTGGCCGTCTGGCTCACATAGCCGGCGGCCTGGTACAGAGACGAGGCATCATACTCTTCCGCCGGGCGGTAGCGGCGGCGAAACAGGTGGGCGATGCTGCCATCGGGAAGTGGATAGGTTGCTTCTTCCTCGAACGCCTGATCAAAGAATGAGCGCCGTTCCTTCAAGATAAGCATCTCCCCTTCGCGCACGGCCGGCCGCCGGTTTTTGTTCTCCAACACCAGCACATAGTCATACCGGAAGGCCGTGGAATAGGGTGAGTCGTGTGGATAGCTCTGGGTCGGATCGTCGAGCCGGATGGCCGGATAGTGGAGCAGTTGCTCATAGGCCAGCATGCCGACGTGCATATGGCTGCTGTAGGCGATCACCCCCAGGGAGAGGGCATCCCAGCCCTGGCGCTGCCGTGTCGCCTCCACCCGCTGCAACACGTCGCCGGTGATCCAGAAACGGGGGTCGTTCCTCCCCGAATCGGGTGTCTCCAGGTATTGGCCCTGAGCAAAGAGGCCTGGCTGGCCCAGGATCCGTCGCCCAAAGGTGGTCCTGTCCACCAGCCCGTGAAAGCCGGTGTAGGAGATGGCCAGGAATTGCACCAGGCCAAAGGTCACCACCAGGCCGAGGATGGCCAGGCGCAGCCGCCGCCAGGGGAGCGCCAGGAGCACACCGGCCAGCATGACGCCCAGCACAGGCAGGAGGGGGGTGATGGCCCGATGCTCTTTGTAGATCGAGGTGGTCAGGATCGCATAGGCGATCAGCAACGAACCAACCAGCGTCCACCCCGGCCAGTTCCACCCGCGGGCCGGCAGAAGGCGACGCCGCTGCCAAAGCGCCGTCAGCCCCACCACGGCTGCGGCCAGCAGTAACAAGAGGGTGTAGACCGGAGAGAAGGCATACAGGGCGCTTTGCAGGTAGGCCGTATAGGTGGCCGGATCGGAAAAATCCACGGTGCGCTGCCGGGGGTCGCGGATCCCCCAGGCCAGCCACAAGATCTGCCTGACAAACTCGACGACATGGGGCAGGTACCAGGCCGAGGCCAGGGACAGGGCCACAAAGCAACAGGCCAGAAAGTTGGTTTCCGGGCTGGAAGGCTGCACCGCAAAAAAGATCGCCCCGGCGACCAGAACCCACCACACCAGGAACAGCCAGGTCCCCCCCGCCCAGGCCTGAACGGCTTCCCGGTTGGGAAAGTACCACAGGGCCGACAGCAACAGCCCCCCACCCAGGGCCAGCCCGACCTCTTGCCAGCGAGGGCGCGGCCCGGCCCGCAACCGGAGCCACAGACGGCGCGGCAACCCGGCCTGAAGGAAGGCCACCCCGACAGCGCCGAGGAGATAGACCACAAAAATCTGCTTGGTCAGCAGGCCCAACCCCAACGATCCCCCCAGCACCAGGGACCAGCTCTTCCTTTCAAACCGCTGGCTGGCCAGCAGGGAACAAAGGCTCAGGGCCACCAGAGCGGTCAGAGCAAATTCGGAGTAGGAGTAGCGGGACATGGCAAAGACCAGCGGGATCAGCGCCACCACCACACTGCTCCACATCCCCAACTGTCGCCCCCCCAGCCGGACGCCGATCCCGTAGCTGGCCGCCAGCAACACAACCATGTAGATCACATTGGCCATGACCGCCACATCGGCCGACACCCCAAACAACCGGTACATCATGGCCATCGAAAGGCCGAACAGTGGCGGCCGATACTCATCCTGGGTCACTGCTCTGAACAGGGCTTGCAGGCTAAACCCGGACAGCGAGCGGTGGTAATACAGGCTGTTGACCAGGGCGCCAATGCGGTCCCACCCCTCCGGGATCAGATTCTTGCTCAGCCAGATCCAGTTGTTGACGGCGTGAAACAGGCTCAAACCGAGCACCAGCAGCGCCGGCGTCCAGCGGGCAAAGCGGGTGGAAGGGGTATTGGGAATCAGGGATTGGGAAGTGTCCATTTACGATTTACGATTTGCGATTTACGATTTACGATTTACGATTTACGATTTGCGATTTACGATTTGCGATTTACGATTGCCGTTCCAGGTCATCGGCCACGATGCGGCTGATGACCTGGCCCAGCCGGACGCTATAGTTGGTGCCCCGGTCCTCAGGATAGATCTGGAGGGTGTTGGCCAGATACAACCCCTTGAGCGGGGTGCGGTGGTCGGGGATGCGCTGCGAGTAGCCACAGGTGATCACCGGCTGGCCCGCTTCGGCGCGGAACAGGAACCGCTGCTCGATCCAATCGGCATCAAAGGCGGGGTTGATCCGTTTCAGGTGCGGCGCATAGAGGTCGAACAGCTCGCCGGCCTGCATCTGATAGCGCGGGTCGTCCCGTTCCAGGTAGTTGGAGACATAGATCAGGTGCCGGCCCTGATACTCGCCCGGCGGCACATAGTTGGTGTGCTCGATGACCCCGACGAACGGCATCGTCCGGTCGGCGATGTTCATCCAGTAGATGCGGCTCAGGCTCTGCCGGCTGACCAGCAGCAGCACCACCGCCGCCTGATAGCGCACCGAGCGGAGCAGGGCAGCATAGCTTTCATCCAGGGTGGGGGGGGCGATCTGCAACAGGGTGTAGCCCGGCACCGTGGCGATGACGGCGTCAAACGGCAGCGTTTCCCGGCGGGTCACGACCCCTGTCACCCGGCACGGGTCATCGGGGGCAGTGGTCAGGCCGATCACCTCCTGATTCAGGCGCAGGTCGGCACCGCCGGCCCGCAGCCGCTCGACCAGCGCCTGGGTGATGGTTTCAAAGCTGCCCAGCGGGTAGGCCAGCTTCTCTTTGGCCGTGGCTCCCCGGCGCGAACTGCCCCGCACCTTGATCTTGCCCCACAGCCAGGTCATGCTCACCTGGTCGGCCAGGTCGCCGAACTTGCCGCGCAGCAGCGGCCCCCATACCCGGTCATAGATCTCCTGGCCCATCGTGCGCAGGATCCAGTCGCGGGCGGTGATCTGTTCCAGCCGTCGCCAGTCGTTCACCCGCTGGAGATAGAGGTACATCAGCCCCAGCCTGATGCGGTTCAGCGGGTGTAACGGCTTGAAACGGAGCAGATCAAACGGGGTGACAAAATCGTAAATCTGACCGGCATAATACCACCCCACCCTGGACTCGATCCAGCGCAACCGGTCGCCGATGCCCAGTTCATCCATCAGGCCCAGGATGTGGGTGTCGCTGCCGAACAGATGGTGATAGAAATATTCGATGCAGGTGCCCAGCAGGGGGAGGGTCGCTGCCTGGCCACCCCAGCGGCCATATTTTTCGAGGACGGTGACGGCATGGCCCCGTTTCTGCAATTCATAGGCTGCCGTCAGCCCTGCATAACCCCCTCCGATGATCCCGATTCTGGCTGTAGTCATTCGTTATTGCTCAGGGCTTGTCTGAAAACCACCAAGACACGATGGACACCAAGGGTATTCGTTTCCTTCGTGTTCCTTTGTGGCCTTTGTGTCTTTGTGGTAAGCTTTTCAGATTAGCTCTCAGGTTACGCCATGGGCAACGAAGGATCAGGGTCCTTCTTCAATCTCTGGCTCCACCGTTTCGGGCACCAGCTCCAGCGGATCGCCGGAGAAGCTGGCCAGGGCCTGCCTGGCCCGCTCGTACAATTCGATCAACTCTTCGTCGGTGCCCTGAAAGCGCGCCACCGTCTGCTGGGAGCACACCTCGCAGCCACGCATGAAGCGATAACTGCCCGAGACGCAACCCAGACAGCCGCCGAGCCGGATGATCAGCAGGCAAAAGGCCAGCACATCGGGGTGGGTCTCCGGCAGGGTGAGCAGGCGTTCCACAAATTGTCGCCACGTTTCACCGCGCAAATTCTTGAGATCGCGGATCAGGCGAGGAGGAAACAACAGTTCCGTGCGCATCAACAAGGCCATCGTCAATCCGCTCCACACTGTCTGTCGGAGAGCGCCGCAGGACGGGTTGTTGTCTGAGTCTGATCGGCCGGCCTGGTTCGTGCCGACCGGTGCCGCCGGAGCAGGCCCTCCCAGGCCGCCCAGGGCACGGCCACGCTGCCCAGGCCGTTGTCTGTCAGGCTGCCGTGAAAGTCGCTGCCGCCGGTGATCAGCAGGCCATGTTGAGCCGCCAACGCCAGCAACTGACGGCTGACATGGCGTGGATAGTTGGGATAATACACCTCGATCCCCTCCAGGCCGGCGGCACACAGGCGGGGCAGCCACCGTTTCAGATCAAGGCCCGACCGGCACTCCCCTTTCCGGTCGCAGAGGTAGGGATGGGCCAGCACCGCCAGGCCGCCGCTCCCCCGGATCAGAGCGATGGCTTCCTCCGGCGACAGCTTGTACCGCTCCACGTAGGCCGGGCAGCCCCACCCGATCCACAGCTCAAAGGCTTCATCGTAGCTGCTGATATAACCGGCTTCCAGCAGGGTGGCCGCCACGTGCGGCCGGCCGATTGAGCTGCCATCTCCGGCGAGCCTGACCACCCGTTCCCACTCAATAGGCAACCCCAGATGGGCCAGGCGGGCCAGCATCTGCTGCGCCCGCTCACGGCGCGCCTCCCGCGTGCGGGTCAGCAGCGTCTGGAGTGGCAGATTTTCAACATCAATAAAGTAGCCCAGCAGGTGAAGCTCTTCCCGCCCGCTGACAGTGCTGATCTCCACCCCCGGCACGACGGTGATCCCCCACCGTTGTGCTTCGGCCAGAGCTGGTGGGACCCCCAGGGTGGTGTCGTGGTCGGTGATGGCCAGCACCTCAAGGCCCCGCCCGGCGGCGCAGGCCACCAGAGCCGCCGGCGACAGGCTGCCGTCCGAGGCGGTGGTATGGCTGTGCAGGTCAATGCGGTTCTGCTGGATCGTGGCTGGATCTCCTACCTGGTTGCACCCTTGACCTGCTGTCTGGCTTCCTCCTTAGCCCGGCGTTCGGCCTCTTCAGCCTGATAGTCGCCGGGATGGAGCCGGGCGTAGTATTCGGCCGGGACCAGCAGTTTTTTCATGTCGTAGAACAGATCGCGGTCGCGGTCGGGCGTGGCGATCTCGTGCACCTGGTTCATCTTGATGGCGTCGAACGGGCAATACTCGGCGCAGGAGCCACAGTTCATGCAGATGGTAGTGTCAATCCAAAAGCCGGCCGGGCGGGCCACAGGCCGACCCTTGTCGTCTGTCGCCCGTTGGATCCAGATGCATTGGGGCGGGCAGACCCGGGCGCAGATGCCACAGGCGGTGCAGCGCGGCCTGTCGGGGGTCTCGTCGTAAATCAACATCGGGATAAAGCGAAAGTTCTCCGACACCTGCCGCCGTTGCTCCGGGTACTGGATGGTAAACAGCCCTTTGCCCTCGATGGCCTGGTGCCTGGCCAGCCACTCCGGGCTGTAGCGGGGTTCCCACGGCTTGCGGTCATAGAGGTACGACTCGATGAAATGGCGCATGGTGACGCCCAGACCTTTGAGCAATCCAAGTCCGAACATTAGCGGTCCACCTCTCCCAGCGTGATGTCAATGCTGCCCAGGATGACGATGGCATCGGCCAGCAGATGCCCAACCGACATGGCCTCCAGTGCCCCCAGGTTGATGAAACAGGAGGAGCGGATATGGTAGCGGTAGGGGTTGGTCCCGCCGTCGCTGACCAGGTAAAAGCCATATTCGCCCTTGGGATGTTCGACGCGGCTGTATAGCTCGCCGGCCGGCACCTTGGGGTTCCACGGCTTTTTGCCGGCCTGGATCGCGCCCCGGGCCGGGATGCGGTCCAGGGCCTGTTTCAGGATCTTGATGCTTTCCCGCGCCTCGGCCAGGCGTTGCAGGTAACGGTCATAGATGTCGCCCGTCTGGTGGGTGGGCACCTCAAAGTCAAAGGTATCATAGATCGAGTAGGGCTCCACCTTGCGGATGTCATATTTGAGCCCGGCAGAGCGGAGCAGCGGCCCGCTGACCCCATAGTTGACCATCTCCTGCCAGCTCATGGCCCCCACGCCCCGGGCGCGGGAGATAAAGATCTCGTTGTCGGTCAGCAGCGTATCGAACTCGTCAATCTTGCGCTCCAGGCGGTCCACCACCTTCCGGCAGCGCTTCAACCACTCGTCCGACACATCGCGGGCCACGCCGCCGATGCGGTAGTAATTGACCATCATCCGCGCCCCCGACGCCTCCTCGAACAGGTCCAGCACATGCTCCCGCTCGGTAAAGGCATAGAGCATCGGGGTGAACATGGCCCCCAGTTCGTTGAACTGGAAGCCGATGCACAGCAGGTGATTGATCACCCTGGTCAGCTCGCCCATGATGATGCGCAGATACTCGGCCCGCTCCGGCACTTCCTGGCCCATCATCCGTTCCACCGCCACCACATAGCCAAAGTTGTTGTACATCGGGCAGATATAGTCCAGGCGGTCGGTGTAGGGGACATTGCCGGTCCACAGGTTTCGTTCGCCGATCTTTTCGTGGTTGCGGTGCAGGTGGCCGAGCACCGGGTAGAGGCTGGTGACCGTTTCCCCCTGCAAGCCCAGGATCATGCGAAACACGCCGTGGGTGCTGGGGTGCTGCGGGCCGACATTGAGCAGGATGCGGTCGGTTTCCAGGCCGTTCACCTGAATCTTGTCCCCCGGCACAAAGTCAACTTCGGGCAGCGGCTCCCAGTTGGCCGGATCAAAATCGGGGGGATAGCGCAGGTTGGCCCGCCAGCGAACCCGCTCTTCCGCCGAGCGGGGGCGGGGGTTCTGCGGGTTGGGCCAGCGGCTCGAATAGGGCTTGTGTTCCTCTTCGTAATAAGGCTCGTGCCAGTCTTTGCGCAACGGATGGCCGTCGAACCCCTCCCACAACAGGATGCGCTTCAGGTTGGGGTGACCATCAAAGCGGATGCCGAACATGTCCCACACCTCACGCTCCTGCCAGTTGGCACTCTTCCACACCGAAGTCAGGCTGGGCAGGTGGGGATCGGCCTTGTCGGGGATTCGTACCTTGAAGGGGATCCCCGGCCCCTGGAGATCGGGCCGGGTCGAATACAGGTTGTAAACCACCTCGAACCGGTCCGGGTAATCGGCGGCGGACAGGTGGGTGAGAAAATCATAGCCCATCCCATCGCGCAGGTGGACCGCTGCCTCCTGGAGCCGGGCGGCATCCAGCACCAGCCAGTTCCCATCGCGGTCCACCACTGCCCCCGGAACAGCCTGGTTCAATTCATCTCTGATTTTTTCCAGGTTCATGGCCATGCCTGTCTCCTTATCGCATTCCCCGTGAGAATCTATCCCAGTTGCGTTGTGGACTCGACCGCCATCTCTGTTTGTGCCTGGCGGGCTGCCGCACTGATGTCGGGGATGAGACGCGGGTCCACCAGGTCTGGCCCGCCCAACAACGGCACGGGCGCTGCGGGGATGGGGTCACGACGGTACCAGCGCACCTGTTTGATGCGCTCGTTCTGGATCTTTTCGTGGAGGAGAATATAGGCGTTGAGCAGGGCCTCCGGGGTAGGAGGACAGCCGGGGATATAGAGGTCCACCGGCAGGAACTGGTCCACGCCCGAGACGACGTTGTAGCCCCCCTTAAACGGCCCGCCACCGGTCGCACAGGCCCCCATGGCGATGACATACTTGGGTTCGGCCATCTGGTTGTAGAGGGTCACGATCTTGGGGATCAGCTTTTTGGTGACCGTGCCGGAGATGACGATCAGATCGGCCTGGCGAGGTGAGGCGCGGGCCAGGTCCATCCCAAAGCGGCCTACGTCGAAACGGGAAGCACTGGCAGCCATAAACTCGATGGCACAGCAGGCCACTCCGAAGAACATGGGCCACAGCGAGTATCTGCGCCCCCAACCGTAGATAGGGCTGATCTTGGCGTCCAAAAAGTCGGTCAGGCTGGTGATGAACAGGTTGCCCTTTAGTTCTTCAGGCACCGAAATTGCATCTGTCATATTGTCACTCCCCTATGAGCGATGTGCGAACAAGCGGCCTCTATTATAGTCACTTGTGTCTGTTTGTCAATACACAGACCTTCCAGGTCGCAAAGACCTGGAAGGCCGGTGACAGCCCAGGTTCGGTAACAGGAGTTACGCACTCAAGGGAATTGTTAGATTCGACCTCACCCCTACCCCCTGGCCC
>DAOTYI010000264.1:0-7466 GCA_034434895.1 Anaerolineae bacterium
CCATTCCCCAACCCCCTTCCCCTCTCCGCGGCGGAGAGGGGAAGGGGGCCAGGGGGTAGGGGTGAGGTCGAATCGAACATGGTCGAGCTAAAGGAGGGAGGATGACCGCTCTTCCGGCATTGCTCATCCTGGCCGGCTACCTGCTGGGCTCGATCCCGACCGCCTACCTGGTTGGGCGCTGGACGAAGGGGCTGGACCTGCGGCGCTATGGCAGCGGCACGGTCAGTGGCTCGATGGTCTATGAGCATGTGGCCCGCTGGGCGGTGGTGCCGGTGGGCCTGTTCGACGTGGGCAAGGCCACCCTGCCGGCCTGGCTGGGGCTGCGGTTGGGGCTGGGGCTGCCGGTGGCCGCCGCAGCCGGGCTGGCCGCCGTGGCCGGCCACAACTGGCCGATCTTTCTCCGTTTCACCGGCGGGCGCGGGCTGGGTTGCTTCATGGGCGTTCTGGTGGTGCTTTTCCCCTGGGGAACGGTGTGGATGCTGGTCTTCCTGGCCATCGGCTGGCGGCTGGGCGACTCGGCCCCGTGGGCCCTGGCCAGCCTGCTCACGTTGCCGCTGCTTTCTCACCTGGTCGGCGGCCCCCAGGTGGTGGCCCCGGCCACCGGAGCGATGTTGCTGCTCACCCTGGCCAAGCGGCTGGAAGCCAACCGCCGGCCCCTGCCGCCCCCTGGCCCGGAACGACGGAAGGTCCTCTTGCGCCGCCTGTTCCTTGACCGGGACATCGCCTCTCATGAGGAATGGATCCGCCGCCGGCCCGAGGAGAAATAGCCGCACCCACCAACCTCCACCCCAACCGCTCACTGCCAGCAGAGGGAGCCCACCTGCCGATACGCCACCCCGGTTGTCGGCCGATGCCCATCCCGTAAGGCAGCGTCGAAAAAGGCAATCACCTGAGGGGCCAGTTCGTCCAGCACCGGGTTGCGGATGTTGCCATGGGTGGCCCCCTTCACCAGCCACAGCGATTTGGGTTGGCGGGCCGTCGCGAACAGATGACGCACCTGGGCCTCGGTGATGCGCCGGTCGTCCGTGCCGTGGACGATGAGCAACGGGCGGGGGGCGATCTGAGCCACGACCTCCACAGGGCAAACCTTTTCGCGGTGGAACCCCCTGATCTGCTCTACCACCCACATCGTCCAATTGAGGAGAAAGGGCGGCACAAACGACGGCCGGCTGGTGTTCCACACCTCGGCCACGCAGTTGAACGGTGCGACGGCTACTACAGCAGCCACCCGCGGGTTGCGCGCTGCGCTCAGGATGGCCGAGGCGGCGCCGACAGAATGGCCGATCAGCCCGATCGGCCGGACCCCCTTGACCTGGAACAGAAAATTCACAGCCGCATCCACATCCCGGCTTTCGGCATCGCCATAGGTGAAGGCCCCTCGCTGCCCATCGCTCTGGGCGTGGCCTCGATAGCTGAACAACAGCACGTGATAGCCGGCGCGATGAAAAGCGGGCACAAGCGACAGGCCCGATCGCTGATCGGTGCCGGTGGCCGGCGCATACACGATCGCCGGGGCGTCGGGCTGTTCCGCCGGAATGAACCATCCCCGCAGCGTCAACCCATCGGTCGTGGGAAAAGCCACCTCTTCGTAGGACAGGCCCAGGCCGCTCAGCGGCGTGACATGCTGCCGGGGAAAAAAGGGGGGAAAGATGGCGATCATCTCCCCAACAACAGGGCCGGCCAGGGTTAGCAGAGAGATGCCGGCCAACACGCCGGCCGCAATTTTCAGGGCCTTCATCCTCACCGCGCACCTCCGGCCTCAAGACGACATCCGCTCCCGCCGCAGATGCAGCATGGCGCCCTCTTATAAAGTTGTTTGTTGAACATGGATATCCTTATCAGTAGAAGAGTCAGCAACCGATTATGCCACTGCCTGCCCATACTGTCAAATATGACAAGGGGGCTGACCTGCGCCTTTCCCCCCGCTTGCCGGAAAGCTGCTTTTCGGTTACAATAGAACTCGGCAGGGTTAATCCGGCAGAGTAAGGAGAACACACCACCATGAGCAAACCGTTCACCGCCATTTTGGTTTCAGAAACCCATTGGGACCGGGCCTGGTACCTGCCCTTCCAGGCCTTTCGTCTGCGGCTGGTGCGACTGATAGACCGCCTGCTCGACATTCTGGACACCGACCCCGCTTTTCGCTCCTTCACCCTTGATGGGCAGATGTTGCCGGTGCAGGACTATCTGGAGGTCCGGCCGGAACGGCGTGCCGATCTGGAACGGCACATCCGCGCCGGGCGGCTGCTGGTTGGCCCCTGGTACGTCCTGGCCGACGAATATCTGGCCAGCCCGGAGGCGCTGGTCCGCAACCTGCTGTTGGGCCTGGAAATGGCCGCCGGATTGGGGGGCGCCATGCGTGAAGGGTATACCCCCGACCCTTTCGGCCACATCAGCCAGTTGCCCCAGATTCTGCAGGGCTTTGGCCTGGGCTCCGCGATCTTTTGGCGGGGGTTGGGCGACGAAGGGGAGGCGTTGGGCGACCAGTTCTGGTGGGCAGCGCCCGATGGCTCACGGGTGCTGGCGGTCCACCTGCGCGACGGCTATGGAAACGCGGCCAACCTGGGCTATCCCCTGCCCGGCGGCGATCCCGGCGCCTTTGAGTTTGACCTGGACCTGGCCCTGGAGCGCATCCGCCAGACGGTGGAGCGGTTGAAGCCACACAGCCGGGCCAGCACCCTGCTCCTCCTCAACGGCACCGATCACACCGAAGCCGATCCCCGTCTGCCGCAGATCATCGCCCACGCCAACCGGGTCCTCCCCGACGTGGAGATTGTGCATGGCAGCCTGCCGGAGTATGTCGCCGGCGTCCGGGCAGCGGTGGGTGAGGGGCTGCTCACCTTCCAGGGTGAGTTCAACCGCAGCCGCTACGCCAACGCCCTGCAAGGGGTCTATTCCTCGCGGGTTTACCTCCAGCAGGCCAATGAGCGGGCCCAGACCCTGCTGGAATGCTATGCCGAGCCGCTGAGCGCCTGGGCCTGGCTGTTGGGGCAACCCTATCCGGCCCCTTTCCTGCGGCTGGCCTGGCAGACCCTGCTGCAAAACCATCCCCACGACGACCTCTGCGGCTGTAGTGTGGATGATGTCCATCGGGAGGATATGGTCCGCTTTGCCCAGGTCGAGCAGATAGCCTCCGCCCTGGCCCGCGACGGGCTGCGGGCCATCATGCGCCGCATAGACCGCACGGCCCGGCCGGGGGTGCCCTTTGTGCTGTTCAACCCCACCGCCTGGTCGCGGACCGAGACGGTTGAGATCGAGCTGAGCTTTGACCAGGAGGAGGAAACCGCCCGCGACTTTTCCCTGGTCACCGCCGACGGGCAGAGGGTCCCTATGCAGCGGCTGGGTCAGACAGGCGTCACCGAGGTGGAGGTCAACAGGTTCGAGCCGGTGCAGCGGGTGCGGCTGGCGGTGGCTGTGGCCGACCTGCCGCCGTGTGGGTATCGTGTCCTCTACGCCCTGCCCGGCCCGCCGCCCGAACCGGTCTCCGTCGAGCACCCCGTCCACCTGTTGCCCAACGGCATGGAGAACCGCTACCTGCGCGTCGAAATCGGCGCCGATGGGACACTCTCTCTGCTGGACAGGGAGACAGGCCGCCGCTTCCGCGACCTGCTCTATTTTTGTGACCAGGAGGATGCCGGCGATGAGTATGATTACTCCCCCTGCCCTCACCCGGAGCAGGTGTGCACCTTGGGGCAACCGGCCGCCCTTCGCCTGCTCCATGCCGGTCCGCTGCAAATCGCCTGGGCAATCACCCACAGGTTGGAACTGCCCTGCTCGCTGACCGCCGACCGTCAGCGCCGCAGCCCGGAGCGGGTGGCCTGCCCCATCACCACGGTCGTCACCCTGCGCCACGACAGCCGCCGGCTGGAGCTGCGCACCGTCGTAGACAACCGCGCCCAGGATCATCGCCTGCGCGTTTGCTTCCCCACCGATCTGCAGGCCGATTTTGCCGCCGCCGACGGCCACTGGGATGTGTTGCGGCGGCCCATTGACCTGCCTGCCGGCGAGGGCTGGGTCCAGCCGCCCTGTCCCACCCGCCACCAGCGTTATTTCGTGGACCTGTCGGACGGCCAGGCCGGGCTGGCGGTTTTCAACCGGGGTCTGGCGGAGTATGAGGTGCTGCGCGACGGCGGACGCAATACCCTGGCCGTCACCCTGCTGCGCTGCGTGGGCGACCTTTCCCGCGACGACCTGCTCACCCGCAGCGGCCACGCCGGGCCGGGCCTGCCCACCCCTGAAGCGCAGTGTCCCGGCCTCCACACCTTCGAGTATGCCATCGCCCCGCACGCCGGCGATTGGCGGGCCATCTACCGCCAGGCCTGCACCTTCCGCGCACCGCTCTATGTGCGACGGGGCACCGAGCAGGAAGGGATGATCCCTCCTCTCGCCTTGCGGCAGGCATGGGGTGGGGGACAGCTCAAGCCGCTTGACCTGAGCGGCAACCTGCCCGCGGAACTGTCGTTCCTGACCCTGGAGCCGGAAACGCTGGTCCTCAGCGCCGTCAAACGGGGCGAGCGACAGGAGCGCCTGGTCGTCCGTTTCTACAACCCGACGGGGGAAGCGGTCCAGGCCACCGTGCACCTGTTCTGCCCCATCCTGGCTGCCGAGGAGTTGAACCTGGCCGAAGAACCCCAAGGGGCGCTGGCCGTCGAGGGGGGCCGGGCTGTGCGTCTGACCGTCGGCGCCTGGCAGGCCAAAACGGTGGGGGTGCGAATCAGCGAGTCGGCGGGTCAGCGAGTTGGCGAGTTGGCGAGTTGGCGAGTTGGCGAGTTGGCGAGTTCCCTGGGCCCCTTCCCTCATATGTGTCAACTTGAGGCATGGGCGATTGGAAATCGCACCGGGTAGCCGAAGGCTGCGAGCAGTTGCCCTGCAAACGCACCAGCCTTGCGCCCCCCACTGGCGTTCTGCTTCGAACACCCGGGGACCCATAGATTTCCGGTTGGGGGCGATCTGTGATAGAATAAGCCCGGAGCCGTTCGGGACCACAAAGGAGGTTCAGGCCATGGACGTGGCACGACGGATCGAAGAATTGCGTGAGCAGATACGCTACCACAGCTATCGCTACTATGTGCTGGACGACCCGGTCATCTCTGACGCCGCCTACGATGCCCTCTACCGGGAGCTCCAGGAGCTGGAGGCTGCCCATCCAGAGCTGGTCACCCCCGATTCGCCGACGCAACGGGTGGGGGGCGAGCCACGGGAGGAGTTCACCGCCGTGGAGCATCCCCGCCCCATGCTCAGCCTGCAAAACGCCTTCAACCCCGAGGAGCTGCGTGCCTGGCGCGACCGTTTTCTGCGGCTGCTGCCCGACGGGTTCCCCGAACCGGCCTATGTGGTCGAACCCAAGATTGACGGGCTGACGGTGGTGCTGCACTACACCGACGGCCTCTTTACCCTGGGGGCCACGCGGGGGGATGGCCTGCGCGGCGAAGAGATCACCCCCAATCTGCGCACGATCAAGGCCCTGCCGCTGCGGGTGCCGGTTGTGGCGACCGGTGAGCTCCGCGCGCCGGGGCGGCTGGTGGTGCGGGGGGAAGCCTACATGCCGATTGACGCCTTTGAGGCATTCAACCGGCAGCAGGAGGCGCTGGGCAAAAGGACCTACGCCAATCCGCGCAACACGGCGGCCGGCAGCCTGCGGGTGCTGGACCCGGCCATCACCGCCTCGCGGCCCCTCAGCCTGTTCTGCTATCAGGTGGTGGAGCTGGAGGGTGGCCCGGCCCTGGAGAGCCAGTGGGCGGCGTTGGACTATCTGCGGCAACTCGGCTTCCCGGTCAGCACCCTGAACCGGCGCTTTCCCGATTTTGAGGAGGTGGTGGAGTATGTCGTCTCCTGGGAGAAGGTGCGGCACACCCTCAACTTTGAGGCCGACGGGCTGGTGATCAAGATTGACGACCTGGCCACGCAGGAGCGGCTGGGGGCGGTGGGCAACGCGCCGCGCTGGGCAATCGCCTATAAATATCCGGCCCCTGAAGCGGTCACCCGCCTGAAGCGGATCGCGATCAACGTGGGCCGCACCGGCAGCCTGAACCCGGCCGCCGAGCTGGAGCCGGTGCGCATCGGCGGGGTGACGGTCAGCAGCGCCACCCTGCACAACGCCGATTACATCGCCGGGCGGGACATCCGCGAGGGGGACATGGTGGTTGTCAAACGCGCCGGCCAGGTGATCCCGCAGGTGTTGGGGCCGGTGCCGGAGCTGCGGCCGCCGGACACCAGGCCGTGGCAGATGCCCGACCGCTGTCCCGTCTGCGGCGAAGCGGTGGAGCACCCGGCGGGGGAGGTGGCGTACTACTGCGTCAACGCCGCCTGTCCGGCCCAACTGGTGCGGAGTGTAGAGCATTTTGTCAGCCGGGGGGCGATGGAGATTGAGGGCTTGGGCACGCGACAGGCCGAACTGTTTGTCGAACAGGGGCTGATCCGCGATGTGGCCGACCTCTATTCCCTGACGGCTGAGCAGCTTCTGCGGCTGGAGGGGTTTGCCGGGAAGAGGGTGAGCAACCTGCTGGCGGCCATCGAGGCCAGCAAGGGACGGGGTCCGGTCCGGCTGCTGACGGCACTGGGCATTCGCGGCGTGGGCAGCGCTGTGGCCGAGACGCTGATTGACCGGTACGGCTCCCTGGAGGCGCTGGCCGGGGCTTCGGTCGAGGAGCTGCAACAGATCCCCGGCATCGGTCCCAAGCTGGCCGAAAGCATCGCCACCTGGTTTGGCCGGGAGAGCAACCGCCGGGTGCTGGACAAACTGAAGGCGGCCGGGGTGCGCACCTGGATGGAGAGGGCCAGGGCCGCCGGTCCGCAGCCGCTGGCCGGGCTGACCTTTGTCCTCACCGGCACGCTGCCGACCATGAGCCGGGAGCAGGCTACCGAATTCATCCAGGCCCACGGCGGCAGGGTGAGCGGGGCGGTGAGCAGCAGAACCGACTACCTGGTCGCCGGCGAGAAGGCCGGTTCCAAGCTGGAGCGGGCGCAGAAACTGGGGGTGAAGGTGATTGACGAGGCAGGGCTGCGGGCGCTGGTGAGCGGCGCCCCTGGTGCCTGACCCTACGCCATTTTCACCGCCGGGATCGCAGAGAAGGGTGGGCAGGTCGAAAAATCTCTGCGCTCTCGGCGTGCCCGGCGGTGAATTGGAAACTGATCGCACAGGTCCCAAATTTGCATATTGGACCAAAGTGTGGTATAAGGGGGGCAGGCGCCCGGGTCCGTTCGCAAATCGGCGGGGTTTTGGCGCAAAAAACGATTTGCGAACGGCCCCCCCGGCGGAGCACCTGTACGCCAGGGAGAAGTACCTTAAAAATCGAACGAAACGGGCTGTTCCAGACAGCCCGGAAGTTGGGTTGCATCCCGCTCGATCCGACCGAGGATACTGAAAGTACCCATAACTCTCGCATACTACCCCCTTCCATTCAATGTTGCATCCCGCTCGATCCGACCGAGGATACTGAAAGCACAAGGAATTTTTACCGGAACAG
>DAOTYI010000265.1:0-20671 GCA_034434895.1 Anaerolineae bacterium
GGGGTGAGAGGAGGGGTTGTGCGGCGGGCGGCTTCGCCGCCCCCTGCAAAACCCCTTCCTGATCCCCCCTCTCCCCTGGCCGCAAGGCCAGAGGGAGAGGGGGGACCAAGGGAGGGGAGGGGCGATGAAGGCCTTCGGCCCCAAGAGTGTCAACCAATTTTGAACCATCCCTGTTTTTTTGAGTATAACACAAGGCCGGGCCGGTGTCAAAGCGGAAAGGCAGGAGCCTGGCGTCTGTTCTACTCATGGTCCTTGAGGATGACCGGCAGATAGACGGAGCGGAAGGTTGGCCGGGGCAGAATCGTCACCCCGGCGGTGCGGCTGAGGACTGTCCCCAGGCCATCCTCCAGCCACAGGGTGTTGGTCGCCACCCCGGCCGGCGCGTCGGCACGGGCGCGGGCCGGCACCTGCCAGAGCAGGGCCCCTCCCGCCGACAGCACCTCTTGTCCCAGCAGCCGATGCCCATCGGCGTCGTAGATCAGCTCCACCGGCAGCGCCGGGGTGATCACTTCTATCCCGGCAGGCAGAAGGTCGGTCAGGACGACCGTTGCCCGGCCCGGCCCGTCGTTGCGCAGGTTCAGGCTATAGGTCAGCCGGCCGCCCGGTTCGACGGCCGGCGGCGCCACCTCTTTGCTCGAACCGGCCAGGTTGGAGGGCAACAGAAGCAGGCTGCCCCACCGCCCCGCCACCCCTGGCACCGTCAGCCGGCCACCGACGACGGTGTAGGCCGCCCCTCCATCCAGGGCGTCGCGCAACAGCGTGCCATCGGGCAGGTAGCCGGCCAGAGGCAGGGTCACGTCGTGGCTCTGGGGCGAGGCATTGAGGATGACCAGGGCCACATCGTCGTCCAGTTTGCGGCCATAAGCATACACCCGGTGGTCGTTGATGGTGTCCTGAGCGTTGTCGTGGCTGCTCCCGCCGGTGCTCCACACCTCGCACCAAAACTCAGCCGGGTCGCCCACCCGCCACCTGGCGATGCGCCACTCCAGAGTGGAGGTGATGCCGTTGCTGCTCAGCGCCGCGCCGTCCAGCGTGCCGAATTGCCCCCAACTGCCATCCCAGGCCCAGAACTGGGTGCAGTTGGGACCGTAGGTACAGTCCACCCAGGAATAGAGACCATACTCCGGCTTGTGGGGGTCATGGACGATGACGTTGCGTGTCCAGGCATCGTCCGGCGCACCGGTGGCATCGCCCGTGGTATCGAGGTAGATGACATACTTGCCCCAGTTGACCGCCGTCACATCGGCGTTGATGGTGAAGGCAAAGTAAAAATTGTCGGCATCCTCGGTGATGTACAGGTCCAGCAGGTCCATGACCGGATTGCCATTGCCATCGCCAGGCGGATCACTGGCTACCGGCGGGCCATAGGTCGCCTCGATCACGCCGTCCACGGCGATCCCCACCGGGTCCCCGGCCCTCACCCCTGCTGTCAGGCCCAGGATGGTCATCAGGGCCAGAGCGGCTACCCACCAGATCGCTCGAATTCTTTGTTTCATGGCACACCTGCGCTCAGAGTGGCCCAGGCTTAAGCCTGGGCTACCAGGGCAGACGTGGCCCAGGCTTAAGCCTGGGCTACCAGGGTCGCGTAATAGTACACCACCGGCACGACGAACAGCAGGCTGTCAATGCGGTCAAACATGCCGCCATGGCCGGGGATGAGGGCGCTGAAATCCTTGACACCCATCTGCCGTTTGACCATAGACTTGGCCAGGTCACCCAGGGGAGCGGCGGTCGCCACCAGCGCGCCCAACGCCAGGCCGTGGAGCCAGGGCAGGTCCACCAGCCAACCGCTCAGCAGCGCCGTAGCAGCCACCCCGCCGATCCAGCCGCCGATGGTACCCTCCCACGTCTTCTTGGGGCTGAGGTAAGGGGCGCAGAGGTGCCGGCCGATGGCCTTGCCCACCAGATAGGCAGCCGTGTCGTTGATCCAGGTAGACAGGATGGCCACCGCCAGCCAACGGGTGCCGGGGCCCAACCCCCAGGGCGCGGACAGGTCCCGCAACAGGACAAAGTGGCTGAGGAGCCAGCCCAACCACAGGGCTGCCCCCAATGTCAGCGCCCAGCTCTGAGTGGGCTGGCCCTCCGGCGGACGCAACAGTTGCCAGGTGAGGGTGCCCATGACCGCTCCGGTCAGCACCAGGCCGGTGAGGTGCAGCCGGGGGAAGCGAGCCGAGGCCAGCAACGCGGCCATCACGACCGCACAGGAGGCCGGCGACGGTCGGTAGCCGGCCGGCTGCATCAGGCGGAAGAGTTCCCAGGCAGCCAGCACCGCCACCAGCCACAGGGCTGCGGCCAGCACCCACCCCCCGGCGTAAACCAACCCGGCCACCAGGGGGATCAGCACCGCCGCGCTCAACAGACGGGTCTTGAACATGATCGCCTCCCCACCGGTTCGGGGCCGGCCGATCTATCCGCCATAGTCGTCTTTGATCCCACCGAAGCGACGATCCCGCTGGCTGAAAGCGACCAGGGCCTGATACAGTTCCTCCCGGCCAAAGTCGGGCCAGAAGGTAGGGGTGATGTAATACTCGCTATAGGCCGACTGCCACAGCATAAAGCCGCTGGTGCGCAACTCGCCGCCGGTGCGGATGATCAGATCGGGGTCCGGCTGGCCGGCGGTGTACATATAGCGCGACAGGAGGGCCTCATCCACCTGGTCGGCGGGGATGCCATCCCGGAGGATGCGCTGTACCGCCTGCACGATCTCGGCCCGCCCGCCATAGTCAAAGGCCACGTTGAGCACGATGCGGCTGTTGTGTTTGGTCAGCTCGATGGCCTGGCGGACCTGTTTCTGCAGTCGGGGAGGCAGCCGGTCCAGGCGGCCCAGGTGACGCAGTTGCACCCCCTGCTTATGCAGTTCCTGCAACTCACGCCGGATCATCTCCTCCAGGATGCGCAACAACCCCCTGACCTCCGTTTCCGGGCGGGTCCAGTTCTCCGTCGAAAAGGCCCAGATGGTCAGGATTTCGATGCCGAACTCGGCGCTGGCTTCCAAAATGGGGCGGAGGTTTTCTGTCCCGGCCCGGTGGCCGGCCAGCCGGGGCAGCCCCCGTGCCCTGGCCCAGCGGCCGTTGCCGTCCATGATGATCGCCACATGGCGAGGAACGACCGTCAGTTCCTTCTCTTCCATTCCTGTCCCTTCATCCCTTCCACATGCCGGGTATCAGGCCGATAGCAAAAGGGGTTGAGGCAGGCACACAGCATCCCCTCAACCCCTTCCCCGCGGCCAGGAAGTCCCGGCCTGCACCGCAGAGGCCGCAGAGGACTTTATGATTCCTCTGCGTTCTCTGCGTGCCCGGCGGTGAAAAAAGGAGATTTTTCACCACTCTTCTAGATCTCCATCACCTCTTCTTCCTTATGCCTGCCGATTTCGTCAATCCGGGCAATGAACTCGTCGGTGAGCTTTTGCACCTCATCCTTGCCGTGGAAAAAGTCATCCTCCGAGATCATCTTTTCTTTCTCAAACTCCTGGAGATCCTTGAGCGCATCGCGCCGCAGGTTGCGGATGGCCACCCGCGCTTCCTCTACCCGTCTGGCCACCACCTTGACCAGTTCCCGCCGTCGCTCTTCGGTCAGGCGGGGGACATGGAGGCGGATCAATTTGCCATCATTGACCGGAGTCAGGCCCAGGTCCGACTTGAGGATGGCCCGCTCGATGGCCGGCAGGGCTGCCGGGTCCCACGGCCGGATGACCAGCAGGCGCGGCTCCGGGACGGCGATGCCTGCCACCTGGTTGAGGGGGGTCAGCACCCCATAGTATTCCACCGGCAGCTTTTCCACCAACGCCGGTGATGCCCGCCCGGTGCGGATGCCCAGCAGGTCTTCCTGCAACACCTCGACCGATTTTTCCATGCGCTGCCGCAGCTCGTCCAACACCTCGTCAATCATGGGCTCTCCTTTTTCCTGCTCAATGGCTGATGATGGTCCCCACCGGCTGGCCGGAGATCGCCTTTTGCAGTGCGTCAGGTTGCCACAGGTCCAGGACGACGATCGGCAGGTGGTTGTCCATGCACAGCGTGATGGCTGTCGAGTCGAGCACCTTGATGCCCAGGTTCAGAGCGTCAATATAGGTCAGATGATCGAAGCGCCGGGCCTGGGGATTGAGCAGCGGGTCTTCCGCATAGACGCCATCTACCTTGGTGGCTTTGATCAGCAGGTCGGCATCAATCTCCATAGCCCGAAGCGCTGCGGCGGTGTCGGTGGTAAAGTAGGGGTTGCCCGTGCCGGCCCCCAGGATCAACACCCGGCCCTTTTCCAGATGGCGGATGGCCCGCAGGCGGATGTAGGGTTCAGCCACGGCCCGCATCTCGATGGCGGTCTGCACGCGAGGCACCAATCCGATCCGTTCCAGGGCATCGGCCAGGGCCAGGGCATTGATCACAGTGGCCAGCATCCCCATATGATCGGCGGTGGAGCGTTCCATGCCATGTTCCAGGCCGCTCTGCCCCCGCCAGATGTTGCCGGCCCCCAGGACAATGGCGATTTCGACCTCCAGCTCCCTGATCTGCTTGATCTTGAGCGCCACCTGAGTCGCCATATCGGGATCAATGCCCCAACCGGTGGGGCCGGCCAACGCCTCTCCACCCAGTTTGAGCAGAACACGCCGGTAGCTGATCACCCCCATCGCTGCCTCCTGGCCTGCAGAAAAGTCGGTGGCCGATCAGCCACCGACTTCGAACCGGACAAAGCGCCGCACGACGATATTTTCCCCCAACAGCGCATTCCTCTGCTGGACCAACTCGGCCACCGTGATCGAAGGGTCCTTGATAAAGGGTTGCTCCAGCAAACAGACCTCTTCCTGAAACTTGCGGTAGCTGTCCTTTTTCTGCTCCAAAAGATCGGTGGGGATGTCAGCCGGCGAAGGATAGCGACCACAATCGGCGTCATTTTCGTGGAGCCAGGCGGCGAAGGCTCCGGCCGGCAGATCGGCCGTTGACAGGTACAACGGCCTGGCTGCCACCACCTGCATGGCCAGGTCATGGGCCAGTTCCTGGAACTGGTCGGTGCGGGCTACAAAATCGGTTTCACAGTTCACCTCGACCAGGGCCCCTACCCGGCTTCCGGCGTGGATATAATGGCCGATGAGACCTTCTCTGGCTTCGCGTGCGGCCCGTTTGGCCGCGGCCACCATCCCCTTTTCCCGAAGATAGGCCACGGCCCGGTCGAAATCGCCGTCGTGGAGTTCCAGGGCCTGTTTGCAGTCCAGCACGCCGGCCCCGGTCGCCTGCCGCAGCTCCTTCACCATTTGAGCGGTAATGTCTGCCACTTTGCTACCCTCTTATTCTTCAAACTCGTCCAGGTCTTCGTCAAATTCCTCTTCCTCTTCGAACTCAAAGGCCTTGCCCCGCAGCTTGGCCAGGGTCGCAGCCCCCAGGTACTTTTCATCCTCCTCCACCTCTTCGTCGGCCCTCAACGTCTGGCGGACCTGCAACCCTTCGTTGGCTGCCTCGGCGATGTAGCTGACAATCAGCTTGATGGCGCGGATCGCATCGTCGTTAGAGGGGATGATGTAGGTGACCGGGTCGGGATCGCAGTTGGTGTCCACCATGGCCATGACCGGGATGTTGAGGATGTTGCCCTCTTTGACGGCAATGGCCTCGCGGCGGACATCCACCACAAAGAGCAGGCTGGGAAGGCGGGTCATGCTCTTCAGGCCACCCAGCCGCTGGTTCAGCTTGACGATCAACTGCTCCAGCTTCAGGGCCTCCTTCTTGGGCAGGCGTTCAAAATCGCCTGTATCCCGCCGTTGTTCCAGTTCCAACAGGTAGCCGATCCGCTGTCGGATCGTCTGCCAGTTGGTGAGGGTGCCGCCCAGCCAGCGTTGGTTGACGTAGGGCATCCCACAGCTTTGAGCCGCCAGGGCGATGCTCTCCTGGGCCTGCTTTTTGGTGCCCACAAAGACAATGGTGCCGCCCCCGGCGACGGTATCCCGCACCAGGTTGTAGGCCTGTTCCAGGCGGACAATGGTTTGCTGCAGGTCAAGGATGTGAATGCCGTTCCGTTCGGTAAAGATGAACGGCTTCATCTTGGGGTTCCACCGCTGGGTACGGTGACCAAAGTGCACTCCCGCTTCCAGGAGCGCTTTCATGGTAATTTTCGACACGTTTTCCTCCTGTTTGTGTTTTTTTCATCCACCCCCTTCATCCCGGCCGGGAACCGGTGCCCGACCCTCACCGGCACACCCCATCCGGTCTGAGGGTGTGTGAGATGACATCAAGGCCGACCTCCCCCCATCCTCCAACCCCGGAAGGGGGCCAGGGGTAGGGGTGAGGTCGAATCTAACATTGTCAAATCAAGTATAGCACAGACCCTGCCGATCGGCAAATGAAACCCAGGCTCAAGCCTGCGCTGCTGATGGCAGGGAGTAGGCCCTGGGGTCCCCTGGCAGCCGCAGATTTCATCCCTGGGGGGCATTGAATTCGTGCGGGAGATCGGATATAGTGGAATTGACCGGGGGTGCCATCGGCGTCACGATGCAGGTGCCGGGCACTCCAGGATCATGGAGTGACGAGCTATGGCGGTGGATGGAGCTTCTCCGAAATCGGGGGAGGAGATTGCCGGGCAACTGGCCCGCTGGTGGCAGGAAACAGAGGCCGCCATCCGGCGTGGACAGTCGGCACGGGCCAGGCGCTTTCTGCGCTGGATCCTGGCTGTCTGTCCTGAGGAAGAGGAAGCCTGGCTGTGGCTGGCCCGCCTGGCGACCGACCCCGGCGAGCGGATGGACTCCCTGCGGCAGGTTTACGCCCTCCACCCTGATAGCCAGCGGGTGGTGGCTGCCCTGCGGGAAGCACGCGCTCTGCAACTCAAGTCGGCGGTGGGAGAGCTGCCCCGCCGGACCGTCCTGCTGCGCTGCCTGCCCGATCAGCGCTGTTCCGGGCCACAGAAGGCCCCTACCCGGACGGAAGGCAACGGCCACCGCCACTCCTGACCCACCCCGCTCAAAACTACCTCCCTGCCCCCTGCCTGACTCCTGGCTTTCTTTTCTTGACAGCCGATGCGCTTCGTGGTATGATGTGGGCAGAAGGCTGTTAGCACTCAAACAGCCAGAGTGCTAACAGCCTGTCCAGATACTCCACGGCCTGAACCGTGGTCAGGGAAGGGATGAGCGAGTTAACGGCGCGCCAACAATTGATCCTGGGCCTGGTGGTCCGGGAATATATTGCCACCGCCCAGCCGGTCGGCTCCAGGACCATCGAGGGGTATGGCCTGGGGGTCAGCTCGGCGACCATTCGCCATGAGATGGCCCTGCTGGAGGAAAGGGGCTACCTGACCCATCCCCACACCTCGGCCGGGCGCGTACCCACCGAGCAGGGCTACCGCTATTTCGTCGAGCGCCTGATGAGCGAGTCGCAGTTGCCCCTGGAGGAGCAGCGGACCATCCGCCACCAGTTCCACCAGGTGGGCGTGGACCTGGAGCAGTGGATGCGGCTGGCCGCCTCGGTGCTGGCCCGCACGGCCCAGTCGGCAGCGGTGGTCACCAGCCCCCGCACCGACCAGAGCTATCTCCGCCATGTAGACCTGATCTCGATCCACGAGACGATGGCTCTGTTGATCGTCGTGCTGGAAGGGGGGGTTGTCCGCCAACGGATGGTCGCCCTGGAGGAACCGCTGAGCCAGGACACCCTCACCCAGATAGCCAACCGCCTGAACGACCTGTGCATCGGCGCTTCGGCCTCGCGCGTGGCAGCCAGCCGCCACCAGGTGGGCGCCTTTGAACAACAGATCCTGGACATGGTGGCGGAGGTCATGAAACGGGTGGACGACCAGGCCGCCCTGGACCTTTACCGCGATGGGCTGATCAACATCCTGCACCAGCCTGAATTCAGCGGGCCGGAAAGCGCCCGCCAGGTGATCCGCGTGTTGGAGGATAAAACCCTGCTGGAAAAGTTGCTGACCGAAATGCTGGCGGTCGGCGGCGTCCAGGTCATTATCGGCGGCGAAGGGCGTTGGGAGGAGTTGAGAGAGTGCAGCCTGGTGGTCTCGCCCTATGGCGTGACCGGGGCGACCGGGGCACTGGGCGTGATGGGGCCCATGCGCATGCCCTACAACCGCGCCATCTCGACGGTACGCTACGTGGCCGGGCTGTTGAGCGATCTGTTCCGCGAGCTATATGGCGGGGCCGGTGAGCAATGACCAATCGTCAATCGTGAGGAGCGGAAACATGACAGACGAACAGAACCGCGTGGTGGAGGAGGCTGTTGAATCTCAACCGGAGCTTCCTGAGGAGGTGCCGGAGGAGGCAGCGGCACCGGCCGGGGAAGCGGATGAACTGACGGCGTTAAAACAACAGTTGGAAGAAACAAAAGCCAGAGAAGCGGAATATCTGGATGGCTGGCGGCGGGCCAGAGCCGAGCTGGCCAACGCCCGCAAGAGGTTCGAGCGGGAGCAGGAGCAAGCCTATGCCAACGCCAAAGCCTATGTGCTGGCCCGCCTGTTGCCGATTGTGGATGACCTGGAACGGGCTTTTGCGACCCTGCCCTCCAACCTGTCGGGCCTGACCTGGATCGGGGGGGTGCTCTTGATCCAGCGCAAGCTGCAAATGCTGCTGGAACAGGAAGGGGTGACGCCGATCGAAGCGGAGGGCCAGCCCTTTGACCCCCTCCTGCACCAGGCGATCACCCACGAACCTTCAGACACTGTGCCGGAGGGCCATATCATCAGCGAGTTACAACGGGGCTACCGCCTGGGCGATCAGGTGTTGCGCCCCAGCATGGTCCGCGTCTCGTCCGGGCCTCCCCCTGCACCCGAAGGTGAGGCAGAGGCCGAAGTTGAGCCCACTATCTAATATCGAATCTCTGATTGGGAAGGAGATGAAATCATGGCGCGAATTGTCGGCATTGACCTGGGTACAACCAACTCGGTGTGCGCCGTCATGGAGGGCGGCGAACCGACGATCATCCCCAGTTCAGAGGGGGGACGGCTGTTCCCCTCGGTCGTGGCGGTGAACCCCAAAACAGGGGAGCGGATGGTGGGACAGGTGGCCCGCCGCCAGGCCATCACCAATCCTGACAACACCATCTTTTCCATCAAGCGGCTGATGGGCCGCAAATATCACGATCCGGAGGTGGTCAAGGCACGGCGGGTGCTGCCCTACAAGATCCTGGAACAGCCCAACGGCGATGCCTGGGTGGAGATGGGAGGCAAGATCTATTCACCGCCCGAAATCTCGGCCATGATCCTGCAAAAGATCAAACAGGACGCCGAGGCCTACCTGGGCGAACCGGTGGTCGAGGCGGTCATTACCGTGCCGGCCTACTTTAACGACAGCCAGCGTCAGGCCACCAAGGACGCGGGCAAAATCGCCGGCCTGAACGTGTTGCGCATCATCAACGAACCGACCGCCTCGGCCCTGGCCTACGGGTTGGGCAAGAAGGTGGACCAAAAGATCGCCGTCTATGATCTGGGCGGTGGCACCTTCGACATCAGCATCCTGGATGTGGGCGACGAGGTGTTCGAGGTGCTCTCGACCAACGGCGATACCTTCCTGGGCGGCGACGACTTTGACCAGCGGATCATCAACTGGGTGGCCGATGAGTTCAGAAAGGAACAGGGCATTGACCTGCGACAGGACCGCATGGCCCTGCAACGGCTGAAGGAGGCAGCGGAAAAGGCCAAGATTGAGCTGTCATCGGTGCTGGAAACCGAGATCAACCTGCCGTTCATCACCGCCGACGCCAGCGGCCCCAAGCACCTGCAGATGAAACTCACCCGGGCCAAACTGGAGCAGTTGGTGGACGATCTGATCCAGAAGACGATCGGCCCCTGCCAGCAGGCGTTGAAAGATGCCAAGATGGTGCAGGCCGATATTGATGAGGTGATCCTGGTGGGCGGTATGACCCGCATGCCGGCTGTTCAGGAGGCGGTGCGCCGCTTCTTTGGCAAGGAGCCGCACAAGGGCGTCAACCCCGATGAGGTGGTGGCCCTGGGCGCGGCCATCCAGGCCGGCGTGCTGAAGGGAGAGGTGAAGGATGTGTTGCTGCTGGATGTGACCCCGCTGACCCTGAGCATCGAGACCTTGGGCGGGGTGGCCACGCCCCTCATTGAGCGCAACACCACCATCCCCACCAAAAAGAGTCAGATCTTTTCCACCGCCAGCGACGGTCAGACGCAGGTGGAAATCCACGTGGTGCAGGGCGAGCGCCCCATGGCCGCCGACAACAAAACACTGGGCCGCTTTATCCTGGACGGCATCCCGCCCGCGCCCCGGGGCATCCCCCAGATCGAGGTGACATTCGACATTGACGCCGACGGCATCCTCCACGTTTCGGCCGAGGACAAGGCCACCGGCCGTGCCCAGTCCATCACCATCACCGCCTCCAGCGGGCTGAGCAAGGAGGAGGTGGAACGGATGGTCAAGGAGGCCGAGCGCCATCGCCAGGAAGACCAGAAACGACGGGAGGAGGTCGAAACGCGCAACAACGCCGACTCGCTCATCTACCAGGCCGAGAAGCTGCTGCGCGAGCAGGGTGACAAGGTGCCGACCCATCTCAAGAGCGAAGTCGAGGGCAAGATCGCCGCCTGTCGTTCGGCCCTCCAGGGCCAGGATGTGGCCTATCTCCGCCGCACCATGCAGGAGCTGTCCGAATCGCTGCAAAGGGTTGGCGCCACGATGTACCAGCGACCCGGCTCTCCGCCCCCCGGCAGCGGAGGCTACGGTCCACCCCCTGGCGGCGATGAAGATGTAGTCGAAGGGGAGTATACACAGGCCTAAGACCTCACCCCATCCCCCAACCCTCTTCCGGGCCAGGGGGTAGGGGTGAGGTCAAATCGAACATGGTACAAGATGAGCGCCAAGCGAGATTATTACACCGTCCTGGGGGTTGATCGGCAGGCGACGGAGGAGGAGATCAAAAAGGCGTTCCGTCGCCTGGCCCGTCAGTACCACCCCGACGTGAACAAGAGCCCCGACGCCGAGGCTCGCTTCAAGGAGATCAACGAAGCCTACGAGGTCCTCTCTGACCGGGAAAAGCGGGCCATGTACGACCGCTTTGGCCATGCCGGACCCCAGGCCGGTTTTGGAGGCTTTGGCGACTTTGGCTTCGGCGGCTTCGAGGACCTGTTCGAGAGCTTTTTCGGTGGGATGAGGGCCGGCCCGGCTGCCCGTCAGGGACCCGCCCGGGGTGCAGACCTGCGCTATGACCTGACGATCGAGTTTGCAGAAGCGATCTTTGGCTGCGAAAAAGAGATCGTCGTTCCCCGCCATGAAACCTGTCCCCAGTGTCAGGGCAGCGGAGCCGAACCGGGCACCCAGCCTCTGCGCTGCCCACAGTGCAACGGCACCGGCGAGGTGCGTCGCCAGCAACAGACCTTCCTGGGCTCCTTCATCCAGGTGACCACCTGCCCCCGCTGCCATGGTGAGCGGGAAATCGTCACCACCCCCTGCACCCAATGCCGGGGCCAGAAGGTGGTCCAGGTGGAACGACCTATCCTGGTCAAAATCCCGGCCGGGGTGGACGAGAATACCCGCATCCGACTGGCTGGCGAGGGGGAGCCGGGAACACGGGGTGGCCCGCCCGGCAATCTGTACGTCGTGGTCCACGTCAAGCCCCATCCCTACTTCCACCGCCAGGAGAACGACATCATCATGGAGCTGGGCATCAACATTGCCCAGGCCGCCCTTGGCGACCGGATCCTCGTCCCCACCCTCGACGGCGACGAAGAACTGACCATCCCGCCCGGCACCCAGACCGGCGAGCTGTTTCGCCTGCGGGGCAAGGGGGTACCCTATCTGCGCCGCAACGGCCGTGGCGACCAGCTGGTCGTGGTCCGCGTCCTGACCCCTACCCGATTAACGCCGAAACAGAAAGAACTGCTGCGGGAGCTGGGCAAGACCCTGGGCAAAGAGGTCATCCAGGAGCCGGAAAAGAACTTTTTTGACCGGGTCAAGGAAGCGTTTGGCGCGTGAGGCAGGCCGCCTGCCGAGGCGGATAACAGCCTGTCCGAAAAACCAGGGGAAGTGTCATCCTCCTCCAGGTTGTCAGAACCTGCGGCAGGGTTCCGGACAGGCTAAGTGCCTGTCCGAAAAACTGTAAGGCAGGCTTTCCAGCCTGCCTGGAAAGGCTGTCCTCCACCTATCTCGGATAGGCTCCAAGAGGGAGACGATCATGCGTGAAGAGTCAGCCAGTTGGTGGCAACAGGCGATAGAGGATCTACACACGGCCGAGATGCTGGCCGAGGCCGGACGGCACTATGCCTGTGCCTTTTTCTGCCAACAGGCAGCAGAGAAGGCGGTCAAAGCTCTGTTTATTGAGCGCCAACGCCAGCCAGCACCGCCCACCCATACCCTGCCAACTTTGGGACAGGCGGTGGGAGCGTCGTCCCCTCTGATGTCGGCCCTGCGGCGGCTGAACCTGGCCTACGTCACCACCCGTTATCCGGATGCTGCTAACGGCATCCCGGCCCAGATGTATGATGAAGAAACCAGCACCATGCACCTGACCGATGCACGGCAGGTGGTGGCCTGGGTCAGGGAGCACCTGGAGTGGGAGACCGGATGACGGACAAGAGGGAAAATCGGCTACCGGTTGACCCTGTGGTGGTCGAGTTTGCACAACGGCTGAGCAAGGTGCTCCACCTGGAGAAACTGATCCTGTTTGGTTCACGGGCACGGGGCGACCATCTGATCACCAGCGACTATGATTTTATCATCGTTTCAGAGGATTTCGAGGGCAAGCCATTCATCCAGCGGGGGCTTGTCCTCTATGATCTCTGGACCGCCGATGAAGGGTTCGATGCGCTGTGCTACACGCCGCAAGAGTTTGAGCGGAAGCGACGCCAATTGTGCATCGTGCAAACTGCCATCAACGGGGGAATCGAGGTTGAATTGGCTTGAAATCAGCGTCGAGACCGACGGCGAAGCAGCCGAAGCCGTGGCTCGGCTTTTTGGGCAGCATGGCCAAGGCGGAGTAGCCGTCGAGGTCCCCGCCGACTGCCTGGAGCATGAGCTGCCGGCACTGCCCCCACCCACCCGGGTGATCGTCAAGACCTATCTGCCCCTGGATGGCACGGCCGACCAGGGGCGGCAGCGGCTGGAGGAGGGGCTGTGGCACCTGAGGCAGCTCTATCCCATCCCCGAACCGGTCATCCGCTCGCTTCGAGAGGAGGATTGGGCCGAAGCCTGGAAGCGGCACTACCACTGCCAACGGATTGGACGGCGCACCGTTATCGTCCCGGCCTGGGAAGAGTATGCCCCGCTCCCCGGCGAAGTGGTTCTCCGCCTGGAGCCGGGGATGGCCTTTGGCACAGGGCTCCACCCCACCACCCGCCTTTGCCTTCAAGCATTGGAGAGGCATCTGGTGCCGGGTTGCACCGTGCTGGACGTGGGGACCGGCTCAGGGGTGCTGGCCATTGCGGCTGCCAGACAGGGCGCGCAGGCCGTGCTGGCCCTGGATGCCGACCCTCTGGCCGTCGCTGTGGCCAGGGAAAATGTAGCCCGCAACGACGTGGCTGCCATCGTCACCGTGCGGCACGGCTCGCTGCCCGGCGGGGAGGCTGTGCCCCTGCACTTTGTAGCCCAGGGACCGTTGGACCTGTTGGCTGTCGGCCAGTTCGACCTGATCCTGGTCAACATCCTGGCCCCGGTGATCACCGGCATGGCCCCGGCCCTGGCAGCCCGACTCGCACCCGGCGGGCGGCTGATCGCCGCCGGGTTGATTGATAGCCAGGAAGCGGAAGTGACCCAGGCGTTTCAGGCTCACGGCTTGCAGGTCATCGAGCGGGTCCAGGAGAACGATTGGGTACTGCTGGTGGCACAAAGGGGCGAGGAGTGATGCACCGTTTTTTCATTCCATCCGATTGGATTCAGGGCAACTCGGTGACCATCACCGGCCCGCAGGCCCATCAGATGGCCCGCGTGTTGCGCCTGCGCCCCGGCCAGGAGGTGATCATCCTCGACAACTCTGGCTGGGAGATCGAGGTGCGGCTGGTGACCGTGGAGCGACAGGCCGTGACCGGTGAAGTGCTGCACCGGCGGCTGGCCGGCGGCGAACCCCGGACCAAGATCAGCCTCTACCAGGGGGTGCTCAAGAGCAACCACTTTGAGTTTGTCCTGCAAAAGGGCACCGAGCTGGGGGTGGTCGAGTTCATACCGCTGATCGCCGAGCGGTGTGTGGTCTCGGACCTGACAGCGGTGGAGAACAAGCGCCCCCGCTGGGAGCGGATCATTCAGGAGGCGGCGGAGCAGGCCCGTCGAGGGCGAAAGCCGGTGCTGCGGTCGGCGGTGCTCTTTCCCCAGGCGTGCGAACGGGCCAGGCAGGCCGGCGGACTGGCGCTGATCCCCTGGGAGGAGGAAGGGCAAGCTAATCTGCGCGACCTGCTGCGCACCCCCCCGCCGGGTCATCAACGGCGTTGGCCACCGTTCACCATCCACCTGTTCATCGGGCCCGAAGGGGGCTTTACCCGCGATGAAGTGGCCCTGGCCCGACACTATGGCCTGGCCCCGTTGACACTGGGACGGCGCATCCTCCGCGCCGAGACAGCCGGGTTGGCCGCGGCCGCGGCCGTCCTCTATGAGCTGGGCGACCTGGAGTGACGTTCCGGCTCTGTAAGCCGCTCTTTCCACCTGCCGATCCCGACCGTTGAGGAGTCTGCTCCATGATGTCACTGCGTCGCACGGCAGCCATTGTGCGCAAGGAGATGCTGCACATCAGCCGCGATCCGCGTCACCTCTTCCTGGTCACCCTCTCACCGGCCTTCCTGCTTTTTCTGCTCTCCTACATCTTTTCCTTTGAGGTACACCAGCTCAGCCTGGCGGTGCTGGACCTGGACCGCAGCCCCCTGTCCCGCCGCTATCTGGCCAGCCTGACCGCCGACCGGGAGCTGAGGCTGACCCATGCCGTGGACCGGTATGAAGCCATCTTACCCCTGCTGGTGGACGGCCAGGCCGACGGGGCGCTGATCATCCCGCCCGGCTTTGCCGAGGCCGTCCAGCGCGGCCAGCCGGCCCAGGTCCAGGCTGTGGTGGATGGCACCGACCCTTTTGCCGCCAGCCAGGCCCTCGCTGCCCTGAGCAGCCGGTCGGGGATGTTTGTAGCCGGCACGGCCGGCCAACCGGTCAGGAGCAAACCGATAGAGGTGCGCAGCCAGGTGTGGTACAACGCCGGCCTGGAATCGCTGTTGAGCATGGTGCCGGGCCTGCTGGCCATTGTGCTGGTCATGCCCACCCTGGCTCTGGCTCTGGCCCTGACCCGCGAAAAGGAGAGTGGCACCCTGGAGGGGCTGATGGTCACCCCGATATCGGGGCCGGAATATATCGCCGGCAAGCTGCTGGCCTATCTCGGCACCGGCCTGATAAGCACCATCCTGGCCTCGCTGGTGGCCGTGCTGTGGTTCCGGGTACCCTTTCGCGGCAGCTTCCCGCTCTACCTGCTGCTGGCCGGAATCTATTTCCTGGCCTGTATGGGGGTGACGGTGCTCATCGGCAGCTTTGTCAGGAGCCAACAGACGGCCATGTTTGCCGTCCTCCTGATCTTTATCGTCCCCAGCTTTTTCCTGGCCGGGCTGATCAACCCGGTGAGCACCGAATCGTTGCCTTCCCTGCTCACCTCCTATGCTCTGCCCACCACCCATTTTGTCCAGATCAGCCGCATCCTGTTCCTGAAAGGGTTGGGGCTGGCTGCTGTGGCCCGGCCGGCTCTCATTCTGGCGGGCATGGGGCCTGGCGCGCTGGCCATCAGCCTGTGCCTGTTCAGGAAAAAGGTGGCCTGATGCTGGTCCGCATCAGCACGCTGATTGTCAAGGAGCTGACCCAGTTCAGGCGTGACTGGCTGCTGGCCCTGTTTATTCTGCTGGCTCCGGCCCTGCAGCTCCTTTTGTTGGCCCAGGCCATCGAGCGGGGCATCCACGAGCAGCCTCTGGCCGTCCTCGACCTGGATCGCAGCCGCCTGAGTCGGCAACTGGTCCTCAGTCTGGACAATACCCGGGAACTGCGCCTGCGTTTCTACGCCGGGAGCATGGATCAGGTGCGCTCCCTGCTGGATGGAGGGCAGGTGCGGCTGGCGGTGGTCATCCCCGCCGGCTTTGCCCGGTCGCCGCAGCAGATCCAGGTCATTGCCGATGGAACCAACACTGTCGCCGCCGCGATCACCATGAGTGCGGTCAGTGGGGTGGTGAACCGCTTTGCCTCTGACCTGGCGGCGGGCTATGGGCTGGTGATGCCAGAGCTGATAGACTTTCGCACCGACACGCGCTTTAACCCGACCATGAATTTCCGCGACTTCTCCATCCCGGCGCAACTGGGCTTTATCACCTACCAGGTCACGCTGGCGATGGCCTCGCTGGGGCTGGCCCGCGAGCGCGAACTGGGCACCCTGGAGCAGTTGATGGTCACGCCGCTGCACCGCTTCGAGCTGGCGTTGGGCAAGGGCATCCCGGCCATGGCCGTCGGTGCGCTGAATTTCGCTGTCATGTGGCTGATCAGCCTGGCCCTGTTCCGGATGCCGATGCGCGGCTCACCATTGCTGCTGGCCGCCCTGACCCTGTTGTTCATCACCGCTGAGGTCAACTGGGGCCTGCTCATCTCGGCCATCTCCCGCACCCAGCAGCAGGCGATCCTGTTCGTCTTTATCCAGGCCATGGTGGACATCGCCCTCTCCGGCTTTATCGTGCAGGTGAGAAACATGCCCGCCCTGTTGCAGGCCCTGTCCCGCTTTGTGCCGCTGCAACATTATCTGGTCATTATCCGCAGCATCATGCTCAAAGGAGCCGGGTGGGAGGAACTGGGACCGCAGGCGACAGCATTAGCCGCCCTCAGTCTGGCGGCGGCGCTGCTGGCCCTGCGCACCGTGGCCCGGCGGGTGGAATAGTGCTCTACCGGTGAGGTTGCTGCCCAATGGGCAGGAGAATCACCGCCGAGCACGCAGAGAGCGCAGAGGAATCATAAAAAACTCGGCGGCCTCTGCGGTGAGAGGGGATATTTTGACCTCACCCCATCGCCCAACCCCGTGCCCGTTCCACCGCCCGCTGCCAGCCGGCATAGAGGGCATCCCGCCGTTCGGCAGGCATGGTCGGTGTGAATTCGGCTTCGGCCCGCCACTGGGTGGCGATCTCATCCAGCCCCGACCAGTAGCCCACGGCCAGCCCGGCCAGGTAGGCCGCCCCCAGGGCGGTCGTTTCGGTGATGGCCGGGCGCTGCACCGCTACCCCCAGCAGGTCGGCCTGAAGCTGGAGCAGCAGGTCGTTGGCCGCCGCACCGCCATCGGCCCGCAGAGCCTGGAGGCGGATGCCGGAATCGGCAGCCATCGCCTCCAGCAGGTCGCGGCTCTGATAGCAGATGGCCTCCAGCGCCGCCCGGACCAGGTGCCGCCGGTCGGTGCCGCGCGTCAGGCCGACGATGGTTCCCCGGGCGTAGGCATCCCAGTAAGGCGCGCCCAATCCGACAAAGGCCGGGACGAAATAGACGCCGCCGCTATCGGCCACATCGCCGGCCAGGGCCTGGCTCTCGGCGGCATGGGTGATGATCCCCAGGCCATCGCGCAGCCACTGGATGGCCGCCCCGGCGATGAATACGCTCCCCTCCAGGGCATAGGTCACAGCATCCCCATCGGCCAGTTGCCAGGCCACCGTTGTCAGCAGGCCGTGCCGGGAGGCCACCGCCTGCCGGCCGGTGTTGAGCAGCAGGAAACAGCCGGTGCCATAGGTGTTTTTGGCCTGTCCCGGTGCAAAGCAGGTCTGACCAAAAAGGGCTGCCTGCTGGTCACCGGCCGCCCCGGCGATGGGCACGGCTGCTCCCAGCAGGCCGGCATCGGCCAGGCCATAGAGCTGCGACGAGGGCCGCACCTGGGGCAGCATGGCCCTGGGGATGCGCAGTTCGGCCAGGATCTCCTCATCCCAATCGAGAGTATGGATATTGTAGAGCATCGTCCGCGAGGCGTTGCTCACGTCGGTGATGTGCAGCCGTCCCTCGCTCAGACGCCAGATGAGGAAGGTGTCAATGGTGCCAAAGAGGGCCTGTCCCCGTCCGGCCTTCTGCCGCAGGCCGGGCACATGGTCCAACAGCCAGGCCAGCTTGGTGCCCGAAAAATAGGCATCCACCACCAACCCGGTTCTGGCCCGGATGGGGTCAGCCCAACCGTCAGCGCGCAACCGGTCGCACAGGGGGGCCGTGCGCCGGCATTGCCAGACGATGGCGTTGTACAACGGATTGCCCGTCTCACGATCCCAGACCACCGTCGTCTCCCGCTGGTTGGTAAGGCCGATGGCCGCCACCTGCGAGGCCTCAACACCGGCCCTGGCCAGAGCCTGTCGGGCGGTGTTCAACTGTGTGTTCCAGATCGCCTCCGGGTCGTGCTCAACCCAGCCCGGCTGCGGGTAGATTTGGGAAAACTCTTCCTGGGCCACACCGGCAATCCGGCCGGCGCGGTCGAACAGAATGGCCCTGGAACTGGTGGTCCCCTGGTCCAGGGCCAGGATGTAGGTCGTCATCGGTATCAACCTCCTCGTCTGATGGATGCGCTGCCGGCAGAGTAAAGTAGAAGGTGCTCCCCTGCCCCTTCTGGCTCTCAACCCAGATCCGTCCGCCGTGTGCCTCTATGGCCAGCTTGCAAAAATGCAGGCCGATGCCCATCCCTTTGCGCCGGGACTCCTGAGTCCCGTCACCGCGACGAAACTTGCCAAAGATCGTTTCGCGGGCGCTTTCGGCGATCCCCTGGCCGGTATCGGCCACCGAACAGAGGATGCCTGGCCTCACCGGATCGCCGGCCCGCACCGCCTGGACGGTGATCCGCCCCCCAGGCGGAGTATACTTGAAGGCATTGTCCAGCAGGTTGGCGAACACCCGGCCGATCACCTCGGCATCTATCAGCGCCGGAGGCAGGTCCGCCGCCAGACTCGCTTCCAGGTTCAACCCCATCGCGGTAGCCATGGGCCGGTACTCGTCCATCACCGGCAAGATGACCTGCGATAGCGACACCTCCTGGAGGTTGATCGGGATGTTGCGGTCTTCCAGGCGCCGGATCCAGAGCACCGATTCAATCCGGCTGTACAGATTGCGCCCACCGTCCAGGGCGATGCGCAGCAGTTGCCGGGTCATGGCCGGATCCATCCGTTCCTCTTCCTGGAGCATCTCCAGACTGCTGATCAGGGCTGCCAGCGGTCCTTGCAGGTTGTGGATCATCATGCTGGTCAGGTCCTGGCGAAACTGCTCCAGCTCCTGCTGATGCGTCACATCGCGCAGCATGGCGATCCGGCCCAGCACCTCTCCCGTCGCGCTGAGCACCGGCGAGGCAGTCCCCTCCACATATCGCCGCTGACCATCCATCTGAAAGCTGAAGGAGAGGTTGACTACCATCGTGGGCTGTTCATGTACCTGGTTGATCGTCTGCGCCAGACGGTCGAGATTCAGGTCGCTGATCTGGAGGATCGGGTTGCTCACCACAGCCTCCACATCCAGCACGTTGAGGGTCCACAGCCACGACTCGACCGCCGGCCCGAACAGTTCGCGCACCCGTGGGTTGACCAGGATCACCTGGCCCGCTGTGTCGAACACAATGACCGCGTCGTGCGTGGAGTTGAGGATAGCCTGCAGCCGGTCACGCCCCTCTACCACCTGCTGGAACAGTTGGGCATTGCGGATGCCGATGGCCGCATGATCGGCCAGGAGCTGGATGAAACGGACATGCTCGGTGGTAAAGGCGGCCGGCTGGTCACTTTCCAGGGTGATGACGCCGATGATCTGCTGTTGGTGCCTGATCGGAACACTGAGTTGGGAACGGCTGGTGGGGGACACGGCGACATAATCGGGGTCATGGCTGACATCCGGCACCAGGGTCAGGAGGCCGGTGCGGGCCACCCGGCCGGTAATGCCCTGGTCGACCGGCCACAGTTCCGTCCGGTAGCGATCCACCTCAGGGGGATAGCCACGCTGGGCCAAAAGATGGAGGGAGGTCCGGTCCTGCTCGCAGAGGGCGATAACCCCTCGCGCCGCGGAGGTGGCCTGCAACGCTCGCTCCAGCACCAGATCCATGATCTGTTGCAGATCCAGGGTGCCGGTCAACTGGCGGCTGATCTCTTCGATCGAGGTGAGTTCTTCGATCCGCCGCGCCAGGGTGGCGTCGGTCTGTTCGTAGAGCCGTCTGGCCCGGTCTCGCTCGCGGGCCACAGCGGCGTACAGGCGGGCATTTTCCAGGGCAATGGAGGCGTGGTTGGCAATGGTGGTCAGCAGTTCCATCTCGCCGACGGAAGGGGTGTGGACCCCGGCGAAATAGGTGCTCAAGACCCCCAACAGGCCCTCGCGGCCCCACAGCGGCACGTCAATCACCGCCCGATAGCCTTCCTGCTGAGCCAGCCGGGCCAGATCGGCCAGGTCGGGTTCCAGGTAGACATCGGGTACAATGAGCGGCTGACCGGTCACCACGGCCTGCGCCCGGCTGTCCTGCCCGACTCGCAGATGCTGGGAGCGCTGCACAAAATCGGGGCTCAGCCCTTTGGCAGCCCGCAGCCGCAGCTCACGGCCATCTTCGCTCAGCTCAAAGATGGCCGATTTGTCACAGCCGATGACCTGGATCACCGACTCGACAATGGTCTGCAACACCTGCTCCTGGTCCAGGGAGCAGGAGATGGCCGCCGACACGGTGGACACCACCGCCAGCTCGGTGGCCCGCTGCTGCATCTCGGCGTACAGGCGGGCATTCTCCAGCGCCACACACGATTGATCGGCCAGCGCGCTCAGGAACTC
>DAOTYI010000266.1:0-2892 GCA_034434895.1 Anaerolineae bacterium
CGGCCATCGTCATTGACGGGGTGGAGCAGGCGGGCGCCCGCTTCCAAATCGTCAACGTGACGGTGGACGACTATGTGGGGCAGAACTACCTGATGTACGTGCAGTACGACAACCCGGTGCCGGTGCAGGTGACGGTGCGCAACACGGTCTTCAGCGGGCGCGGGCCGGAGTGTCCCATCTACGTTCACGACAACAGCACCCTGGTGGCCGACCACAACCTCTTCTACCTGCCGCAGAACGAGACCGTCCTGGCCCACGGCGAGACGACCTACACCTGCGGAGACATCGCCTCGCTGGGCGCGGGCAACCTCTGCGGCGACCCGCGCTTCGTCCGCCCGGCCTGGGGCGAGGTGGGCGACTACCACCTGCAGGCGGGCAGCCCGGCGATAGATGCCGGGAGCGCTGATGGCGCGCCGACGGTGGACCTGGAGAACCATCCCCGCGACGCCCGGCCCGACATCGGCGCGTATGAGTTTCGGCCGTCGGCGGCGTGGTTCTATCTGCCGCTGGTCGTGAGGGATTAAACCACAAAGGACACACAGGAGGGTGCTTAAAAAATATCCCCTCTCACCGCAGAGGCGCGGAGAACGCAGAGGAATCAAAAAAACTCAGCGGTCTCTGCGTCTCTGCGGTGCAAACCAGGGCTTTTTCAGCAGCCTCCAGGGATCTTTTCGCGGTTATTCCAGCATTTTCCGTGCTCGCTCCCAATCCTCCGGGGTGTTCACGTTGATAAAGGACAGGTGTTGGGGGTCGAACCGATCTATCTCCTCCTCCTCCAGGTAGCGGACCCGCACCTGGGGGAAAAAGGCGATGATCTGGCGCCGGCCCTGCTCCAGCAGACGGGCCATGAACGGCAGGCAGGCCTTGCTATAGATGGCGTGGAGCGGCTCCAAACTGCCATCAATCCGGGGGATCACCACATCATAGCCGATGATGAGGGGCAGCATGGAACGCAGCAACGGCAGATTGAGAAACGGCATATCGCAGGCTACGGCCAGGGCGTGTGAGTGACGGGCTGCCTTCAAACCGGAATAGATCCCCATCAGCGCCCCTTCCCCCCGCCGTTCGTCGGGCACCAGACGCACCGGCAGCCTCAGAGGTTCATAGGGGGTCGGATTGTTGGTAATCAGGAGCAGGTCATCGCTCAGAGCAGCCAACTTGCGCACGGTGTGAGCCACCAGCGGCTGCCCATTCACCATCAGGAAGGCCTTGTCCCGGCCCAGACGCGAACTCCGGCCTCCGGCCAGCACCATCGCGCTGATGGTCGGCCCGGAGGGTTGCAGCGGTTCATCGGTCATGATCACACAAAAACCCGCGCCTGTCGAGCGACAAGTGCGGGTCAGGTGCACCTGGGGAAGATCGAAAACCTATTCGCCGGCTTCGAGCCGTGCCTTCATATACTCGACGGCCTGGCCCACCGTTTTGATCTTCTGGGCCTCCTCGTCCGAGATCTCACCGCCGAACTCATCTTCAAAGGCCATGATCAGCTCGACCAGGTCCAGCGAGTCGGCCTCCAGATCCTCCCTGAAGCGCGCTTCCATGGTGACTTTGTCGGGGTCTACCCCCAACTGCTCCACGATAATCGCCTTGATCCTCTCAAACAGGTCCATCGTTTTTCCCCCCTCTGATTCGATTTTTTGTTGGCATCAAGATCGCCCAACAGGCACTTCTCTGGCCGCCCGAGTTGCGCCGGATTGTAGCATAGAACAGGCAGGCCGTCAAGTCAGGAACAAGGCGGTAGTGGATTTGCCCGCCGGTCTGGCCTGCCTGTCCTGTCAACCCGCTTGACATTCTATGCCACCCCTGGTAAGATTTGCAGGGTATTATACAACTTCATACAACACTCAAAGAGAGGGAGAGTTGCGGGGGAAGAATGCTGGAACGGCGAAAAGCGGAACATTTGCACATTAACCTGGAGCAAGAGGTCAGTTTCCCCCGCCTCACCACCGGCCTGGAATGTTACCGCTTCACCCCCAACGCCCTGCCTGAGATCGCCTTGCAGGATGTGGACCTGGCGACGACCTTTCTGGGCAAACGGCTGCGGCTCCCCCTGCTCATCTCCTCCATGACCGGCGGCACCGCCGAGGCGCAGCGTATCAATGAGCACCTGGCCGAAGGGGCGCAGGCAGCCGGGATTGCCCTGGGCCTGGGTTCACTGCGTGCTGCGCTGGAAGCGCCTCACCTGGCCGACACCTTTCGCGTGCGCCACCTGGCTCCCGACATCCTCCTGCTGGCCAACCTGGGAGCGATCCAGCTCAACACCGGCCTCGGCCCGGAGGATTGCCGTCGCGCCGTAGAGCTGGTCGAGGCCGATGCGCTGATCCTGCACCTCAACCCCCTCCAGGAAGCCCTACAGGCTGACGGCGATACCGACTGGCGGGGGGTGTTGTCCAGGATTGAGGCGGTCTGCCACAAGTTGGATGTGCCGGTCGTGGTCAAGGAGGTGGGCTGTGGCATCTCGGCCCAGGTCGCCCGGCGGCTGGTCGAGGCCGGTGTGGCGGCCATTGATGTGGCGGGAGCCGGCGGTACCTCCTGGAGCCTGGTGGAAATGTACCGCGCCCCTACCGACCGCCGGCGCCGCCTGTGCGCCACCTTTGCCGATTGGGGCCTCCCCACCGCCGAGGCCCTGGTCGGGGTGCGTGCGGCCCTGCCCGGTATCCCTCTCATCGCCAGCGGCGGCCTGCGCAACGGTCTGGACCTGGCCAAGGTCCTGGCTCTGGGCGCTGATCTGGGTGGGATGGCCAGGCCATTCCTCCAGGCGGCCAACCTCTCGGCTCAGGCCGTGGCCGATCTGGCCGCCGACCTGGCCGCTGAGTTGCGCACAGCCATGTTCTGCCTGGGCATCCTCACCGTCGAAGAGCTGAAGGGCACCCCGGCCCTGCGCCCTTGCCC
>DAOTYI010000267.1:0-17960 GCA_034434895.1 Anaerolineae bacterium
TAGAGGACCGCCCTCTCTTCGATCAGATCTACCACGCCGCCAAAATCGTTCTCTCGACCGATGGGCATCTGTACCGGCACCGGATTGGCCCCCAGCCGGCGGCGGATGCTGGTCACCGCCCGGTCGAAATCGGCGCCGACGCGGTCCATCTTGTTGACGAAGCAGAGGCGCGGCACCCCGTAGCGGTCGGCCTGCCGCCACACCGTCTCCGATTGGGGCTCAACACCGGCTACGCCGTCGAACACGACCACCCCGCCATCGAGGACGCGCAGGCTCCGTTGCACCTCGGCGGTGAAATCAATGTGCCCCGGCGTGTCAATCAGGTTGATCTGGTGTCCCCGCCAGGTTGCGGTGATGGCCGCCGCCTGGATGGTGATGCCCCGTTCCCGCTCCTGGGGCATAAAGTCGGTGACAGTCGTGCCCTCGTCCACACTGCCCAGGCGATGGGTCCGACCGGTGTGGTATAGAATCCGCTCGGTCACGGTCGTTTTGCCCGCGTCAATGTGGGCAATGAGGCCGATATTGCGGATGGATTTCAAAACTTGATCCTTGCTCATATCATTCATTTTAGCGCATTCCGCATTCCGCATTCCGCATTCCGCATTCCGCATTCCGCATTCACAATAAGAAGCGGCTCATCGTCCTGCGTGATGAGCCGCCTCCGTGGGTCATTCACATCAGCGGATTAAAATTCTACCACAGGTAGACGGAAAAGCCAAAAAAGGGCAGCCGGTTGGCGGGACCCCACGCCGCCAGCAGGCGAGATTCCAGGCTCCAGAGCAAAGGGGTGGCCAACCCACCGACGCCCACCAGGCCGACGTTACCGGTGCGATTTCCAATCACCCGCGCCTTAACTTGATGCCAATTTCAGCGGTCTCGGGGGAAGGGGCAAAAGCGTCAGATGGCCTGCCGCCAGCCCGGAAGTTGCAGAAGAAGCGATGACGTGGTACTATCAAGGAACCTGGAATGGGAGGGAAGCGTCTTAGAGCTTGTCACAGAAACCAGTAGAGCAACTGCGAGCAGTTACCTTACAAAGTAGCGGATACGGGATTCGAACCCGTGTCTCTGCCTTGAGAGGGCAGTATCCTGGGCCACTAGACGAATCCGCCCTGCCCACAGCCACATCATCATTGTACCAGCAGGATGAGGAATTGTCAAACGCTGGGGGCGCCAAGTCCGTGGACAGCAAAGCCCGTCTATGCCATGTGCAACCTGTTTTTCAGGTTGTCATCCATTTTGCTTTGGGGTATAATAGCGGCCAGCTACGTCGCAGATGAGAGCAAGATATGGACCTCAAACGGCTGCGCAATCCATTCTACAGCCGGCAGCGGATCACCGATCCGGCCTGTTTCTACGGCCGTCAGCGAGAGCTTGAGGCACTCTACAGCGCCATCATCACCCACCAATGCCGCTCGGTCGTCGGCGAACGCAAACTGGGCAAAAGTTCGCTGCTGTCCGCCGTTGCCCGGCCAGAGCGGATGCAGCGCTTTGGCCTGGACCCGGCGCGGACTCTGTTCCTCTATCTCGACCTGGAGGGCATGGCCTCGGCGCGGCGGGAGGAGTTCTGGGTTGAGCTGCTGGACCGCCTGATCGCCGCCCTGCCGCCGGACGACCCTTCGGGCCTGCGTGGGGAGGCCGGGCGGCTGCTGGACGGCGGGGAACTGCGCTTCACCACCGTACGCCGCCTGTTGCGCCGGTTGCGCGACACCGGCCTGGAGCTGGTACTGGCCCTGGACGAGTTTGAGGGGCTGGCCCGTAACCCCAACTTTGAGCCCGATTTCTATGGCGAGCTGCGCAGCCTGGCCGGCGAGCTGGGCCTTGTCTACCTGACCGCCTCCAAGCGGAGCCTGTACGAACTGACCTATCACCACCGCGACACCCTCTCCTCGCCCTTCTTCAACATCTTTTCCGAACTGCCGCTGGGGTTGATGCCCGACGACGAGGCCCGTGGCCTGCTGGAGACCCTCTCTCAGCAGGGGGAAGGGCCAGGGTTCTGCCAGGAGGAGGTGGACCTGGCCCTGGAGCTGGCCGGGCCGCACCCCTTTTTCCTCCAGATCGCCGGCTTTCACCTCTACGAACTGCCCGGCCGGGGCCGGCCTCACGCCCCGGAGAGCTACGACCGGGCGGCCCGTCACTTTACCGCTGAGGCCGAGGACCACTACCGTTACCTGTGGTCGCAACTGAGTGCCGAGGAGCAGCAGGCACTCCTGTCGCCCAACCAGGCCAGCGAATCGTTGCGCAAAACATTGCTGGCCCGGGCGCTCATCCGACCGGATCAGGGCAGGTCGTCAACCGGCCCCCGCTATGTGCCTTTTGGCCACGCCTTTGCCGTTTTCCTGGAGGGCCGTCGCCATGCGGAGCAGAGCACGCCCACCGATCCCACCCTCCTCGAAGCCAGGGCGGCCACCGATCTGACCGGCAAACGGCTGGGCAACTACCGCGTCATCGCCGCGCTGGGACAGGGGGGCATGGCCAGGGTGTATAAAGGCTATCAACCGTTGCTGGACCGCGCTGTGGCCATCAAGGTGCTGGCCCCTCATTTTGCCACCGATGAGGAGTTTCGCACCCGCTTCCAGCGCGAGGCAGCGGCCATCGCCCGCCTTCGGCACCCCAATATCGTCCAGGTTTATGACTTTGGCATGGAAGGGCCGATCCACTACATGGTCATGGAGTATATCGCCGGCGACACCCTCAAGATGCGCATCCGCTCGGCGCGGGCGGCCGGGGAGCGACTGCCGCGCCGGGAGGTGCTGACCGTGCTGCGCGGCATGGCTTCCGCCCTGGACTATGCCCACAGCCACGACATCATCCACCGCGATGTCAAGCCGGCCAACATCATGCTGCGCGTCGAGGAGGGAGGGGACCGGCAGACCTTTACCCCGGTGCTGACCGATTTCGGGGTGGCGAAAATCCTGGAAGGGGTGCAGTTTACCGGCACCGGCATGACCATCGGCACGCCTGACTATATGGCCCCGGAGCAGGGCAGTGGCGGCCAGGTGACCGCTGCTGCCGACCTCTATTCTCTGGCGGTCATCCTCTACGAGATGCTGGCCGGCGAGCTGCCCTTCACCGCCGATACACCGGTGGCCGTGCTGCTCAAACATATCTCCGACACCCCTCCCCCCCTCCACCGGCGCGTGCCCGACCTGCCGCCAGCCCTGGACCAGGTGTTGCAACGGGCCCTGGCCAAAAAGCCGGAGGACCGCTTTCCCAGCGGCGCAGCCCTGGTGCAGGCGGTAGAGCAGGCCTGGCCGACCGGGCCGGGAGATGAAGGATGATCCGGCGCAGTGTGACCACCGGCCTGCTGGTTGGGGTGGCCTTTGTCCTGATAGCCATTTATCCCACGCTGTCGCTCTATGCCCGGCTGCCGGCGTGGCCGCTGAAGGTACGCCCGATCCTGCACACTCTGCTGCTGCTGGTCCATGGCCTCCTGGGCCCTGCCGTCCTGGCGCTGGTGGGCAGCCTGGCTGCCTGGCGCAGCGGGGCCATCGGCCTCCGCCAGGGTTTTAAGGCCGGGGCCATCAGTGGCCTGCTGGTCAGCCTGCTGTTCTACACCCTGCTGCTGGCTCCAACCGCCGCCGTGGTGGCCAGCCTGCGGCTGTGGAATTACCGGCCCACGCCGCAGGCCCCCTACCCGCCGGATCCGATCCTCCTCGAATTCATGCGTCAGATGATGATCACTATGCACATGCGCCTGGACCTGTGCCTGCTGGCCGGCGCACTGGTGGGTGGCCTGGAAGGAGCAGCCGTCGGCTGGTTCCGGCGCCGGAGATCATCGCCCCCTCCCTCGCTGCTGGACACGCTGGACACCCCTCAGCCTCGTCTGCGCTGGTTTGCCACCCACGACGATGTGTGGCAGGCGGGCATCATCGCCGGCCTGGTCGGCGGTGGTGTTATCTGGCTCAGCATCACTGTCACCTTTCTGAGCAATCTGAAAGTGGACTGGCCGGTGCTTCAGAATGCCCTGCGCGGGAATGCCGGCCTGGTCATACGCTTCCTGTCCAGCGAAACGCTGTTGAACTGCCTGGGCCCGCTGTTCATCCTGACGGTGTTGGGCATCGGCGCGTTGGCCGTATTGTTGTTGAAAGACCCGCCCCGTCGCCATCTGTCCCGCCTGCAGGTGGTGCTGATCGCCGGCACGGTCGCGGCGGTGTTTGCCTCCCTGGCCGTGATGCCTGTGGCCTTTATCGGCCTCGGCGTAGCGCGCTACGGGGCGTTTGAGGTCCTCCAGACCGCCCAGTCGGCGAACCCGCAGCACGAACTCTACATGGACCCGGAAGCGATGGAACTGTTCCGGCAGCTCATCCACACCCCCCAGGTGACGATCCCCTGGTTCTATGGGCTGCCCTTCCTGCTGTCTGTCATCGTCCTGCTGGGTGTCCTGGCCTGGCTGGCACCCCAGGCGGTGTTCTACGGGCTGACCCTGCCCCTGATCTTCCGCCGGCCGGTGGACCGGGCAGCCCGGATCGCGCGCGCGGTTCACAGCCAGCCGGCCAGCCTGTTGCCCCGCCTCTACGGGTTGTACACCCATGACGCCAAAGCGGTCAGGGTCCTGCCCCACCTGGCCTTTCTGCTCCATGACCGGCCGGCGGCCGAGATGGTGGCCGCCTACTACACCCTCAGCACCCTGCCCGCTGAAACCGACCGGGCGGTATCGGTCATCCGCCAGACGGTGGCCGGTCAGGAAAGCTGGCGCTGGCGGGCCGAGGTCGGCGAACTGTACCGCATCCTGGACGACGGGTTGGCCGCCAGAACATTGGCCCAGGTGACGGCCATCCCACCGCCGCCCCAGGAGATCACCTCCTCCCTGCCGCTCCTCCTGGCGCGGAGCTGCGAGGGGATCGGACGGGTGCTGGGGGAACTCAAAAAGGTGGAGCGGGTAGATGACCTGAGCACCAAACTGATCTTTCTCAACAGTGCCCAGGCAGCCCTCCTCGACCTGCGGCGCAGTGTGGGACGGGATAGTGAGACCTGCCAGACCCTTTACCCCGAAGTGAACCTGATGCACCACCTGCTGGACCGCTGGCAGGGGCTGGTGCTGACGGCCATGCAGGACCTGCAGGGCCGGGCCGACCTGCAGGCCAGGCTCCAGGTCCTGCACGCCGCCTTTGCCCCCCGGCTGCGTCAGAGCATCCTCATCACCAACCAGGGGTTGAACGTGGCCCAGAATGTCCGCCTGCACGTTGCCGACGGCGAAGGATACCGGGTGACGGAGGGGGCTGAGCAGCAGATTGACATCCTCGGCCCCCAGGAGAGCCGTGAGCTGGAGTTCTGGCTGGCCCCCGACAGCCCCCGCCGCCTGCGCCTGGCCTGGGAGTTGACCTATGACGATGCTGTAGACCGTGGGCGGCGGGTCGAGTTCGCCGACGCGATGGAACTGGAGGCGGACAGGAGCGGTCAGCCCTTCCACCGCATCTTCCCCATCCCCTACGTCACCGGCACGCCGCTCCGCTCCGGCGAAATGTTTGTCGGACGGCAGGATGTGTTCGATTTTGTGCGCGAGCACCTGCTGGGGGCCTATCAGAACAATGTCATCGTCCTGCACGGCCAGCGGCGCACGGGCAAGACCTCCATCCTCTACCGCCTGCAGGAGGTACTGGCCGACACCCACATCGCCGTCCTGGTGGACATGCAGGGCAAGGCGGCGCGGGGCACGGCCGATTTCCTCTATGCTCTCAGCGACGACATCGCCTACACGCTGGAGAACCACAACCTGGCTGTAGAGCTGCCCCCCCGCGCCGAATATGAACAGGCCCCTGAATTCACCTTCCGCTCTCGCTTTTTGCGCCCGGCCGTGGACAGGCTAGACAACCGCAACCTGCTGCTGATGTTCGACGAGTTCGAAGAGTTGCAAAAGCGGGTGGAGGATGGCCGGCTGGAACCGGAGATCTTTGCCTTTCTGCGCAATCTGATGCAGCATGAGCCGCGCGTGGATTTTATCTTCTCTGGCACCCATAAACTGGAAGAGTTGGGGGCCGAATACTGGTCCATCCTGTTCAACATTGCTGCTTACAAGCGCATCACCTTCCTGGCCCCCGACGAGGTGCGCCGCCTGGTGACCGAACCGGTCGCGCCTTACGGTCTGGAATATGACCCTCTGGCCGTAGAGCGGATCATCCAGGTCACAGCCGGCCACCCCTATTTTACCCAGGTGGTCTGCCACGAGATGGTAGCCTATCACAACGAGACCCGGCGCAACTATCTGACCGTCACCTGCGTGGACCGGGTGTTGGAACGGATCGTCGAGCGGGGGGAAGCTCACTTCAAATACCTGTGGACCGGCGCAACCGCCGACGAGCAGCGGGTGATGCTGGCCCTCACCGACCTGCTGCCTGACCCCGACGCGGCGGCCATGCCGGCCCAGATCGCCGCCGAGTTAAGCCGCAAGGGGTATGACCTGTCGGAAGAGGCCCTGACCGGGGCCCTGGCCCGCCTTCAGGCCAGGGACATCGTCACCCGCTCCGGCCCGCAGAGCAGCCTCTACCGCTTCAAGATTGACCTCATCCGGCGCTGGATCGGCCTCACCCGGCCGGGGGTGTGAGAGGACCACCGCAGCAGGCTGAGGTGTTCGAAGCAGAACATGGGCGTGGGGCACCCCGTTGCTCGGCGGGGGCCTGTGACCCCCGCCCGTGGGGGGGCCGCCGGCTCACAGACCCGGCGGGAGCAGGGTGGGTGGAGTACCCAGTTCTTCTGCTTCGAAAACCCGGCTGAGGAGCAGGTTTGCTCCGGATGCTGATGTGTGCTAAACTATAATCGTAGAAGGAGAGTGGAGGATGAGCACACCCACGACTCAGGCGGTGGTGACCATCGCTCTGGCCGATCTGGAGAGCATCATTCAGCGCACCGTCAAACAGGCCATGCGCGAAGAACTCGTGCGCCTGTTCCGCTCGCCAGACCGTTCTGCCCTTGATTACTGGGAGCATGAAGGGCCGGAAGACCCCGCAGGGGATGAAGAATTGCTGACCGAAGCCCTGGCCACGATCGAGCAGTACGAAAGAAATCCTGAAGGCTGGAAGACATTGGAAGAATTCGAGGCTGAACTCGCTGAGGCCGAGGGCTCTCATGAGTTACCGGGTTGAGATCTCGCCGGAGGCTCAAAAGGAGATCGCTGCCCTGTCCGGCTATGTGCGAGCCCCGGCTCTCAAGTTGCTCCGCAGCCTGAAGGAAAATCCCCGCCCTCCGCGTGCCAGGGAACTACGGGACAGGCCCAACATCTACCGGTTGTGGTTGGTCAAAAAGTGGCGCATCGTCTACAGCGTAGATGAGGACCGAAAGCTGGTCCTTGTCTTGCGGGTGCGCCGCAAGGAGTACATAGACTACGAGGATCTGGAGCCTCTACCGCTTCACGATTGACCTCATCCGGCCAGGGGTGTGAGGGGGTCATTCACAGCAGGCTGACCGGATCCACGTCAACCCGCCAACCCCAGGGCAGGGCTACATCCCGCAGCAGGGGCATCGGGTCGGGGGCGCGGATGACGATCTGCCAGCGAAACCGCCCCGCCACACGGCTGAAAAAACAGGGAGCCGGACCGATAAGCCCGGCCGGCAGGCGCAGGCGGCGGATTTCGGCGGCCAGCCAGCGACCCAGGCGCCCGGCCTCGGCACGGCAGCGGTCGGGGTCGGGGTCGCTGAAACGCAGAGCCACCAGCCGGCTGAAGGGGGGATAGCCGAGCCGACGGCGATAGGCCAGCTCCTGGCGGTAAAAGCCGGCATAGTCGTGGCGGGCCGCTGCCTGAATGGCATAGTGCTCCGGGTTGTAGGTCTGAACGATCACCTGACCGCCCCGTCGGCTGCGCCCCGCCCGCCCGGCCACCTGGGTCAGCAGTTGGAAGGTGCGTTCGGCGGCGCGAAAATCGGGGAGATAGAGGGCCGTGTCGGCAGAGATGACCCCTACCAGCGTCACCAGCGGCAGGTCCAGCCCCTTGGCGATCATCTGCGTGCCGATCAGCAGGTCGGCCCGGTGGTCTATAAATGCCTGCAGGAAACGCTCATGGTCCAGGCCGGTGGCGGTGTCCCGATCCCAGCGCAGCAGGCGGGCCTGGGGGTAGAGCTGGCGCACCACCTCCTCCACCCGCTCGGTGCCCAGGCCGAAATAGCGGATGCGCCGTCCGCCGCAGGCCGGGCAGCGCCCCGGGACCGGTTCACGGCGGTTGCAGTGATGGCATATCAGGCCCTGTCGGTCCAGAGAATGGTAGGTGAGCGGCAGATCGCAGCGCGGACAGCGGGCCACATGGCCGCAATCGCGGCACAGGACAAACGTGGCCATCCCCCGCCGGTTGAGAAACAGGATCGCCTGCTCGCCGGCTGCCAACGTCCGGTGCAACGCTTCCTGGAGCGCCCGGCTCAAAACGCTGCGGTTTCCCGCCTGCAACTCCTGGCGCAGGTCCACCACCCGCACCGGCGGCAGTAGAACATGCCCCCTGCCCCCTGCCTCCTGCACAATGCGCTGGGGGAGCTCCAGAAGGCGATACACTCCCTGGCTGGCGCAGTGGTAGCTCTCCAGATCGGGGGTGGCGCTGCCCAGCAGGAGCGCCGCGCCGGTCAGCCGGGCCAGGGCCAGGGCGACATCGCGGGCATGGTAGGCCGGCAACGGGATCGGCTCGTCCTGTTTGTAGGAACTGTCGTGGGCTTCGTCCAGGACGATCAGCCCTGGCCGCGACAAAGGGGCAAACAACGCCGAGCGAGGGCCGATCACCACATCGGCCTGGCCGCGCCGCACCCGGTCCCATACGGCGTACCGCTGGCCCAGGCTGAGCTGGCTGTGCAGCACCGCCACGCGCCCCGGAAAGCGGGCCTCGAAGCGACGGACGGTCTGGGCCGTCAGGCTGATCTCCGGCACCAGGACGATCCCCTGCCGCCCGGCTGCCAACACCGCTGCCAGCGCCCGCAGGTAGATCTCGGTCTTGCCCGACCCCGTCACTCCATGCAACAGGGCCACAAACCCCGCCCGGCCGATCCCCTCCTCCACCTCCCGCCAGACCCTTTCTTGATCGGGCGTCAGGCGCGGCGGCGCTTCAGGGTGGCAGGCGGGCGGGCGGTCATACTCTTCGGCGTGCAGGCTGACCAGGCCCTGCCCGGCCAGGTCGCGGAGGGTTTTCAGATCGGCGCCGGTTTGAGCATAGACACCGCCCACCCATACCCGGCCGGTTGTGCCCCGCAGCATCTCCAGCACAGCCCGGTGCTTTTCTGCGCCACGCAGTTCAACCACCCGGTCGAGCACCTGCTGCGGGGGCAGGGTCAACAGCACCATCGGCTCTTCGACAAGGCGCCGGACCAGCCCCTTCTTTTCCAGCGCAGCGAGGGTGGCCGGCGAGGTGCCGGTCGCCGCCAGGAACTCCTCTTTCTCCATGGCACCGCCGCGACTGAGGAGGACTGACAGGGCTGCCCTCTGGCCGGGATCGCGATCCAGGTCGGCCGCCGATCCAACTCCCGGCAGGGCCACCAGCAGGGTGCGCCGGGCGGTGATCGTCACCCAGCCCCGTTCGGCCAGGGCGCGCACCGGTCCTTCGCCGCAGCCGGCCAGATCGCACAGCTCGCGCAGGGTGAGGGGCGCGGCGGTGTGGCGGGCCAACACCAGCAGCAGGTCGGCCTGTCTGGAAGGTCGGCCCAGGCGCGGCAGGGCGGCGGCGATGGCCGCTTCGTCGGCCAGCAGGCGGACGAACTGAATGCGGGGCGGGGCCGGATGGGGTGGCACCAGGGCATAACGGGCATCTACCAGCCCCTTCTCGGCCAGGGCATGGACCACCCCCTCCGGGTCGTCGCCACGGATCTGGTTCAGGAGGAGGCTCAGCCGCAACTGCCCACCCCGGCTTTCCAGCAGACGCAAGGCCGCCTCCTCCTCGGCACTCAGCCCCTCAGAGGGGGAGGCGGCCGCCTGGCGGACGAGGATCAGGGTCCGTTCCTCCAGGCCGGGCGGCAGCATCAGCCGCATCGCCTGGCTGAGGGGAGCCAGATACTCGGCGGCGAGCCAGCGTGCCAGCTCGATCTGCAGCGGTGTGACAGCCGGCAGCGGGTCGAGGATTTCGGCCACCTCGCGGATCTTTTCGGGCGGCAGGTCGGGCGGCAGAGCCTCGTTCAGGGCCACGATCACCCCCAACGCCATGCCCGACCCCAGGGGCACCTGAACCAGGTGACCTGCGGTTGCCCTGTTCCGCAACCGTTCCGGCAGGCGGTAGATAAAGGTCGCCAGGTGCGACCGATCCCCCCGCAGCGGCTCAGCGCCGACCGGCGGCCGGCGATAGGTGGGGCGGTTGACGACGATCTCGGCATACATCGAGTCAGGGGGATTGGTAGATCGCGGCTGCCATATAGCCGACGGTGTACTGTCCCGGCCACTTCTGGCCGGTCACCTCGCCGGAGTTGGTGTGGTGCAATACCTTCACGGCGTCGGCGCCCAGCGCCCTGGCCGCGTGCAGGGCGGTCAGGATCGGCATCCGTCCGCAGACCGAGCAGCCGGGGGCCATCAGCAACCGGGTGAGGGCGGGCAGATCGTAAGCAGCAATCGCCTCCACCACCGCCTGGTCACGGCGGACCACTTCGTCATAGTTTTCGATGTGGTGCAGGTCAGAACTGGCGACCAGGAGGGCCTGACCCCCTTCTTGAGACCGCTGGCGGATGGTCTCGGCCAGGGCGACGGCCAGGCGTTGGGCAGCCGCCGGATCGTCGGCGCTGATCAGGATCGGCACCAGGCGGAAGCCGGTCAGTTGGCGTTGCAGGAAGGGCAACTGGATCTCCAGCGAGTGCTCGGCGTCGCCCTGAATGCGGCGCAACGGCAGCCGCCCGGCCAGGGCAGCGATGAACTCCTGGTCCAGGGGCACCAACCCCAGTGGGGTCTCATAGGCCTCCTCGGTGCTGACGGCATAGTCGCCCACCCAGGCGCGGTGGCTGGGACCCATCAGCACCACCGTGTCCACCTGGCGGCCCTGGAGCTGGCGATAGGCATAGGCCGCCGTCTGACCGGAATAGACATAGCCGGCATGGGGGCTGATCAGGCCCAGCACCCGGCCGGCCAGGAGCGGCTGGTCCACGCCGGCCAGATAGTCGTCCACCGCGCGGGCCAGGCCCCTTTCGCTGCCGGGATACCAGCTCCCGGCAATGACCGGGCGGCGGATCTTGCGCAAACCGGGCATTGTCATGCGACACCTCCTTGCCCTGGGGGCACATAGTGTAGCTCAGGCTCAAGCCTGGCTACCGGGTATTATAGCACCAGGCACCCGGCGGTGCAACGCGCTCCTGGGTGACCGTCACCGGGTGGGGGTGTCGGTCAGAGCCGGTCCGAAAAGCTTACCACAAAGACACAAAGGCCACAAAGGAACACGAAGGAAACGAAAAAAACCGCATGGGGTCCCTGGTGTCCTTTGTGCCCTGGTGGTTTTCAGACAGGCTCTCACAGGTGAATCCTCCGTGGCAGGGCGCGGCAGTGCTCGGCGCGGATGATGGCCGCCACGTCGTCCACCGCCTCGTCCAGCGCATCACGGCGGTTGACGACCAGATAATCAAAGCCGGGGATGCAGGCCATCTCGCGGCGGGCGGTCTCCAGGCGTTGTTGCAGCGCCTCTTCCGACTCGGTGCGGCGCCTGCGCAGCCGGGCGATCAATTCCTCCTCCGATTCACAGCTCAGAAAGATGGTGATGGCTTCCGGGATCAGCGCCCTGACCGTCGCGGCCCCCTGCACATCCAGCCGCATCACCACATCCTGCCCCGAGCGGAGCGCCTGACGGATGTGAGCTTTGGGGATCCCTTTGTACTGGCCGTAGACACAGGCATACTCCAGCAGTTCCCCGGCGGCGATCATCTGTTCGAACTCGGCGGTGGTGTAAAAGAGATAATCGCGGCCATGGAGCTCATCAGGGCGGGGCGGCCGGTCGGTGGCCGTGACCACAAAGCAGAACGGAAATCCCCGCTCCTTCATCCGCCGCACCAGCGCATCCTTGCCCACCCCTGACGGGCCACTGATGACGATCAGCAGCGGCGGCTGTTCGCGCTGAAACAGGGTTCCGGCCTGGGACATACGCAGCCTCTTCTTCAGGTGGTCAAAAACTTGTCATCCGATCCGTTTGCAGTATAATATCGAGCACGCTAGAGACCGATAGGATCGAGGTGGTGAGCCATGCCGATTTACGAGTACCGCTGTGCCGACTGTCGCCGTCGGGTGAGCCTGCTTTTCCGTTCCTTCGACGCCATTGATGAGCGGCCTGTCTGCCCGCGTTGTGGCGGCACCAATTTGCGGCGGTTGATCTCGCGTGTCTCGGTGGTGCGCTCAGAGGAGAGCCGCCTGGACGACCTGGCCGACCCGGCGATGCTGGACGACCTGGACGAGAATGATCCCAGGAGCATCGCCCGCTGGATGCGCAAGATGAGCCACGAAGTCGGTGAGGAGATGCCGCCCGAATTCGACGAAGTGATAGACCGGCTGGAAGCAGGCCAAAGCCCGGAAGAGATCGAAGAGGCGATGCCCGACCTGGGTCAAGGGTTCGAGGGAGATCTGGAGTAACAGGTCGGCGAGCAGATGGCCTGACCTGATCAGAACTGGTCGAACCGGGTGACCTCCAGGACAAAGACGGTGGCCCCGCCCACCCGCACATCCACCGGGGTTGGCAGGTACATCTCTCCCGGTTCCATCACCGGGGGCAGCGGATTGACCAACTGGTGGCGGGTATGGCAGTTCTCACGGACCAGTTGCAGGACGTGAGAGACCTGCTCATCTTCCACGCCGACCAGGATGGTGGCATTCCCTTGCCGCAAAAAGCCACCGGTGGTGCTGATGGTTGTGGCCCGGTAGCCGGCCCGGGTCAGAGCGTTCACCAACCGGCCGGCATCATCGCTCTGGACGATGCTCATCACCAGTTTCATTCCTCTCCCCTCTTTTACCTCGGTTTCAGCATCCCTCGCCAGGGCCGCCACGCAGAGCCTTGTGCGCCAGGACCCGTTCCCGGATGGTGGCCTGCACCACTTCCACCCCGGCCGTTGCATCCACCCGCACCCACCGCTCCGGTTCCTGGGCGATCAGGGCCAGGTAGCCGGCGCGCACCCGATGATGAAAATCGAGCTCCTTCTGTTCCATCCGGTTCCAGGCGTCGCCGCTGCCCCTGGTCTTGCGGCGCAGCCCGACCTCCACCGGCACATCCAGGTAGAAGCTCAGGTCGGGCAGCAGGCCACCGGTGGCCACCTGGCTGATGGCCCGCAGCACCTCCAGATCGAGCTGGCCACCGTAGCCCTGATAGGCCAGGCTTGAGTCGGCGTAGCGGTCGCACAGGACAATGCCCCCCCGTGCCAGGTGGGGGCGGATGACCTGGCCGACATGCTGCGCCCGCGCCGCCGAGAAGAGCAGGAACTCGGTGAGCGGCAGCATGTCGGCGTGGGCCGGGTCGAGCAGGATGGCCCGCACCGCCTCGCCGATGGCCGTGCCGCCCGGTTCGCGGGTGACCAGCACATCGTCGCCCCGGGCGCGCAAATAGTCTGCCAGCAGGTGCATCTGGGTGGATTTGCCGCACCCCTCCGGCCCTTCAAAGGTGACAAACAGGCTCAAAACAGGCCCCCTTTCTGGTCTGAAAACCACCAAGGACACGAAGGACACAAAGAATTTCTGTTAATTTCATATCATTTCCTTGTCCTGTGCGCCTTCGTGGCAGACTTTTCAGACAGGCTCCAAGGCATGCCCTGCCCACCCGGCGCTATCCTGGATTATACCGCAAAACCGATCAGGCGGCAAACGAAACTTTTTTGAAGGCAGGCAGGGTGGCCGGAGAAAAACAGGGTGGCCGAAGGCAGTGCCTTCGGCCACCCGCAGCAGGGCAACTGCGAGCAGTTGCCCTACTTATTAAAAGTTTTTGGTGATGAGCGGCAGGTAGTAGTAGTGCAGGCCCAACTCCACCGTCACCGTGTGGGTCACGACGTCATAGTCGCCATCGCAGTTGGTGGCCATCATCGTCACCACATAGTCACCGGTGGCGGTATAGACATGGGTCACGACCACGCCCGACATCAGCGTCCCATCGCCGAGGTCCCAGTCAAAGCCGATCGGCTCCGTGCCCTGCGCCGTGCCGGTAAAGGTCACCACCTCCCCCACCACCGGATTGGCCGGCAGCCAGGTAAAGTCCACATCGTGGACCGGCTCGCAGACGCAGATCTGCTCACTCCAGGTGTCCTGGTTGCACTCGTTGCTGACGGTGAGGGTCACCGTGTAGCAGCCGCCCTCGGCGTAGGTGTAGGTCGGGTTGGGCTCGGTGGAACTGCCGACCCCGTCGCCAAAGTCCCACAGGTAGTCGATCGGGGCGGAGCCGCTCACCGTGGAGGTAAAAGCCACGGTCAGGTCATTGACGCTGTAGACGACATCCGCGATGGCGGCCGGCTCCAGCACGGTCATCGTCACCGGAACGGTCACCTGGGGCTCGTCGGGGTCGTTGCTCAGGATGAGCAGGTCGGCAAAGTAGTCGCCGGGGACCAGGCCGGTCGAGTCAAAGGTGACATCCACCACGGCGCACTCGCCCGGCGGCACCGTGCCGGTGATGGGAGACTCGCTCAGCCAGGGGTAGTCGGGGTAGGTCACGGTGACGATCTCCCCCTCCAGGCGGAAGGCGATGTCCTGCTGGGTCACGCCGAGGATGGTCCAGTCCTGCCGGTCTGTCCCCAGCCCGAAGCCGCCGCCCGGGTTGATGAACTTGCCGACGTAGCCGTTGGTCGTGTCGGCCGGCTGCCGGCCATACTGCCCGCCGGTGCCAAAGGCCATGGTCGGATAGAAGACCAGCCACCACTGGCCGGGTGGCAGGACGAGCGGCGTCGCCAGGTTCAGCGTCGTGTTCGAGGGCATGCCGCCCGAACCGTTGCTGAGGACCACCTGCGGGTCGTTGGGCGCCAGGGTCAGCGTCCAGACCGGCGGGTTCCCGCCGCCCGAGGGATCGCCGGCGGGGAAGCCGGTGCCGTCGTCGGCATAGATCTGCCAGGTGAGCGAGTTGGCGTTCAGCAGGGTGGTGAAGCCGTTCCAGCCGTTGCCGGGGATGAAGATGGCCGAGATGGCCCAGGGGTCGGCGTTGACGAAATCATCGGCCAGGAAGGAGGAGTAGGCGGGATAGTCGGTAAAGTCCTGGTCCACGTAGGCGTTCTGGTTGACGCTGCTGAGGGGCTGATCCCAGAGGACGGCCTCGGGGCCGGGCGGGACGGCGACTATGCTGGCCTGCGGCGAGGCGGCGGTCAGGCCGGGATTGACCCCGGCGCCCTCCACCTTCACCGGCACAAAGGGCATGGAGCCGGCCAGCAGGGTGGGCGTGTACTCGTGCAGTTCCCACACCAGGTCGCAGGTGCCGACGTTGCAGATGGTCATGGTCATGGTGTCGGTGGTGTCGGAGCAGAGCGTGTCCCACAGCGCCAGCGGCTCGACGGCGATGTCGGGTTCGCCCAGGACATCGGTATCGGCGGCAAAGGTCACCACGGCAACGCCATCGCCAGCGACACCCTCGTTGTGGATGATCGCGCCGCAGTAGGCGGTGACCGTCACGTCAAAGGAGATGGTGACCTCCTCGCCGCCGCCACCGGCCGTGCCCTCGATGATAAAGGGCATGCCCTGCTGGGTGCCGGTGCCGGAGTCCAGGGCCGGGTTCCAGGCGGTGGTATACTGATAGGCGTCGCCGGTGGTGGTCTGCCCCAGGATGGTGATGGGCGGCGCCCACGGGCCGGAGTAGGAGGGGTTGCCGTCGGTCATCCAGTCCAGCCAGTAGGTGCCGGGCGGCAGGGAGGTCCCTACCCCGGCCACGTTGGCAAAGATGTAGCGGTTATTGGCGCAGGGGGAGGTCTCGCTGTCGCGCTGGATGTTGGTGAAGGTGGAGGAGAGCAGCCGGTTGGTGACCAGGTCGCCCCAGATGACGCTGCCGCCGGCCCAGGGCGGGCCGTCCCAGATCTGCAGGTAGACGCCGGTGATGGGAGAGGGGTTGGAAGGCGCGCCGGTCTGGTAGGCGAAGAAGGTGATGGTGTCAATGTTCCAGCCGCCCGGGTCGGTAATCTCAAAGTCGTCGGACATGCGGTAGCCGAGGCTGAACTGGTGGCCGAAGCCCAGGGTGTTCATGCTCAGGGAGGTCTGCAGGCGGCTGGCATCCTGGGTGTTGCCGGCGCAGGCGCCGGGATGGGTCACCAGCGGGCCGTTGTCCCAGAGCACGGCCTCGGGGCCGGTCCAGGTCGCCAGCGGGCCCTCCGGCGCGGGCGCGGCCGGTTCCGCGCCGCCCACCCGGTCGGCCACCTGGATCGGGTCGTAGAAGGTGGGGCGGGCGGGGGCCGGCGCAGCGGTGCGCAGCGGCGGCACGGTCCAGTAGACGGCGTTGTCCGCGTCATCGTACCAGGCGTAGCCGTCGCTATAGGTCAGGTTGCCGGCATACTCGACGCCCGCGGGCAGCGTGTCGCTCATGTACAGGCCGGGCACGATCGCCGGGGCCTGGACGGTAATGGTGTAGCGCATCGTCTCGCCGGACCAGACCTCGGCCGGGGCTTCCTTCCAGGCGTCGAAAGAGGGTGGCGGCGCGCAGATGATCTGCACGTGGTGGTCGGACAGGCCGCTGTAGGTAAAGCCGCCAGTGGAGCCGCCGACGTGGTAGATGTCCCCGTCCAGGTTGACCGCCGCAGTGCGGTAGAAGGTGCCACTGGCCAGCGGGCCAAACTCCACCCACTGCCCGGCGTTGACGTCGTAGTAGTAGGTGTTGGGGATCAGAGCAAAGGCGGCGTCGGCCCCGTTCACCAGCCACAACTGCTGATCGGTGCCGGCGTGCCACTTGTCGGCATAGCCCATGCCCCACCAGCCCATCGGGATGGCCGGGATGTCGGCGTTCTCGGCGTTCCAAGCCGTGCCGTTGTAGCACTGGGTGCTGCTGTGGACCACGCTGCTGGCATCGATACCGCCCATGACGCAGAGCATGCCATTCACCACAAAGGCGGCGTGAAAATCGCGGGCAGTGGTAAAGTTGGGCAGCGGGTCCAGCCAGGCGTTGGCCACCGGGTCGTAGACATAGACGGTGGTCAGGTTGCCGCCGCCGGGGATTGTCGCGCCGCCGGTCATGTAGCAGAGGTGGGCCTCGGGGTCATAGGCCCAGGCCGGGGCCCAGATGCCGGTCTGTGGGGGAGGCGTGCCGGTGGGGGACTCGTTGGTCCAGACGTTGGTGTCCATGTTGTAGGACCACAGGCCGGTGAAGCCGGCCGTCGCCGCGTCGCCGTAGACAAAGACCTTGTTCGCCGCGGCGCTGCTGTAGGGGTGGCAACCGGAGCGGGCATAGTTCACCCCAAAGGTCGGCGCCGAACCGGCCACGGTGCTCCAGGCATCGCCGGCCGGGTCGTAGGTGCGGACGTTGGCGTTGGCCCCATAGCCGGTGATCGACCAGATCAGGCCGTTGTAGCCGGCCAGGACGTTGTCCATCCGCCCGTTGTCCGGCTCGGTGGCGATCTGCTCCCAGTAGGTGATCACGTCCACCAGGTGCTTGACGATGAAGGAGGTATCGTTGTTGTCCGGGTTGCTGGCGTCCTCGGCATAGACCTGGCACACCACCGTGTCGCCGGGCGCGCCTTGCGGCTCAAAGCCCACGGTGAAGGTCATGTTCGTGCCGTTGGCCAGGAAGAGCTGGGCCGGGCCGCCGCAGACACCGGTGCCGGTGATGACGGTGTAGGTCAGGTTGACGTTGGTGTCATAGCCGGCGTTGTTCCACACCGTGAAGGTGTGCTCCTGCGGCTCCCAGGGGCAGCCCTGGGTTTCGATCTGGGCCGGGGTCAGCATGATGGGCGGCAGGACGCAGGGCGGGATGGCCGCCTGGGGCTGGGTGGCCTGGTCGCAGGTGTTTTGGCCGGCGGGGGTGTAGTTGTCGTCCGAGCAGGGGTTGTGCGGCGGGCTGCCCCAGCCGTCGCCGTCCCAGTACCACGACTCCAGCGCGTTGGGCGTTCCGGTGCCCGAGGTCACCTCGAAGCAGTAGTAGGCGGTGCAGTGGTCGGTG
>DAOTYI010000268.1:0-3187 GCA_034434895.1 Anaerolineae bacterium
GGGATGGGGTGAGGTCCACCCTGGCTGCCATTTATGTTAATTTAACAATGTCGAGCTATTCAGACCGATCGAGATCGCCCTCCCTGGGCACTTGCCGGGTGTGTGCGTCACCAGAAAGGTCGGCGCAGGCCGACCACTGGCCGCAGGCCCCCAAAAGTGACTTCCAGTCACCGCAGTCTGGAGAATGATCCGCGCTATCGAACTCACCAAACGCTACGGCTCCACGGTGGCCCTCGACCGGCTCTCGCTGGAGGTGCCGGACGGGACCGTCTTTGGGCTGCTGGGTCCCGGCGGCGCGGGCAAGACCACTTTTCTGCGGCTGGTGATGGGCTTTGTCTTCCCTCAGGCCGGGCAGATTGACCGGGGGGGCCTGTCGCCGGCCCAGATCGGCTATCTGCCGGAGCAAGCGTCCTATCCCCCCCATCTTTCGGTGCGCGCCTATCTGACGCTGGTGGCGCGGCTGGCTGGCCTGCGGGGTGCGGGCCTGCGGCAGGCAGTGGACCGGCTGACAGGCGAGTGGGGGCTGGAATCGGTTGCCGGCCGGCGCCTGGGGGCCTGTTCGCAGGCCATGCTCCGACGGCTGGGCCTGGCCCAGGCGCTGGTGGGAGACCCTCCCCTGCTCCTGCTTGACGAGCCGGGGCAGGGTCTGGACCCGACCGATCAGAGGTTCATCGCCGAGCGGATCGTCGCCCTGCAACAGGCCGGCAAGACGGTGTTGCTGGGCAGCCATCACCTGGACGAGGTGACGCGGGTGTGCAGCCACATCGCGGTGTTGAAGCAGGGGCGGCTGGTGCGTTGTGGCCCGTTGGAGGAGATCCTGGCCCCCCACCCCCAGGTGACCATCGTCACCGGCCCACTGCCCGACGGCCTCCGTGACCGGCTGGTGGGCAGGTCGCCGGACCTGATCGTGGCCGAGGGACGGCTGACGTTACGGGGTGAAGCCATCTCTTACAAGGCCCACCTGCTGCGCCTGCTGCTCGATGCCGGGGTGGACATCCGGCAGATCGGTGAACAGCCGGCCACGCTGGAAGATCTTTTCCTGGAGGCGACGGGCAGGTGACTCGCATCTGGACACTGGCCTGGTTCCTGATCGGCGATCTGTTCCACTCGTTGCTGGCCCTCGTGCCCCTGGCGGCTGCCCTGGCGTTTGGGCTGATCGCCTTCGAATATGGCATGGATCAGGCGCAGTTCATCACCGTCGCCGGGTTGGGCATCGGCGTCATCGGCTGGTTGACAACGCTGCTGCTGGCCGGGCGGGCCGATCGCGCCTGGATGTGTCTGCTGGTAGCCCGTCTGCGGCGGCGGACCGAACTGCTGGCTGCTCTGTTCATCAGCGGCCTGGGCCTGACAGGGGGGCTGGCGGCCTTGATCACGGCACCCAACCTGCTGGCCGGCCGGCTCACTCTGGAGCTGCCGGCGGCGGGATGGATCGTGCCCACCTGGCTGGTCCTGTGGTCGCTGGCCGTGGCCCTGGCCCTGGCCCTGTCGGGCCTGGTGAGCCGGGGGGATTCGCACCTGCTCGGCTATGGGCTGCTGACCGCATTGCTGGTAGCCAACGACCAGAAGCTGTTTCTGGCGGAGCATCGGCTGGGAGGGGTGATCCGCGTGGTGAACCTCCTCCTCTGGCCGGTGAGCAGGCTGCTGGCCCAGGCCTCAGCCGGCCGCCACGACCGGCTGTACTTTCTGGCCCTGGCGCTGACAGGGGTATATGCAATGGCGCTGTTTGCCCTGGCCGCCCGGCTCTTTGACCACAAAGACCTGCTCTGGCCGGAGTAGCGGCGCATCGTGAGGAGGAACTGGATCGCATGTCATCCGCTTGTCTGCCCTTTCCACCAGGCTTTCTGTGGGGCACGGCCACCTCTGCCCACCAGGTGGAGGGGAACAATACCAACAACGACTGGTGGGCTTTTGAACAGCGGCCGGGGGCCATCTGGTACGGCGACCGAAGTGGCCTGGCCTGCGATTGGTGGCGCAACGCCGAGCGCGATTTCGACCTGATGGCCGCGATGGGGCACACCAGCCACCGCCTGTCGGTGGAATGGAGCCGCATCGAGCCGGAAGAGGGCCGCTTTGACCCGGCAGCGGTCGCCCGCTACCGGCAGATGCTGACCGGGCTGCGACAACGCGGCCTGGAGCCGATGGTCACCCTGTTCCATTTCAGCTCTCCCCTGTGGCTGTCCCGCCAGGGTGGTTGGAGGAACCCGGCGGTGATCGGCCACTTTCGGCGTTTCGTGCGCCACACCGTCGAGCAACTCGGCGATCTGGTGAGACTATGGTGTACGATCAACGAGCCGAACGTCTATGCCACCCTGGGCTACCTGTATGGCGTGCATGCCCCTGGTGAAAAGTCGCTCCTGTTGTGCTTCCGCGTGCTGCGCCATCAGCTCCAGGCCCACGCGGCGGCCTATCGCCTCATCCACGCCATGCAGGGCAACAGCCAGGTGGGCCTGGTGTTGAACCTGCAGATCTTTGAGCCGCTGGACCCGGCCGATCCGGCCGCTGCGCTGGTGAGCAGAATGCTGGACGGCCTGTTCAACCGGCTGGCGCTCCGCGCCGTGGAGGGGGGCCGGCTGCCTTTTCCCCTCGGTCTGGGGATCACCGGCTATGGGCCGCTGCTGGATAGTGTAGATTTCTGGGGGGTCAACTATTACACCCGCCAGCGGGTCAACCTGCGCCGTGGGCCTGAGGGCCTGCTGCAAACAACGCCGGGCGTCGAGGTCAGTGACCCCCGGCGCGATATGCCGCCGTTCGAGTGCTACCCAGCCGGCCTGTACCAGGTCCTCAAGTGGGTGGCGGCTCTGGGCAGGCCGATCTACATCACCGAGAACGGCCTGCCCGATGCCGATGATGACCAGCGGCCACGCTTCCTGCTCACCCACCTGGCCCAGGTGCAACGGGCTGTGGCCGAGGGGGTGGATGTGCGCGGCTACTACCACTGGACCTTCACCGACAACTTTGAATGGGCCGAAGGGTGGCGGGCACGCTTCGGCCTGGTGGCTCTGGATGAGACGACCCAGGCCCGCAGCCCGCGCCCCAGCGCCCGGCTCTACAGCGACATCATCCGCGCCAACGCCATCACCCGGTCTATGGTGGAAGCCTATGCCCCGGAGGTGCTGGCCGACCTTTTCCCCGGATCATAACTCGACAATGTTAGATTCGACCTCACCCCTACCCCCTGGCCCCCTTC
>DAOTYI010000269.1:0-11420 GCA_034434895.1 Anaerolineae bacterium
TTCGCCACCGCCTGGCTTTTGCCCTCTCCCTCCTGGGCCTGATCCTGGCCGCCTTGATTGTGGAGCAGAGCCCGGCAGGCGCCTGGGGGATTGTCGAGGGGTGGCTGGAGGCCCGACGTGCCCGGTTCCGCGGCCCTGGAGCCGGGCTACAGGGTCCCTCCCGACGGAAGTAGTGCCATGCTGTGCCTCTGCTATCTGGCCGACGCCAGCAGCATCCATACCCGCCGTTGGGCGGCCCACTTTGCCCAACGGGGGTACCAGGTACACGTGGTCTCTTTCCTGCCGGGCGAGATCCCCGGCGCGACGGTCCATCTGCTGGACGCCGGACCTGTCAGGCAGGAAGGAGGCAACTGGCCCTACCTGCTGCGCTGGCCGGCTCTGCGCCGCCTGCTCCGTCATCTCCGGCCCGATCTGGTGCACGCCCACTACCTGACCAGCTACGGGCTGCTGGGGGCGTTGAGCGGCTACCGTCCCCTGGTGCTCACCGCCTGGGGCAGCGATGTGCTGGTCACCCCGCGCCGATCGTGGCTCTATCGCCTCCTGCTCCGCTTCACCCTGGCCCGCGCCGACCTGGTCACCTCCGATGCGGCGGCCATGAGCGAGGAAATGATCCGCCTGGGCCTGCCGGCCGAACGCCTGCTGACCATCCCCCTGGGCGTGGACCGGACCCTGTTCAACGCGGCAGGACGGGACTGGCCTGCCGAGGGCCGGCGGCTGATCAGCACCCGCCAACTGCTGCCCAACACCAACCTGGACACTTTGCTGGCAGCCCTGGCCTTGGCCCGCCATGAACGCCCCGGCCTGACGCTGGACATTGTCGGCGACGGCCCGGAGCGGGGCCGCTGGGGCGAGCTGGCCCGGCAACTCCAGGTGGAGGACTGCCTCCGCTGGCATGGCAGCCTGGACCACGGGCAGATCCCCGCCCACCTGCGCCAGGCCGACCTCTACCTGGCCCTGACCCTGTCCGACAGCACCTCCGTCAGCCTGTTGGAGGCGATGGCCTGTGGCCTGTTTCCCATTGTGAGCGACCTGCCGGCCAACCGGGAATGGATCACGCCGGGCGTGAACGGCTTTCTGGTGCCGCCGACCGACGTCCGGGCTGCCGCCGAAGCCATCCTGTCCGCCGCCGCCGACCCGATCTTCCGCCGCCGCGCCGCCGAACAGAACATCGCCCTGATCGCCCACCGCGCCGACTGGCAGAAGAACATGGATCAGGTAGAGGCTGCCTACCGTGCCCTCATGGGGAGGGACCTGGCCCGATGACCGACACCGGCTGCCCCTATCCCACCGTCACTCTTATCATGCCCATCCGCAACGAAGCAGGGTTCATCGAGCGCTCGCTGGGGGCGGTGCTGGCCCAGGACTACCCCGCCGACCGGCTGGAGGTGCTGGTGGTGGATGGAATGTCGGACGACGGCACGCGCCAGATCGTGCAGCGGATGCTGGCCGGCCGGCCCAACGCCCGCCTGGTGGACAATCCGCGACGCATCGTGTCCACCGCCCTGAACCTGGGCCTGGCGGAAGCAGGCGGCGAGATACTTGTCCGGGTAGACGGCCACACCCTCATCGCCCCCGACTATGTGCGGCGCTGCGCCGAGGTGCTGGCCGAAACCGGTGCCGAGTGTGTTGGCGGCCCCATGCAGGCAGCAGGGGAGACCCCCTTTGGGCAGGCGGTGGCCCTGGCTACCAGCCATCCCTTCGGCGTAGGCAACTCCCGCTTCCACTATGCCACCGAACCACAACCGGTGGATTCGGTCTACATGGGGGCCTGGCCTCGTCGGATCTTTGCTCAGGGGGGTCGTTTTGACGAGGAGATGATCCGCAATCAGGACGACGAATTCAACTACCGCCTGCGGGCGGCCGGCGGGCGCATCTGGCTCGACCCGCGCATCCGCTCCACCTATTATGCCCGTTCCACGCTGCGCTCGCTGGGGCGACAGTATTTCCAGTACGGCTACTGGAAAGTGCGGGTGTTCCAAAAAGTGCCGGGATCGGCCCAGGCGCGGCACTGGGCGCCGCCGCTCTTTGCCCTGGCGGTGGTGGGCGGGCTGCCGGCGGCCCTGTTGCTCCCGGCCCTGCGCCCTTTTTACATCGCCGGGCTGGCCCTCTACCTGCTGACCAGCCTGATCGTCTCGGTCTGCATTGCGGCGCGGGCGGGCTGGCACCACCTGATGCGCCTGCCCCTGGCCTTTGCCACGCTGCACCTGGCCTACGGACTAGGCTTCTGGGCCGGGATCGTCCACTTTGGACCGCCGTGGAAAAGGGGCATGCGGGCGATTGGAAATCGCACCGGGTAGCCGAAGGCAATGCCTTCGGCTGCCCGGCCGTCCGGCTGCGCGGACGGAGGCGTCCACGCCGGTGGACGCCCGGCCGCAGGCCCCTGAGTAGGGGCAGAGCGGCGCTCTGCCCCTACTTGAGTCGCTTACCTTGACGCCTGTGACCCCGCCACCGGCAGGCCAGAGGCCACAGACCCCACCGATCCGCAGTGCAGGCAGGCCCTCGATCTGCATCCGGCCATCTCCCTCTCCTATTTTGACAGCAGCGCACTCCTGTGGTATATGTACCTTGCGCGGTTTCCGCGTGAAGGTTATCGTGCGATGGGCAATGGTGGCCTGTCCGACGGGGTGCCGGCTCCCAGAGGAGCCGGGGGAAAGCCCCGGCTGAAAGAAGAACCGGGTCTTGCGATGGACGGAGCTGCCTGCCATGTCTGGAGGTGTTCCACCGCGCGAGGCCCGTTTTTGTGTGTGCCCTGTTTTCCGTCCAGGACAAACCCTGGCCTGTAAAACCATCATTTCAGAGACAAGGAGAGAAAAAATGTCCCAAGAGATTCAGATTGACGCGCTGCCACCTGCCAAGATGGCCGCCAAGATGGAGGATGTGGGCGTCACCAAGTCCAGGTTGCGCGCGGACACCATGTTCGCCCTGGCCATTCTGGCCGGGGCCTTTATCGGCGCCGGGGCCATCTTTTGCACAACCGTGCTGACCGGCCTGGCCTCGGCGGGGGTCGGCTACGGCATCCAACGGCTCCTGGGCGGCCTGGTCTTCTGCCTGGGCCTGATTGCTGTCGTCGTGGCCGGGGCGGAGCTGTTCACCGGCAACAACCTGATCATCATGGCCTTTGCCAGCGGCAAGGTCACCCTGGCCCAACTGCTGCGCAACTGGGGGATCGTCTATGCCGGCAACTTTGTCGGCTCGATCCTGACCGCCCTGGTGATGTTCCTGAGCAAGCAGTACACCTTTTCAGGCGGGGCGATCGGCGTCACGGCCATGAACATCGCCAACGCCAAGTGCAGTCTGGGCTTTGTCCAGGCCATCGCCCTGGGCATTATGTGCAACGCCCTGGTCTGCCTGGCGGTGTGGCTCTGCGCCTCGGCCCGGTCCACCACCGACAAGATCCTGTCCATCATCTTCCCCATCAGCGCCTTTGTGGCCGCCGGCTTTGAGCACTCGATCGCCAACATGTATTTTATCCCCATCGGGTTGCTGATCAAAGATTTTGCCCCCGACTCGTTCTGGCAGATGAAGGCTGTTGTGGATGCCGGGATCACGCCGGCCACCTACGCCAACCTGACCTGGGGCGCTTTCTTCCTCAAGAACCTGCTGCCGGTGACCATCGGCAACATCATCGGCGGCACCGGCTTTGTCGGCCTGGCCTACTGGTTCTGCTACCTGCGGCCCCAGAAAGTGGTGGAAGTGCCCAAGGCGGTGCCGGCCAGCATCCTGGTGGTGGATGACGATCCCGACTTTGTGGAGATCACCCGCACCATCCTCAGCAAGGAAGGGTACAAAGTCTCTTCGGCTTCCACCGGTGACCAGGCCCTGCAGATGATGAAGGAAAAGCGGCCCGATCTGGTGCTGTTGGATGTCATGATGACCACCCCCCTGGAGGGCGTTCAGGTTGCCCGCAAGATGTCGGCCGATCCGGCCCTGAAAGAGATTCCGGTCGTCATGATCTCGAGCATTGACAGCAGCCAGTATGCCGCGTCGCTGCCGGATGATGTGCATCTGCCGATTGACGCCTGGATCAGCAAGCCGGTCAAGCCGGAGCATCTGCTGAGCACGGTACGGCGCTTCTTCACCAAGAAGTAAAAATCTGTGAACTGCCCCGGTGCCAGGCGCCTGACAGGTGCCTGGCACCGGGGGAAGAAAGGGACGATTATGGCTCAACAAGCAGTCCTCCGGCTGGAGGGCAAACCTCCAGCAGAGATGACCGACATTCTGGAAGCAATCGCGCCCTGCTACCAGTGCGGTACCTGTTCGGCCACCTGCCCGACGGCCTATGCGATGGACTATTCCCCCCGGGCCTTGTGGCGTCTGGTAGAGCTGGGGGCACGGGATGAGGTTTTGAACTCGAACACCTTCTGGATGTGCACCGCCTGTTACAGTTGCACGGTGCGCTGTCCGCGCGATATTCCCATCTCGGAATCTATGCGCCAGTTGCGCGAACTGTACATCCAGCAGGACGTTGGCCCGTTGCGAGGGGGGCTGAGTGCAGTGCTGGATGCCGTAGCCACCCGACACAACATCGCCAACGAGCCAAACGACACCCGCCTGATCTGGAGTGAGAATCTGCCCCAGCGTCCGCCACAACTGGAAACCCGGCAGGCCGAGGTCCTCTACTTCGTGGGCTGTGTCGGGGCTCTCTTCCCCCAGACCTATGCCATCCCCCAGAGTTTCGTCCAGATCCTGGGGCAGGCCAACGTGGACTATACGGTGCTCGGCGGCGAGGAATGGTGTTGTGGCTACCCGGTCTACGGGGCCGGGAGGAAAGAGCGCCTGGCCGAGATGGCCGAACACAACTGCGCCCGCCTGGCCGAGACAGGAGCCAGGACCCTGGTCACCACCTGCCCCTCCTGTTACTACACCTGGCATCATCTCTATCCCGAAGTCCTGGGGCATGAGATCCCGGTCGAGATCCTGCACGCTACCGAGTTGATCGCCCGGCTGATTGACGAGGGCAGGCTTGAGCTGGGGCCGATTGAGGATGTGGTGACCTACCACGACCCGTGCGATCTGGGTCGCAAGAGCGGCGTCTATGATGCGCCGCGACAGGTGCTGCGCAGCATCCCCGGCCTGACCTTCCTGGAAATGGCGCAACACGGCGCCGACAGCCTGTGCTGTGGCGGGGGAGGGGACATCGCCATGTACGCCCTCGACGTGTCGGCGGACGTGGCTCAGCGGCGGATGCGTCAGGCGGAGATGGTGGGGGCACGCTATATCGTCTCGGCCTGCCAGCAGTGCAAGCGCACCCTGGCCGACGGGGCACGCAAGGCCCGCATCCGCATCCGGCCGATTGACATCACCGAACTGGTGTGGCAGTCGGTGCAGAACGCCCAGGCCGGGATCAAACCGCCGGCAGCCAAACCGGCCGAAAAACCCAAAGCGGCCAAACCCAGGCGCTGGGGGGAGGCGGGAGAAGAGAAGTGAAATGAGCAGTACGACCCTGGTAAAAGAGATCTCCTCGCTGATCGGCTTATCAGAAGAAGATCTGGTAGAGAGTAGCATCGCCGCCTACTTGCGCGAGAAAAAGCGTCTGCTCATGGCCGAGCAGTTCGAGATCTTGACCCGCTATCAGGCTACCTCCAGGGAAGAAATCCGGGCCAGGATCGAGCAAGGACAGATCCACGATCACCCCGCCTGGGAGGACTATATCGAGCTGACCAACCTGGCCCAAGAGCTACAAAGGACCGAGGATGCTCTTGACGCTCTGGCAAAGGCTGCGTAGCATCGCTCACTCCGATTTCTCGGACATTGTAGTGCAGACCGAACTTCTGCTCTCCACAGCGGGTCGGGTGCGGAAACTGAGAATTCACCTGTTGGACGGCAGTTTCGTGGATGTCTGGCTCTCTGAAGAGGGAGACTATGCATTTCACTGGGAGCGGCGTTTTGTGGACGGCACGATCTATCGTCATGACAATGCTCCCCATTGGCGATGGAAATCTGTCAGCACGTTTCCAAAGCACTTTCACAACGGGACAGAGGACCATGTCACGGCGAGTCAAATCAGTGATTCGCCATCCGAAGCCCTGGAGGAATTCCTGTCCTTTGTCAGGACAAAACTGTGAGCGAGGACATTCGTATGAACAAGGACAAACCGAGAATCGGCGTCTATGTCTGTCAGTGCGGCTCCAACATCGCCGCCACGGTTGACACTGAAGCGGTGGCCAGGTTCGCTGCCAGCCTGGATGGGGTGGTGTTGGCCCGTGTCAACAAGTATACCTGTTCCGACCCCGGCCAGGCCATCATCCGCAACGACATCAAGGAGTATAAACTGGACCGGGTGATCGTCGCCTCCTGCACCCCTCGGATGCACGAGCCTACGTTCCGCCGCACCCTGGAAAGCGCCGGGTTGAACCCCTACTATCTGGAGATGGCCAACATCCGCGAGCAGGTGTCGTGGGTGCACCCGGCCGGCGAGGACACCACCAACAAGGCCAAGGACCTGGTCGCTGCCGCTGTGGAGCGGGTGCAGCTCCACCAGGCGCTCTACCCCCGCAAGTCGCCCATCGAGCCGGCGGCCCTGGTGGTCGGTGGCGGCATCGCCGGCATCCAGGCTGCGTTGGACATCGCCGATGCCGGCTACAAGGTCTATCTGGTGGAGCGGGAACCGAGCATCGGCGGCAAGATGGCCCAACTGGACAAAACCTTCCCCACCCTGGATTGTGCCACCTGAATCCTGGGCCCCAAAATGATGGATGCCGGTCGGCATCCAAAGATCGAACTCCTCAGTTACAGCGAGATAGTAGAGGTCCACGGCTACGTAGGCAATTTTGACGTCAAGGTCAAAATGAAGCCCCGGTACGTGGACATTGAGAAATGCACCGGCTGTGGCGCCTGTGCGGCGGCCTGTGTCTGGCACGACCGGGTCTACAGCGAGTATGAAGCAGGCATGGGGCTGCGCAGCGCAGCGTACATCCCCTTTGCCCAGGCGGTGCCGATGAAAGCGGTCATTGACCCCAACTCCTGCCTGTTCCTGACGCGCGGCAAGTGCTCCCAGAAGTGCCTGCAGGCCTGCGAAGCCGGGGCTATTGACTTTGATCAAAAAGAGCAATTCCGCGACATCAAGGTCGGGGTCGTGGTGCTGGCCACCGGCTACGATCTGACCGACCATCCCTCGCTGGCCCGCTACGGCTATGGCCTCTACGACAATGTGATTGACGGCCTGCAATTCGAGCGGCTGTCCAGCGCCGCCGGGCCGACGGGCGGCCGGATCATCACCCGCGACGGCCGCGTGCCCGAAACGACCGTCTTTTTACACTGCATCGCCAGCCGCGACGAACAGGCCCACGAATACTGCTCCCGCATCTGCTGCATGTATGGGATCAAGCAGGCTCACCTGGCCAAGGAAAAGACCGGCGGGGAGGTCTACCAGTTCTACATTGACATGCGCACGCCCGGCAAGGAGTATGAAGAGTTCTACAAGCGGATGCAGGAAGAAGGGATCCGTTACATACGCGGCAAGGTCGCCGAGGTGCTGCCCGACCCCAGCGGCAGCGGCAGGCTGTTGGTGCGCGGCGAAGACACCCTCCTGAACCGTTTTGTCGAGGTGCCCGCCGATCTGGTGGTGCTCCTCACGGCCATCACCCCGGCCAAAGGTTCCCGCGAGATCGGCCGGCTGTTCGGGGTCTCGGTGGGCAAGGACGGCTTTTTCACCGAGGCCCATCCCAAGCTCAAGCCGGTGGATACCATGACGGCCGGTGTCTTTCTGGCCGGCTGCGCTCAAGGCCCGCGCGACATCCCCGACACGGTCGCCCAGGCCAGCGGCGCCGCAGCCCGCGCCCTGATCCTGCTCAACCAGGGCGAGGTCGAGATCGAGCCGACCGTCGCCGAAGTGATCCGGGAAAAATGCTCCGGCTGCGGCGAGTGCATCCTGGCCTGCCCCTACACGGCCATCGAGCGGGTCGAAGGCAAAGCGCAGGTCAACATCGCCCTGTGCAAAGGGTGTGGCACCTGTGTCGGCGCCTGCCTGGCCAAGGCCATCATCGGCCATCACTTCACCGACGAGGAACTGATCGCCCAGATCGAGGGCATCTTTGAGCGAGAGCCGGTGGAGGTATTCGCTTATTGACATCAGCCGGAACATCGAGTACAATGAGCACAAATTGCGCTCAATTGAGCGTAAATTGTGCTCATATGCTGCTTTTAGCCTGAAACTGGTACTCAGGGAGAAGTTGAGAGAATAGAACACTTGGGGAGATGCCATTCATGAAACAAGCAGATGATTCCTTCGAGCCCCGCATTGTCGGGTTTCTGTGCAACTGGTGCAGCTATGCCGGCGCCGACGCGGCCGGCACTTCGCGCCTGAGATACGCCCCCAACATCCGCATCGTGCGCGTCATGTGTTCCGGGCGTGTCTCGCCCGAGCTGGTGGTCCGCACCTTCCGCGAGGGTGCCGATGGGGTGATGGTGCTTGGTTGACACATCGGCGACTGCCACTATGTTAGTGGCAATCATCGAACCGCCAAGCGGTTCCCCATCTTTCGCAACCTGTTGAGCTATGTGGGCATAGACCCGCAACGGCTGCGCCTGGAGTGGGTGTCGTCGTCCGAGGCCAACCGCTTTGTCGAGGTGGTCCAGGAGTTCACCAACCAGGTGCGGGCGCTCGGACCGCTGGAGACCAGGAAGGAGGCATAGCATGGAACGACTGGACCCCCTTCGAGACAGGGTCAAAAGCCTGCTGGATGGCGGTGAGGTCGCGGGGGTGCTGGCCCTGCGCCGCAGCGGGCCGGCGACAACGCCCCACCTGTTCCGCCCCGGCGACAGCCTGGACGATCTGGCCTTGTGGCCCAAGTACCACCTGCCCAAGATCCTGGACCGGCTGCTGACAGCCCACCCGGAGGTGCGGCTGGGCATGGTGACGCGCGGCTGCGAAGAGCGCGGCCTGATCGAGATGGCCAAACACAACCAGGTGGACCTGAACCGCATCGTGCCGATCTACCTGGCCTGTACCGCCGCCGAACGGGACGAGTGCCGCTGTGCCTGGCCCTATCCCAGCCGGGTGGATGTCGGGGAAAAGGTGGAAGGCATCGCCGACGCGCTGGTGGCCGAGCATGAACAGCTCTCCCTGGCCGGGCGGACCGAGTTCTGGAAACGGCAGTTCGCCCGCTGCATCAAGTGCTACGCCTGCCGCACCGTCTGTCCCCAGTGTTTTTGCGAGGTGTGCGTCCTGGAGGACAACAAGTGGGTCGAGAGCGGCGTGCTGGCGCCCCCCTTCCCCTCCTACCACCTTATCCGCGCCTATCACACCGTCGCCAAGTGTGTCGGCTGTATGGAGTGTGAGCGGGCCTGCCCGGCCGAGATCCCCCTGACCGTGCTCTATACCCTGCTGCGCCGCGACGCCGAGCAGATGTTCGGCTACGTACCCGGCCGCAGTGTAGAGGACCTGCCACCGCTGGTGGTGGAAACGCTGTGGCAAACGGCGCATTGAGGGAGCCAAAGGAGTTAGAAGAGTGGAATACAAGAATGTGTTGACAACCTGCATCTACTGTGGCACCGGCTGCGGCCTCTACCTGGAAGTGCTGGACGGCCGGGTGACAGGGGTACTGCCGGCCAAGGGCCATCCGGTGAGCGACGGCAAGCTGTGCGTCAAAGGGTGGAACGCCCATGCCTTTATCCATCACCCCGACCGGCTGACGACCCCCCTCATCCGCGAGCGGAAAGGGGGAGAGCTACGACCGGCAACCTGGGATGAGGCCCTGGACCTGGTCGCCCATCGGCTTCTGGAGATCGGCCAGGCTCATGGCCCGGATGCCATCGGCTTTCTGGCCTCGGCCAAGTGCACCAACGAGGAAAACTATTTGCTGCAAAAGCTGGCGCGGGCAGTCATCGGCACCAACAACATTGACCACTGCGCCCGCCTCTGACACGCCCCCACTGTGGCCGGTCTGGCCGCAGCGTTTGGCAGTGGGGCAATGACCAACAGCATCCCCGAGTTCCAGGACAGCAACTGCCTGCTGATCACCGGCTCGAACACGACAGAAGGGCACCCGCTCATCGCCACCTGGATCATGCGCGCTCAGAAACGGGGGGCGAAGGTGATCGTGGTGGACCCACGCAAAACGCAGATCGCCCGCCTGGCAGACCTCTATCTGTGCCAGCGGCCCGGCACCGATGTGGCCTGGCTTAACGGCATGATGCACGTTATCATCGCCGAGGAGCTGTACGACAAAGAGTTTGTCGAGAGCCGCACCGAGGGGTTCGAGGAGCTCAAAGCTGCCGTGGCCGAGTACACGCCGGAGCGGGTCGAGGCCATCACCGGCATCCCCGCCGCCGACCTGGCCGCCGCCGCGCGGATCTATGCTCAGTCTGGCCGGTCGGCCATCCTCTATACGATGGGCATCACCCAGCACACCACCGGTGTGGACAATGTGCTCTCCTGCGCCAACCTGGCCATGCTGACCGGCAACATCGGCCGGCCGGGCACGGGGGTCAACCCCCTGCGGGGCCAGAACAATGTGCAGGGTGCCTGCGACATGGGAGGACTGCCCAACGTCTATTCCGGTTACCAGGCGGTGACGCTCGACGCCGCTTATGCCAAATTCCAGGAAGCGTGGGGCAGCGCCGCCCCGCAACGGGTGGGGCTGACCGTTGTCGAAATGGTCAACGCTGCCCACGACGGCCGGCTGAGGGCGTTGTATGTGATGGCCGAGAACCCCATGATCTCCGACCCCGACATCAACCATGTGCGGGCAGCTCTGGAACATTGTGAATTCCTGGTCGTCCAGGACCTCTTTCTCACCGAGACGGCTGAGCTGGCCGATGTGGTGCTGCCCGGCGTCAGCTTTGCCGAAAAGGATGGCACCTTTACCAACACAGAACGCCGCATCCAGCGTGTGCGCCAGGCTATCTCGCCGCTGGGGCAGGCCCGCCAGGACTGGGAGATCGTCGCCGACCTGGGGCAAAGGATGCAAGGGGCAAGAGGGACGAGGCCCGAGGCACGATTCGGCGGCTGGCAATACGACTCCCCGGCCCAGATCATGGCCGAGATCGCGGCCCTGACCCCCTCCTATAGCGGCGTGACTTACGAGCGGCTGGAGCAGGCCGGCTCTCTGCAATGGCCGGTGCCTGCCGCCGATCACCCCGGCACGCCCTACCTGCACAAGGACAAATTCAGCCGGGGGTTGGGCAGGTTCACACCGGTGGCCTTCAAGGAGCCGGCCGAACTGCCCGACGACGAATATCCCCTGACCCTGACCACCGGCCGGATCATGTTCCACTATCACACCGGCAGCATGACCCGCCGCTCCGAAAAGCTGGACCAGGAGGTGCCGGAGGGCTATGTCGAGATCAGTCCTGAGGATGCCATCCGGTTGGGGTTGGGCAAATCGGCCCGGGTGCGGGTGATCAGCCGCCGGGGTGAGATCGAAACCCGGGCCTGGATCACGCGCCGGGTGCCGCCGGGCCTGGTGTTCATCCCCTTC
>DAOTYI010000270.1:0-19551 GCA_034434895.1 Anaerolineae bacterium
CCTATACCCCGGTGCCGACCGGCCAGCCCACGGCCACGACCGCAGCCGGGGCCACAGCCGCTCCCACCTCGCCTGCCGGCGGGCCGACTACGGCCACTCCCACCTCGCCTGCTGCCGGGCCGGCCACGACTCAGCCGACGACGGCTGCCTCGCCGACTTCGGGGGTCCAACCCACCCCCACGCCCCAGAGCGAAGGGGGCGAACTGGCCCAGACCGGCGTGGGGTGGGGTCTGATCCTCTTTTCGGGATTGGGACTGGCCCTGCTGTTGGTCATGGCCCGTCGCCTGCGCCTGGCAAGCTGAACCGGGCGCCGGGGCAGGAGTGCAGGAAGCGACCAGGATGCTGCCCGATTTCCTTCGCCGCGAGGATAGCCTCTATGTCCTGCAGCGAGTTGCCGAGAACGACTGTTGCGCCATCGTCGGCGTGAGCAATTCCGGCAAATCATGCCTGCTACAGGCCCTGGCCCGGCCGGAGGTCCGGCAGAGGCTGCTGGGCGGTTCGGTTGACGAGCGGGCCTTTGTTTACGTTGATTTCAACCTGATGCTGGAAGCCACCGAACAGGGCTTCTACGAGCTGATCCTGCGCTGCCTGAGCGAGGAGCTGGCGCGCCTGTCCCCCCAGGCCGGGTTCCTGGAACGGTTACAGAGCGCCTATCGGACCCTGGTCGCCCCGCCCAGCGCCTTTCAGATCCCTCTCAGTTTCAGCGAGGGGTTGACGGCCGTTTGTCAGGGCATGACGAACGGCCTGGTCCTGCTGTTTGACGAATTTGATGGGCCGTTCGAGCAGATCGAGGGCCGGGCGTTTCTGAACTTGCGGGCGCTCAGGGACAGGTATCGAGGCAGGCTCACCTTTGTCACAGCCACCAACCATCGGCTGTCCAATATCCGCCGGGGCCGGGATGTAGACGAGTTCATCGAGCTATTCAACCCTTTCACCCGCCTCCTGGGGCCTCTCGACCCGGAAGACAGAGAGCGGGTGATTGCCTGGATCGCCGATCAGGAACGATATACCTTTGACGACAACGACCGGGCGTTCATCAACCACCATGCCGACGGCCATCTGGGACTGTTGCTGGCAGTTTGCCGGGCATTGGGCCGGGTCACCGGCGAGCCGGTGCGCGATGCTGGCCAGGACTGGTTGATCCACCGCCAGGTACGGGAACAGCTCGAAACCGACCCGACCGTTCAGGGGGAGTGCCGCAGCCTGTGGGAGGAACTGACCGAGGAACAACAGGCCTGTCTGATGGCGCTGACGGGCGGGGGAGGACAGGTGACGGAGCAGGACCTGGCTTCGTTGCGAGAAAAGGGGTTGCTGCGTCAGGGGGAAGACCTGCTCCTTTCCCCTGTCTTTGAAGGGTTTGTCCGGCGTCAGAGGTTGACCCGCCGCCATCGTGTCGAGGGGGTGCGGGTGGATGTCGAAAGCGGCAGTGTGTGGGTGGATGGCCGGCCAGTCCCCACCCTGACCGACCTGGAGTACCGTCTGCTCCTCCTGCTCTATGGCCGTCTGAACAGCCTGTGCGATAAATATCAGATCGTCGAGACGGTGTGGGGGGAGGAGTATATTGACCAGGTGGACGATGCCCGGATTGACAAGCTGCTCAGCCGACTGCGGGCCAAGATCGAACCGGACCCCCAGAATCCTCGCTATCTGATCACGGTGCGAGGCCGGGGTTACAAGCTGGTCAACCCGTAGTCAGACCCTCCAGGCGTCAGCCGATTGTCAGTGGCCGGTCATGCACCGGCCATGACAGGAGGGTATAGTAGTGACCAATGGCGCAACCAATGACCAATCGCCCATTCGCCGATCGCAAATAATCAGACTTTTGAGGAGAGAAAAGAAATGGCAGACTTGATGAAAAAGATTCAGACGCTCATCGCCGCCAATCTGCACGCCATGGTGGATTCGGCGCTCAAGTCCAACTCGATGGCCGTGTTCGATCAGTACATCCGCGAGGTGGAGGATAACCTGGAGAACCTGCAGGATGCTGTGGCGACAGTGGGCGGCGAGCTCAAGACCCTGCAACGCAAAAAAGCGGATCTGGACCAGAAGGCAGCCGAGCTGGACCGCAACATAGACATCTTTTTGCGGGAGGGCAAGGAGGACCTGGCCCTGGCGGCGCAGAGCAAGCTGAATTCGATCAACCGCCTGCTGCAAAACTATGAGGAGATGATCCAGCGCCAGGAATCGGAGTTCCAGAGCCTGAAGGATGCCCGGCTCAAGCTGGAGGCCAAGCTGACCACGGTCAAGCAGGAGCGGGAGGAGTTGCAGGCCCTGCTCGACCTGGCCCGCTCAAAAGAGATCACGGCCAGAACCATCAAGTCGCTGGACGACCTGATGGGCTCCGGCGATGCCGATGTCTCGCGGGTGGCCGAGGCGATCCGGGCCCGGCTGGACAAGGCCTCGGCGCGGAGCGAGATGCTGGCCAGCAGCCTGGAGTCGCAGATGGATCAGGTGCTGGAAAAGAGCGCCCTGGAGGCCCAACTGGCCGAGCGCAAGGCACGCCTGGGGCTGGGCTAGCAGCCTGTCGGCGAAGCGATCTGGAGTCAAGGCTTTAGCCGGTTTTAGCCAGAAACGAACCTGTTTTCACCGGCTAAAACCTCCACTCCGACAGGCTGCCAGGCATCTGCTGTCCCTTTCACCGCCGGGCACGCAGAGAACGCAGAGGAATCATAAAAAAACTCGGCGGCCTCTGTGTCTCTGTGGTGCAATTCGGGACTTTTTCAGCAGTCTCCTGGGAAAGACACAAGGCGCAAGGCACAAAACCCAACTCCGCCTTCCGCCTTGTGCCTTGTCAACTGGAGTAAGAGATGAACCGAACACGCATCATTTTCTTTGCCATCATCGGCCTGGCGCTTCTGATCATCATCGGGGGCCTGATCTGGAGCCAGGTGAACAAGACAGGGCCGGAGCCGATCGAGCCTAAGACCAGCAAAGAGCCGCTGGAGGTCCAGATCATCTGTGCTCTGCCGGTGGCCGATTGGGTGCAGGAAGCGGCCCGCGAGTTCAACGCCGCCGGGCACAAGCTGGAGGGCCGGGCCATCCACGTGACCGTCACCCCGATGGATGGCCTGACGGCCAAGGGGCGTTACGAGCGGGACGAACTGACCCCCTTGCCCACCGCCTGGATCCCCGACAGCCGTTACCTGGTCGAACTGGTCAACGCGGCCTACAAGGAACGGCTGGGGCGCGATGTCTTTCTGACCGACGGCGAGTACCGCGCCCGCCCACTGGTCATCTCGCTGCTGGCCTGGGGCATCTACAGCAGCCGGGCCGACGTGTTGCAGGCCCGGTACGGCACCATCTCGTGGCAGACCATCCATGATGCGGCTCTTGCTCCCGGTGGATGGGCCGAGCTGGGCGGCCAGAGCGACTGGGGCTTCTTCAAGCTGGCCATCTCCAACCCGCGCAAAAATATCGGCGGGCTGGCTGCCATGGTCGCCGCTGCCGGCGAATACTATGGCCGGACCAACATCACCGTCGAGGATGTGACCAACCCTCAGTTCCAAAAGTGGCTGGGCGAGATCCTGAGCTCGATGAGCGACCTGTCGGGCGGGACCTACACAGTGGCCGACCTGGCCCTCTTTGGCTACACCACCGGTGACGCCGGCCAACTGCTGGAGAGTGACCTGCTGGTCAATATGCAGGGCATCCAGACCCGTTGGGCCGATCCGCTGCGCATCGTCTATCCTGAGTATGTGACCTGGTTTGACTTTCCCTTCACCGTGTGGATGGGGCCGGAGACGACAGCAGCAGAAAAGAACGCCGCTCTGGAGTTTGAAAAGTACCTGCTGTCGGCAGAGGTGCAGAAGAAGGCGCTGGCCTACGGCCTGCGGCCCGCCAACCCTGAAGTGCCGGTGACCGGCGAGGGCAGCCTGTTCGACCAGTGGGCAGGGCAGGGGGTGCTGGGAGTGGTCCCCCGCACCACCGCCATGCGTTCGCCCGACCGGGAGGTGTTGCAGACGCTGCTGCGCTGGTTCGACCTGAATGTGGCAGGCCGGTAGCGGGTGGCGAAGGGGGTGCGAGGGGAAGAAAACAATGGGGAGCCATTCTAAGCGTCGTGTGTCCAGCAGGAATGTGCAGCCGGTGCTGGGGGCGCTGATCATCGGCCTGTTCCTGGTGATCGGCCTGTGCTGTGGGACCTACGCCCTGATTGACAGGCTGGTGGACCGTGCCGGGCCAACCCCCCAGGTCGCCGTTTCGGCTCTGACGGTGGCCTGTTCGCCGGAGAAGGAGCTGGCCTTCACCGCCCTGGTGGACCGGTTCAACGCGCAACGTTTCAAGACGCCCGATGGGCAGGTGATGCAGATCGTTCCACTTCAGCTCGATCCCGAGGCGATGCTGACGGCTGTACTGTCCGGCAACGCCGACTTTCAGGCCATGACCCCTGACTCGTCGGTATGGTTGGGTCAGTTGGACCAGGCGTGGGGCCGGCAGAGGGGAGATGAAGCAGCCACCGTCGTGGGCGAGACGGTGCGCTATGCCGTCAGCCCGGTGGTGATCGCCGCCTGGGAAAGCCTGGCCCGCGAGATGGGCTGGCCGGAGCGGGCCATTAGCTGGCAGGACCTGCTGGCCCGGGCGCAGTCCGACCCGAACTTCCGTTGGAGCCATCCCTCCACCAGCTCCGCCAGTGGCCTGCTGGCCACCCTGGCCGAATTCTACGCCGGTGCAGGCAAGACGCGGGGGCTGACCATCGAGGATGTGAAGGCTCAGACGACGCTGGATTACGTCGCGGCCTTGGAAAAGACGGTGCGCTACTATGGCCAGGGCAACGAACCGGCCCTCATCGAGCAGGCGCTGAAAGAGGGCCGGGCCTTCCTGGACGCCTTTGTGGTCCAGGAGCAGATGGTGGTTTACTTTAACACCCACCGCCGGGACCAGGAACGGCTGGTGGCCCTCTATCCGGTGGAAGGGGCACTGTGGGAAGACCATCCCCTGGCCCTGCTGGAGACAGAGGGGCTGACCCCCTATCATCGCCAGGTGTTTGCCCGCTTCCGCGACTTTCTCCTTTCAACCGAGGCCCAACAGCTCATTCTGCGCCACGGCTACCGCCCGGCCAACCTGTCCATCCCGCTGAGCGGCCCCGACTCGCCCCTGACTGCTGACAACGGCGTGAACCCCGCCGAGCCCAAGACGGCGCTCCAGATCCCCGGCGCCAACGTGGTGCAGGTGGTGCGCGAGGTGTGGTGGCACACCAAACGCCACACCAACGTCTACCTGGTGGTGGACACATCAGGCAGTATGCGGGGTGAGAAACTGGCTCAGGCCCAGGAGGCGCTGCGCGTCTTTCTGGACCAGATCCAGGGGGACATGGAACGGGTCGGGATGATCCAGTTTTCGTCGGGGATCAACAATGTGATCTACCTGGATGAATTGGGCCACAACCGCGCTGCGCTGGAAGCGGCCGTGGACGGGTTGGTGGCAGGCGGCGACACGGCCCTGCTGGATGCGGTTTACGAAGCCTTTACGCGCCTGCAAGACCTGGGCGACACCGGGCGGATCAACGCCATCGTGGCCATGACCGATGGCCGGGAGAACAACTCGCGCATCAGCCTGAACACTCTGGTGCGGCGGCTGGAACGGGACTCGAAGGTGCCGGTGGTCATCTTTTGCATCGCCTACGGCCAGGACGCAGATATGGATGTTCTCCAGGCCATCGCCGGGCCAACGGGCGGGCAGGTGTATGTGGGCAACCTGGAGACGATCCGGGACCTGTACAAAATCCTGTCTACCTATTTCTAAATGGCAAAAAGCAGCTTCCAAGACGAACTGGAAAAGCGGGCCGGACGGGCCATCCTGACCCGGGCTGTTTACCGCTGGGAAAGTGCGGCCATCATCGCCCTGACCCTGATCCTCTTTGTGCTGGTCCGCCATCCGCTCCCCTTCTGGCAGCCGTGGTACTGGCTGATCCTGGGCGGGCTGGGGGAGATCGGCCTGATCTGGAGCAGCATCCAGGATCCTGAATTCCGGGCCCAGGCGGTCGCCGAGATGTTCCATGAAAAGTTCAAGCCCCGACAGATCCGGAACGCGGCGCTGCGCAGCCAGGTGGAAAAGGCCCTGGAATATCGAGATCGGATCGACCAGGCGATCCACAAGGGTCGGGCAGGTGTGCTGCGTGACCACCTGAAGGATACCAGCCACGGCATCACTACCTGGATGGAGAGCGTCTTTCGTCTGGCCCAAAGGCTGGACGCTTACCTGGCCGATCCGGTCATCCGCCAGGACCTGCAGGCCGTGGAACCGGCCATCGAAAACCTGAAAAAACGGCTGGCGTTGGAGGATGACGACGCCGTCAAACGTCAGATCAGCCAGGCCATCGCCCAGCGGCAGATCCAGCGCGACAACCTGCGCAAGTTGCAGAATGTGATGGAGCGCGCTCAGTTCCAACTGGAAAGCACTCTGACGGCCATGGGCACCGTCTACTCGCAAATCATGATCCTCGGCTCCCGCGACGTGGCCTCAGGCCGGGCCGACCGCCTGCAACAGGACATTGCCGACCAGGTCCAGGCCCTCCAGGACATCGTGCAGACCGTGGATGAAGTATACCAGGCCGGCGCCGAGTCGCCGGGCCTGGGCGCAGCCGACCTGACCGCAGCCGGCCCTGCCACATCGTCAGTGCGCCAAAAGAGAGTGGGGAATTAGCTTAATGAGGTGAAAACGATGAAGAACAGACCGACCATCTTGCCTCCTGCTTCCTGCCTCCTGTTTCTTGCCTCCTGCCTCTTTCTGCTCACTGCCTGCGGCGGTCCCCCAGAACCGACCAAGGGAGAGGTCATTGTCTATGTCGCTGCCCCGCTGTCCGGGTTCCAGGCCAACGGCGGACAGACAGTGTTGGGTGGAGCACGCCTGGCTGCCGAACAGATCAACCGCGCCGGCGGGTTGCTGGGCTACAAGGTGACGGTCATCGGCCTGGATGACGAATCGGATTCGGATGCAGCGGTGCAGGTGGCGGAGGAGATCAAGGCCGCCGTTGAACAGGGGCAGAAGGTATTGGGGGTGATCGGCCATTACAACAGCGGCCAGACCCTGGCCGCGATGGAAATCTACAAAGACCTGCCGCTGGTTGTCATCACTCCCACCTCCAGCGAGGTGAGCCTGACGCAGAAAGGCTACCACAACTTTTTCCGGGTGAACGCCAACGACGAGGCTCAGGCGCGGGTGGATGCCGGATTCCTGGTCAACAAGCTGGGGGCCAGACGGGTGGCCGTCATCCACAACGACGACCCCTACGGCCAGGGGTTGGGCCGGCTGATCACGGCTGAACTGCAGGCCCTGGGTGCCGAGGTGGTGCTGACCTTACAGGTGGCTGTGGAGCAATCCAGCTTTGCTCAAGAACTGCCGCAGATCGTGGCTGCCAACCCCGACGCCATCTTTTACGCCGGCTACGAGGTGGAAGCGCCCTACCTGCGCCTGGCGCTGGTAGAAGCCGGGGTCACGGTGCCTTTCCTGGCCAGCGACGGCGCCTTCCTGGCAACCACCATTGACGAGGCAGGCGGCGCAGCCGAGGGGATCTATGTCTCCGCCTTTGCCCCCAGCCCCAAAGCGGTGGCCGACGAAGCCTGGATCAGGGCCTATCAGGCGGTGGAATATCGCAACCCCGACACCTACAGTATCAACGGCTACAGCGCCCTGGCGGTATTGGCCGAAGGGGTCAAAAAGGCCAGCAGCCTGGATGTCGCCCAGGTGATCCAGGCCATCCGCAGCCTGCCCGGCATCGAAACGCCGATGGGCAAACTCAGCTACACGGCCACCGGCGACTTGAAGGAGCAGACGATCTACATCTTTCAGGTGCAGGGGGGGGACTGGGTTCAGGTCTATCCATAACCACCGTAGGGCAACTGCTCGCAGTTGCCCTACAAATCAGGAGAAATGAACGGATGAGGAATCTTCTTGTCACCGGCGGGGCTGGCTTTATCGGCTCCAATTTCGTGCGCTACATGCTGGAAAAATACCCCGACTATCGCCTGGTCGTGTTCGACAAGCTGACCTACGCCGGCAACCTGGACAATTTGCAGGATGTAGCCGCTCGCTTTGCCGACCGCTACACCTTCATTCAAGGTGACATCTGCGACGCGACAGCCGTGGAGGCCGCCATGCAGGCGCACGACATTGACACCATCGTCAATTTTGCGGCGGCCACCCACGTGGATCGCTCGCTGATGGAGCCGGATGAATTTATCCGTACCGACGTATATGGAACTTATGTCCTGTTGGAAGCGGCCAGAAGATATGGCATAGAACGGATGCACCAGGTCAGCACCGACGAGGTGTATGGCGAAATCCCGCCCGGTCGCTCCTCGCTGGAGACCGATCCGCTGGCCCCTCGCAGCCCCTATTCGGCCAGCAAGGCCGGCGGGGACCTGTTGTGCCTGGCCTATCACACCAGCTTCGGCACACCGGTCACCATCACCCGGGGGTCCAACAACATCGGCCCCTACCAGTATCCGGAAAAGGTGGTGCCGCTCTTTGTCACCAACGCCATAGATGACCTGCCGCTCCCCCTCTATGGCGACGGGCGGCAGATGCGTGATTATCAGTATGTGCTCGATCACTGCGAGGGGATTGACCTGGTGCTGCACCGGGGCCGACCGGGCGAGGTCTACAATCTGGGCACCGGCACAGAGACGGAAAACCTGGTCATGGCCCACGCCATCCTCGACCTGCTGGGCAAACCCTACAGCCTGATCCGCCACGTGGCCGACCGGCCCGGTCACGACCGGCGTTATGCGCTGAACGTGGACAAGATCCGCGCTCTGGGCTGGCAGAGCCGCCACACCTTCGAGCAGGCCATCGAGAAAACGGTGCGCTGGTATGTGGACAACGAGTGGTGGTGGCGCAAAATCAAGAGCGGAGAATACAAAGAGTACTACAGACGCTGGTACGGCCAGCGTCTGGCAGAGTAGGGCAACTGCTCGCAGTTGCCCTACTTACGGCCAGGCGGGCACCGGCACGACAAACAGGGCCTGGTAGGCCTCGTTGACGCTGAGGTTGACCTCGCTCCGGCCGCCAATAGCATAAATGTAGGGGCTGACAAAGGCCGCGCCCAACCCGTGCCATTGCCTGGTCACCGGGGTCTCGATGCGGTTCCAGGTATCAAGGTTGGGATCGTAGCGTTCGTTGAAGGCCAGATAGCCGGCCATGCCACCGCCGAGGGCGAACAGATGGTTGCGCACGGCCACCACGGCCAGCCCTCCCCGGCGCATGGCCATCGGTGCACAGGGGACCCAGGTGTTGGTGGCCGGGACGTAGGCCGCGCAGGTGTTGAGTTCGGACACATTGTCGTACCCCCCTACCACGTAGATGCGGTCCTGGAGCGCGGCTGCACCGAGAAAGCCCCTCGGCTGGGCCATCGGCTGCAACGCCTCCCATCGGTCGGCTTCCGGATCGTAGCGATAGACGGAAGCGACGTAACCCTCCCGGCCCCGCCCACCGAACAGATAGAGCCGGTCCTCCAGGACGGCCAGGCCATAGGCCCCGACCGGTTCAGGAAGGGAGGCGCGAGCTTCCCAGGCATCCTGAACAGGGTCGTACACCTCCAGCACCTTTTGCGGTTCGACCCGATCGTCAATACCGCCCGGCACATAGATCTTGCCCCCCACTACGGCGGCCGAAATAAACCCCACCGCTGTGGGCTTGGACCGGCGGCCGGTCCAGGTGTCGTGGCGCGGATCGTACACCTCTACCTTGCCGGTGACGCCGTCGTTGCTCACCCCGCCGATAGCATACACCAGGCCGTCGCAGGCCACCACCGCCAGGTTGGTGCGTGGTGTGGGCATGTGTGCCCGGGTGCGCCAGCGGGTGATCGAGGAGCTGACAGCCTCGGTGGGGAACACCGCACCAAACGGGTCTTTCCCCGCCCCATTGCTCCGCCCCTGGATCGCCGCCGGCAGGATGAGACTGGCCACGGCCAGCAACAGGACGACCACCAACGCAACCCGCCTGGCTGCCGAAATGGGGGGCCATCGTTCCCAACGGGGCAGGGCAGGTGGGGGGAGTGTGCTCTGCCTCTCCTCGACCGCTTCTTCCTCCCCCTGGCCGGTCGGGCGGGGCACCTGGACCCAACCACGGCGCACGGCGACCATGGTCGCCTCGGTGCGCGAAGCCACCTCCAGCTTGGCATAGATGTTCCGCAGGTGAACCTTGACCGTGTTGGTGCTGATCACCAGTTCCTGGGCGATCTGCTGGTTGGTGGCTCCCGTCGCCACCAGCCGCAAGATCTCCATCTCTCGCTCGCTCAGCGGAGTCAGCTCGTCCGCCATACACACACTCCACAACTATTATCCCACACAACAGGGGGAAGGGCAAGTTTCAGAGCTGTCTCGTCCTCACGCCAGGCACCTGGGCCAACAGGTCGCCGATCGGCACCAGGCGGCCCACGGTGATATACTCCTCCCCCTCCCCGACCGGCGTAGAGGTCTCCCGTTCCGGGAAGCGCTCTTGATGAGCCAGGAACCAGTCGCGGATAGCGGGCATGGGCAGGATGTACAGCAGGCGCGGGCCGACAAAGTAGTAGAGCAGGTAGTCGGCCTGGGTGTAGAGAAAGCAGCCCGGCCTCCCCCTGGCCTTGTTGCTCTGGGTCTCGAAGAAAAAGTTACCGGTGTTGTGCCAGCGATCGGCCTTGACTTCAAGCCTGGTGGTGTGGAGCCGGCCAGCCTGATCCTGCCAGGTCCAGAGCAGGTCCACGTCGGCCACGCGGTATTCCGGGTCAGCACGCACATCCCGGACCTGGACTGTGCCGGGCCGTTGCCACAGGTAATGGAGGAGGACGCCGATCGCCTCCGCTTCCACCGCCGAAGCTTCAGCCATCGAGTAACGCCGTGGTGGGAGAGAGGTCATGGCCCCCTCCGCCGATAGCGGTTCATCACCAGCAGTTCAGGGATCGCCCCCCGCCGGTCGCCAGAGGCAGCGATGGGCCGGGCGGCCTGCACCTCCACCTGCTCGTAGCCGGCGTACAGCTCCCGAACCAACCGGGTGCAGGAGTTGCTGAGCATCACCTGACAGCCCCGGCGGTCCAGTTCGCGGAAAAGCACCGCCAGCCGCCGCTGATCCTCAACCCCAAAGTCGGCAGCGGTATAGTGGGTGAACCTGGCCGTGTCCGACAGCGGATGGTAAGGCGGGTCGAGATACACGAAATCACCCGCGTCGGCAAACTCCAGGCAACGCTCGAAATCGCCCACCAGCAACAGCACCCCCTGCAACGCCCGGCTGACGGCCCGCAGGTTGTCGGCATCGCCCAGAGTCGGGTTGCGGTAGCGGCCAAAGGGCACATTGAACTGACCCTGCCGGTTGACCCGATAGAGGCCGTTGTAGCAGGTGTGGTTGAGAAAGAGAAAGCGCCCGGCGCGCTCCACAGCCGTTCGCCGCCGGTAGTCGGGATCGCGATCCCAGTCGCGGATCGCGTAGAAATAGGCCGAATCCTGCTTGTGGGGCTCGTGGCGCTGCAACTCGGCGATCAGGTCCTCAACCCGGCTCTGGATCACAGCGTAGCAGTTGATCAGTTCCTCCAGGTGGTCCATCAGCACGACCTGCCTGCCGGCCAGCCACCCGCCGTTGTAGAGGTGGAAAAAGACCGCCCCCCCGCCGACAAAGGGCTCAAGATACTGCCTGAATTGGGCCGGAAAGTAGGGGGCCATCTGCGTCAGGAGCTGCCCCTTGCCGCCGGCCCACTTGACAAACGGGAAAGTCATTCCACCTCTGCCTGGAGCTGGCGCAGATAGGCCCGATCTTCGTCGCTCAACCGGGCCCTGGCCAGCAGGTCAGGCCGTCGTTCCCAGGTGCGACGCAATGCCTGCTGCCGCCGCCAACGGACGATCTGGGCATGGTGGCCTGACAGCAATACGTCGGGCACGGCATAGCCACGGAAGAGGGGGGGGCGGGTGTAGTGCGGATATTCCAGCAGGCCCTCGGCGTGCGAGTCCTCAAAGGTGGCCCCCGGATCGCCGAGCACCCCTGGGATCAGGCGGGTGACCGCTTCGACGATCACCATGGCCGGGATCTCCCCTCCGGCCAGCACATAGTCGCCGATGCTGATCTCATCGGTGGCCAGATAGCGGTGGACCCGCTCGTCCACCCCCTCATAGCGGCCGCAGATCAGCAGCAGGCGCTTGTGGCGCGCCAGTTCGCGGGCCACCTGCTGGGTGAACAGGCGCCCCTGCGGAGTCAGCAAGATGACCGGCACACTCCCCAACTGCTCGCCCAGCACCGCTTCCACGGCGGCAAACAGCGGTTCCGGCTTCATGATCATGCCCCCACCGCCACCGTAGGGGGCATCATCGGTCACCTGGTGGCGGCCAGGGGCGTAATCCCGGATGTTGTGCAGGGCAATCGTCACCAATCCTGCTTCACGAGCGCGCTTCAGGATGCTCTCCTCGAACACGCCGGCAAACAGCCCCGGAAACAGAGTCAGGATATCGAAATGCATCGCCCCCTGTCCTCTCTGACATGAACACCAGACCGGCAGAACAGGCCGACCTTCATTTCGACCTACGCCTGGCCAGGTCCGACCTCATTGTAGCACAGGGTTGGCAGCGGGACAAATAGACCGGGAAGGCCAGGCCTTCCAGGTCCAGGGGTGTTGTTGACAGCAATCGCCGGTTGGTGTATAATAAAATTGCTCTTGTGTTCCAGGAGATGTGCAGGGCTGGTTTCAGGCTGCCTGGCCGTCCAGGCCTCATGATGGCGACGAAGGTTGATTCGCGCCGCAAAGGGAGGTGACGGCTCTACATCCCAAAATCTGGTCGGCGTTTCAGGCCGGCTCACAGCCCGGATCGGCCAGCCAGGGCAGCAGAAGGGGGCCGATTGTGGAGGGCCGGCCGGACGGCTGCATGAAAGGGGACTCGGCTTCTCTCCTGGAAGGTGTCTGGCAGGCGGGTGGCCGAGTTTTGTGTTGTCCGGGCGCAGGAGCGAACTTGACAGAGGAGACGTGGTAACGATGGATCAGATCCAACCCAAGGCGAGTGAAGAGGCTGTGGCAGAGCTGGCGATGGATGCCTGTGAGGAGGAGGGGGAGCTCCTGACCCCGGCTAAGGCAGATGCCGCCGAGATGGGCGAACTGCCTCTCGAAGATTGGGACTATCAACGCCCCAGGCGGGGCGAAGTCCGCCCGGGGGTGATCCTGGCCATCCGAGAGCAGGAAATCGTTGTGGACGTTGGCGATAAGCGGGACGGGATCGTCCCCTACGCCGACATGCAGCGGATGGGGGCCGAGGCCCTGGCCCGACTATCCCCAGGCGATACAGTCCCCGTGTTCATCATGCGCCCTGAAGACCAGGAGGGGAACCTGCTGGTGTCGCTGTACCTGGCCAGGCAGGAAGAAGCCTGGCGGCGGGCACGGGAGCTGGCCGAAAGTGGCGAAATCTGGGAAGGACAGGTGATCGGCTATAACAAAGGCGGGCTGGTGGTCCCTGTGGACGACATTCGGGGCTTTGTCCCGGCCTCACAGGTGCCGGGATTCCCGCAGGGCCTGGACCAGGAAGAACGGCTCAAATACCTGTCGGCCATGGTCGGCGAAAAATTGCTCGTCAAGGTGATCGAGATCAACCGCCGCAAACATCGTCTGATCCTGTCGGCTACAGCTGCTCAATCTCAGTGGCGCAAGGAGCAACGGGAACGGGTATTGAGTACACTGCGGGAAGGGCAGGTGTGCCGGGGGGTGGTCAGCAGCCTCTGCTCCTTTGGCGCCTTTGTGGACCTGGGTGGGGCGGAAGGGTTAATCCATCTCTCGGAGTTGAGCTGGCGACGGGTGCGGCACCCGAAAGAGGTGGTGAAGGTTGGTGACGAGGTTGAGGTCTATGTGTTGCGTCTGGACCACGACAAGAAACAGATCGCTCTGAGCTTAAAGCGTTTGCAGCCAGAACCGTGGGCCCTGGTGGAGGAAAAGTATGAACTGGGGCAACTGGTAGAGGGGATCGTTACCAACGTGGTGGACTTTGGGGCTTTTGCCGAGATTGAGGAAGGGGTCGAAGGGTTGATCCATATCTCGGAACTGGCCAATGCACCGGTTTCCCATCCCAAAGAGGTGGTCAAACGGGGCGATCTCCTGCTCCTGCGGATCGTTCGCATTGACACGCGCCGCAAACGGCTGGGCTTGAGTCTGAAGCGGGTGCTGGAATCGGAGCGGGCCGAGTGGTCGGCGCGCCGGGCCGGAGCTACAGCCGGTGCCAGGCCAGAACGGACTCCGCGGGTTGCCCCCGCTCTGGAGCCGGCGCTGGCCGGTTAGAAACCTGTCTTCCACGTTGAACTGCCGACACACCGACAGGGCAGGTTCCGTACCGAAAGCAAAGGAGTAGCATGAACACAGTGACGCCAGATCTCAAGGAACGTCTACGCCAGGAGCTGGAGGAGACCTATGCCGAGATCGCGCGCCTGGAACAGCGCCTGGAGGGAAAAGGCGACTATGGGCTGGGTACGGGAGACCCCAGCATCTATGAATGGGAGATGTGCCTGGCCTTGAAACAGCGGGCAGAGAACAAGGCCCGATCGCTGGAGGCTGCTTTGCGCAAGGCCGAGGAAGGGGATTATGGGATTTGCGAGGTGTGCGGCCAGGCGATCGATCCGGCGCGGCTGGCCATCTTGCCCGATACCAGGAGGTGTGTCAACTGTGCGCAGAAGCGGTAGCCCGCTGTCCTGATCGGGAATGCCGCCCAGGGAGAGAAGCCCGGGCGGCGTTTTTGTTTCACCACTGCTCTGAAACCTTTTCCCCCGGGGCCGCACCCCTTCTCACCGCAAAGACGCAGAGAACGCGGAGGAATCATAAAAAACTCAGCGGCCTCTGCGGTGCAAACCAGGACCTTTTCAGCCACCTCCCAGGGGCAGGTGAGAGCCGTTTAGCCTGAAAACTGTCCCAATTTGTCCGGATCGGTTCGGGGAAAATGTGGTATAATAGAAATACCACCGAGAAACCAGGTGAGTGGTCAGATTAGGAGGCCTGAATATGAAAATTTTCAGATTGTGGGGAATCATCCTTCTGTTGACAGGTGGTGTCCTCGCCCTGTCATTCACTCTGGGTTGGGCACCGCCGCAGGGAAACTCGTCAGAAGGGAGCGCTGAAGGGCTCGGGGCCATTGTACCTGAAGCGCAGGTTGTCATACCGGAGGCACCCCAACCGCTCCCACCCAGCGCCCAAGACCGTACCGGCTATGACACAAGTCGGAACATGGTGGTGTTGGAGCCTTTGACAGTATCCAGAGGAGCCCCGGACGAAGCCGGCATTGTGCGGGCGGTGAGTTTTGATGGGCAGAGGCACGGGGCATGGGCAAAGCGCTCAGATGGCTCCTACCTTTACCTGGTGAGCATCCGATCGCCAGGAGCAGCCGGGGTGCGTCTGCATTTTGAGAGTGTGTCCATGCCTGAAGGAGCTGTCCTGTTCGTGTATGGCAGTCGGGGTGAAAATATGTCGGGATCGAGGGCCCTTTTACCGGGCGTGGCCTATGGGGGTCTGGTGACTTTTGGAGTGTCATGATGCCCGGCGACACAGCCATCGTTGAATACTATGACCCTCAGGCAAATGGTGCCGAGCCACCACCGTTCTCCATTACCGAGCTTGTGCACGTGTGGCCGCTGCCAGGCAGTGAAATCGAACTTCTACCCTGTCAACCTGATGTGAACTGTGATGCTCAGCCACAAGGAAGACGGAACGCTGTAGGCTATGCATTTTACATCACTGGTGTAACGGCCCTGTACCCCCTCTTGACACACGACCTGTGACTAACGGTGCCACCTATATCACGAGCGATGCCGGGAATGACCTCTCCCTCTTGCAGTTGAATCCGCTGCCTCCTGGCACCTATACCTTTGCCGGTCTTGACGCCAGCACGGCGAAGCCTCTGAAGCCTTACAGCGTTCACCACCCGGATGGGAGCCACATGCGTTACGCCAAAAAGAACTCGGGCCGAGCTACCAGCGTCGGCAATTACTGGAAAGTCGTCTGGTCGGCGGGAGCACTTGAACCAGGTTCATCTGGAGGCGGTCTTTGGAACAACTCAAACCTGCTCGTGGGCCAGGCTTATGAGTCGGTTATCAGTTGTCCACCCGATGGCTGGACCAAGTTTGGTAAGATGTCCTACACCTGGCCCAGGATTCAGCCTTATCTCTGCCCCTGACCAGCCCCGCCGCCGGTTGACAGCAAGGGGGAATTTTATGTCATATAAAAACGCCGGCTTTGCCTCTTTGTGCCTGTTGTTGACCCTATCCGCCTGTCTGGGACCCACACCGACAGCCGATTTGCAGGCTCGCGAGATTGAAGGGGTGATCGAGTCTTTCATCATCCTCGATCCCCCCCATCCGATCGTCAAAACAGCCGCTGGGCTCCGGTTTGAAGTGAGGTTTGTGCCCGAAGCGCAGGTTTCCGTGGCGATACACCGGTGACCTGGGATGACCTGAAATCCGAAGACAGGGTACGAGTCACCGGTTCGGTCCAGGTAGTGGAAGGGGAAGTCATGCCCTGGTTCATCCCAGAGAAGGTCGTCATTCTGCCTTAACAACGGCCTTTCCCTCTTTTGCCACGGCGGAAGGCACCCTGGACCTGCGAGCGCACGGCTATCTGACCAGGCGGTTGAGACGGTGACCTTGCAGGGGAAGCACAGATGCGCGTCGCTGGAGGAATATCTGCTGGCCCAATCGGGGCGGCGGGTGTTTGCCTTGGGCGTGACCGTCGCGTACCCGGTCAAGGAGGCGGGAAAATGAGGAGCCGCAGGTTCGCGTTCATAGTAGCCGGCGTTCTGATCGCCGGTGTGGCCATAGGATCGGCCATAGCATTCTTTGAAGCCAGGTCCGAGAACCAACCTGTTCATGTTTCTATGGATTTCTGCTATGCAGCGATCAGCCGCGAAGAGATGATTGACCAGGCGGACCTGATCTTTGTGGGGCGAGTGGTCAACATCACTCCTACTCGATGGAACCAGGAAAGCGGAGAATACTGGGATGAGGATGAGACCGAGGACCTGTACGACACAGCCCTCCTCTACCACGAAATTGAACTGGCAATCCTCCAGCCTGTTGTGGACAGCATCGGGGCCGGTGAGAAGGCGGTCATCACCGTCCTGGGCAACAGCCCGGTAGGGCCGCAGCCCGAAGTGCCGGGGCTGAGAATCAATGGCCGGCCGGTTATCATTGAGGAGGCTGACTCCCCTGTGCACGACCTGAAAGTGGGCGATCAGGTCCTCGTCTTTGCCGAACAAGGGGAGATCGCCTGGCGAGAGGAGGGGATGCGACCCGTTCTGACATTGATGGGGTATCCTCAGGATTCCTACTTTGTCCAGGGGGAAGATGGGCTGTATCATTTTTGGCGACCGGATCGGGAGCCGCCCCTTTCCCTGGAAGCACTGCTCGCCCAGATCGCGGCCAGGCGAGAGATATTGGTCCAACCCTGATCCCTGCCAGCCCGACTGGCCACTATCAGGCGTCTTGTCCCAATGGACAGGATGCCTGTTTTGTGTTATACTGCGCCCACCCTCGTTGAGAGCGGGTCCGAATGGGGAGGGAACCCCCTATGCGTCCACTTAAGGCGCGGGGGGATGGTTCAAGGATCAGCAAAAATTGGTTGACACTTTTCACACGGGCAGAATTTTATAGGACACGGATGATCGAAGGTAAAATCGGTGTTGATCCGTCTCATCCGTGTTTATCCGTGTCCCATCAGGGGTCAACCTGTTGTGAACCATCCCCGAACTTCGAGGGGAAGAGGCGATGCCTGTGATCCTGGTCGTAGATGACGACCCCGACATCCGTAGCCTGCTGACCGACACCTTGACCCTGGCAGGCTATACTGTCCGCTCCGCTGCAAATGGGCCGCAAGCGCTGGAGATAGCCCAAAGCCAGACCTGTGACCTGGCCCTGCTCGATGTCAAGATGCCGGGCCTGTCGGGCCTTGACCTGTTGGACCGGCTGAAGGAGTTGGCCCCTGCCCTGCCGGTGATCCTCGTGACCTGTCTGCGGGACCATGACACGCCGGTTCAGGCCCTGCGGCGAGGGGCGTGTGACTATATAACCAAGCCGTTCAACCCGGCGGAGGTGCAGGCGGCGGTGCATCGGGCACTGACCGGGCGACGGTCGGCGGAGCAGGTTCAGGTTGGCGAGTGGACCCTGAACCTGACGGCGCGGCGTGTCTGGCGTGGAGAGGGTGAGATCAAGCTGACGTCGTTGGAGTTCGACCTGCTGGCTTATCTGGTGCGCCGGGCCGGGCAGGTGGTGACCTGGCAGGAACTGCTGGCACAGGTGTGGGGCTACCCAGCCGAGGGCGGCGGCCGGGAGATGGTGCGGGCTTGCGTCAAACGGCTGCGGCATAAGCTCGAACCCGACCCGGAACGACCTCGCTACCTGACGACGGTCTGGGGCCGGGGCTATCGTTGGGCGGTGGCACCATGGGACACGGACGACACAGATTTCACGGATTGACGCGGATCGTCCAGATCCGTGTTGATCCGTCCAATCTGTGCGATCCGTGTCCCAATGCTACTCAGGTCTTTATCGCGCCTTTTCGCGTTCCTTCACCACCTCCAGCGGAATGGGCGCGTAATGGTCGAACTCCATCACAAAGCTGCCCCGCCCCTGGGTGCGCGAGCGCAGCGCCGTGGCGTAGCCGAACATCTCGGCCAGCGAGACGTGGGCCTGGATCGCCTGCCCACTGCCGTTGCGGCTCTCAATGCCGGTGATGCTCGCCTGCCGGGTGCTCAGGTCGCCGATCACGTCGCCGGTATGGTCGTCGGGCGTCACCACCTCGACGCGCATGATCGGCTCCAGCACCAGAGGCCCGGCCTGGGCCACGGCCTGGCGTAAGGCCATGGAGGCGGCTGTGGCAAAAGCCCGCTCCGACGAGTCCACTTCGTGAGCCTTGCCGTCCAGCAGCGTGACCTTCAGGTCCACCAGCGGATGCCCGGCCAGCACCCCCCGGGTCAGGCCCTCGCGGACGCCGGACTCGACGGCGGGGATGAACTGGCGGGGCACGGCCCCGCCCACAACCTTGTTCTCGAACAGAAAGCCGGCACCCCGTGGCAGCGGCTCGACCTCCAGCTCCACCACGGCGAACTGGCCGTGGCCACCCGTCTGCTTGATCAACCGGCCCTCGGCGCGGGCCGGGCGGGTGATAGTCTCGTAGTAGGCCACGCGGGGCCGACCCGCCTTGGTGCTCACGCCGAATTCGCGGCGCAGCCGGTCCAGCAGCACATCCAGGTGAAGTTCCCCCATGCCGGCCAGCACGATCTGCCCCAGCCGTTCATCCTGGCGCACCTGGAAGGTGGGGTCTTCGTCCATCAGCCGTTGCAGAGCGACCGAGAGTTTGTCCTGATCAGCCCTGGTGCGCGGCTCGACGGCCAGCTCGATGACCGGCGTCGGAAAGGCGATCTGCTCCAGCGCGACAGGACGCGCCTCGGCGCACAGCGTCTCGCCGGTCGTTGTGGCTTTGAGACCCAACACCGCCCCGATGTCTCCAGCCCGAACCTCTTCCACCTCCTCGCGGCGGTCGGCATGCATCCGCACCAGCCGTCCGATCCGTTCCCGCTGGCCGTTGCTGGCGTTGAGCAACGCCTCGCCCCGGCGTACCGCTCCGGAGTAGACGCG
>DAOTYI010000271.1:0-2127 GCA_034434895.1 Anaerolineae bacterium
CCCGAGGCGTCCAGGATGGCAAAATAGATGTTGTAGTTGAACCGCGAAGTGTTTCGGTCCCAGAGATAACGATACCATACCACCCCGATTCGGCCGTTGGGGGCTACCGCCACGGCAGGGCTGTAATCGTAGGTATTCACCGTTGCACCCGTGTGGTCGGTCAGTTTGCTCACCGGCCGCACCACATTGCCGTAACGGTCCAGCAGGGCGTACTCTATCTCGTTCACATAGATATTGCAGTTGCTGTCCAGACACCGGCCCCTGTACCAGGCATAGACAAAGTTGCCGTTGGGCGCTTCGGCCACGGCCATATCGTCGCCATAATACCTATCGGACGTGGCCTTCTTCACAGCCTGGGCGTTGGGCTGCACCAGATACAGGCTCATCGCGCCGTCAGCGTTGTCCTGGTAGACCTGGGCGAAGGGGGCGGGGACGGCAGTCTGCAGGGTGACGGTCTTGCTCTTGCCGGTATCCAGCGAGGAGCGAGCAGTGATGCTGGCAGAGTTATAGTCCCCCGTGTTGACCCCGGCCGGGGTCTGGACCTTCACTGTGACGGTGACGGTGCTGCCCTGAGCCACGGAGCCGGTATCCACCTTGCCGTCACCGTCGGTGTCGGTGAGGGGGGTAGTACCGTCGGCGGCATAAAGGGATGCCGACCAGGACGAAGATACGGAGAGGTCATAGGTATCGGCGCCCAGTTCGCCGGTGTTGCGGGATGGGCACCTGGAAGGACTCCGTGGCTCCGGCGCGGGTGAAGCGGCCCTGAAAGGCGGGCCGGATACTCACGCGCGCAGAAAGGGCCGGGCGGTAAAAGCGGACAGCCTTGTAGGAAGGTGCCTGCTCGCAGAAATCAAGATAAGACAGGCCATCCAGCCCGGTAGAGTCCTCAATACCAGCTGCGCCGCAAGCGAACCTGCCATTATAGTTCATCTCCTGGTACTGAAAGACAATATCACCGTTCTCGTAGAGGATAACCTCGTAGGTGTATATTTCATCGTTAAAAACCACCCGGTACCATTCCACTACGAAGTACCGGTTGGGGGAATCACCGCCGCTGGTGTAGTATATCCGATTGGCTGGTCCACTGGTCGCCAAGTTAAGCGGTGTCGCATAGGGCGCGATGATATTGTTGGGCTTTCCAGGTGAGGGAACAGTGGTCTGCCAGGGCCAGGTGCCTTCGTCAGTGAAGGCCAGATATCCGGAGGCGGCGATGTAGAGGCTGGTATAGGTGTTCTCGTAGTACTTGAATGGAAAGGGTAATGAAATGGGCCCGACTTTCTGCCCATAACTGAAGCCGCCCATTCCTGTATCAGTGCCACCTGTGGCATCAATCCAGTTGAGCGCCACCGAGTCGTCCCAGGTATACCCGAAGTCGTCGGGGCCGCCGGTGGCCTGAGGGGAGATACCGGCCGCCTCTATCGGTGGGCGGGCCCCTTCGGGCACAACCCAGTATCCATCGGGTGTCCGGTATGGGCCGAAGGGCTTGCCGAACTCCGGCTCCCAGGGCGGGGCGCCTGGGGGCAGGTCCGGCTCCCGGCTCGGATATGAAGGGGCCGATGGCTGCGGTCCCTGTGCCGTCGCTGGCCCGCTCAGCAGCAGGGCCAGAACAGCAAGAAGAGTGATGACGGTAAGGGTTTTCGCTTTCATTTTGACCTCCTGTTGATGGTTTGAAATTTGTTTGAGTATTGACCTTGCCCAAAAGAGTGGGAGTAGCACAGTCAGCGTTTTGCCCGGTTCTCACCCCCTTTCTGTCTGACCAGGGGCGGGCCCGCCCCGGCCCTTCCCGGCTACCGGTTGCGCATCACCAGCGGCAGGTACACCCTGCACCCCTGCCCCACGCTCACCCATCCTCCGGCCATCTGGCCCACAGGGTGTGGGTTGCCGGCCCGGTCGCTCACCTGGACGGAGTGGAAAAGCAGGTCGCTCTCCCCTTCCGCCAGCGCCCGCAGGTTCAGGACTGTCAGCAGGCCTTTGATATGGTGCATAAGCCAGTCAGGTTTGCTTTCCTCCGCCCAGTCGGGCCACCGTGCCGTTGCGGAAGCACACGCTGTGCATGCCTCTACCGCTATGCACCCGCCGCGATAAAGAGGCGGGAGGTAAGATAGGTCAAGAAGCACACGCTGTGCG
>DAOTYI010000272.1:0-8752 GCA_034434895.1 Anaerolineae bacterium
TCCACCTGCGTGGATGCCCTGCCGCAGGCCCCTGAGCAGGGGCCAAGCGCCGCTCTGCCCCTACTTGAGTCGCCTGGCTTGATGCGTATGGGGCCTGTGACCCCCGCCGGTGGTGAGCGCAAGGCTGGTGCGTTTGTAGGGCAACTGCTCGCAGTTGCCCTACAGTGGGGGCTGCCAGGTCACAGACCCGGCGGGAGCAGCCCCGTTCTTCTGCTTCGAACACCCGTCACCCGGCAAAAAATGGTTTGTTGGGAACGGTGAGCCATGCTATAATGCCCATAATGGCAAAGGAGATTTTTCAACGCGCTGCCACCCCGCCTGCCCGGCGCAGGTTCGACCGGGCGGATCGGGGGGTGTATTGCCTTTTGACGGTGGGGATGCTGGCCGCCATTGCGCTGGCGTTGGGCATGGCCCTGCACCCCCTGGCCGTAGATGATGCATTTATCACCTACCGCTACGCCCGTAATCTGGCGACCGGCCAGGGGTTCACCTACAATGTCGGGCAGCCGGCCTTGAGCACGACCGCTCCGTTGTGGGCCTTGCTCCTGGCCGCTGGTGCGCTCCTGTGGCCCGACATCCCCTCGCTGGCCAATACCCTTTCGGCGGCGGCGTTGGGCTTCGGGGCGCTGCTTGTCTACCTGCTGGGCCGCCACGAAGGGAGGCCGTGGGTGGGCAGGCTGGCGGCCTTGCTGTTTGTCCTCCATCCCCTGCTCTGGCTCAGCCTGGGCCTGGAGACCACCCCCTTTCTCGCCCTGGCCCTGAGCGCCATTCTGGCCTATCGCCACGGCCGCCTGACCCTGGCTGCCCTCCTGCTGGCTCTGGCCACCCTCATCCGGGGCGATGGCCTGGTCCTGGCCGCCGTTCTGGCCGCCGACCGGGCGCTTTTTTCGCACCGACATCCTGACCCCGGCGCCCAGCGGAGAGGAGGGCAGGCGGTGAGGGCGGCCGTGCTCTACCTCCTGGCCATGCTGCCGCTGCTGGCCTGGCTGACCTGGCAGTTCGGTTCGCCGTTGCCGGCCACGCTGGCAGCCAAGCGCGCCCAGGCCGGGCTGGGCATCACCGGTTTTTACGCCCATACCACCTGTTTGCAAGGTCTGGGCATCCTGGCCCGTGCCCGGCTGGCTCAAAGCCCATTCTACCTGCTCTTCCTGCCGGCGGTGGCCGTGGGCCTGGTGGCGATGTGGCGGAGGGCCGGCTGGGTGCGCCTGCTCGTCCTCTGGGGGGCGGTCCACCTGTTGGGCTACACCCTCCTGGGGGTGACACCCTACTACTGGTATTATGCGCCGTTGGTGCCGGGGCTGAGCGGCGCAGCGGCTCTGGGCCTCGCCGAGGGGGTGCACCGGCCCGGCCGGGCAGGGTGGCTGCTGGCTTTGCTCTGGGCGGTGGGCCTGCTGCTGCCCCTGGCCTGGTCGGACCTGGCCCTGGTCCGGGCGATGGAGGGCCCGCTGCCACCGCCGGAGGAGCCAGTGAGCAAGGTGCTGCCTGAAGCCAAAGTCAGGATCTATGAGCAGGCCGGCCGCTGGTTAGGCGAGAATACACCGCCCGACGCTCTGATCGGCGTGACCGAGGTGGGGGTGATGGGCTACTATGCCGGGCGGCCGATGCTCGATTTCCTGGGGTTGTTGGAGCCGGAGGTGGCTGAGGCTGTGGCCCGCGGCGACCTCTCCTGGGCCCTGCTCCGCTACCAGCCCGACTACCTGGCCCTGACCGCCATCTCGCCGCTGTACGCCTACGACCTGCGGGCCGATCCCTGGTTCCAGGCTGCCTATGCCCCGCTCCAGAGCTTTGACGACCCCCGCTTCTGGGGCTCGCCGCTGACGATCTACCGGCGGCAGATTGAGCGGATCCCGCTGGTCGAACCGGCAGCCGATGGCCTGCCTGCCGGGGCGATCCGCCTGGATGCCGTGTTCGGCGGGCAGATCCGGTTGTTGGGAGCTGTGGTCGGCGACCAGGCTGTCCAACCGGGCGATCTCCTGGCCCTGACCCTCTACTGGCAGGCCGTCGAACCGGTAGGACAGGACTATACCGCCTTTGTCCACCTGCTGGGCCGGCATGACCGGGTGCTCGCCCAGCGCGATGCCACACCGGGCCTGGGCGCTCGCCCGACAAGCCGCTGGACACCGGGCCAGGTGGTGGCCGACCCCTACCTGTTGGCCCTGCCTGAGGCCACCTGCGCCCCGGATCAGGCGGTTTGGGAGGTGGGCCTGTACGACCCGGCGACGGGCCGCCGCCTGCCGCTGGCCGACGGCGGTGACAATGTGCGCTTTGGCCAGGTCAAGGTGGAAAAGGCCGACAGGCCGTTGCATCTGGACTTTGGCCCGGTGGTGCTGACCGGCTATGAACCGGACCGGCTGGCGCTGGCGGCCGGCGAGGCGTTGCGCGTGACGCTGCATTGGGCAGGTGAAGGGCCGGCCGGCATCACCGTCCGGCTCGTGAGCGAACAGGGGGAGATAGCCGCCCAGGCCGATGGCGATCCAGGCCAGGCGGTTTACACGCTGGCCCTGCCCGCCGATGCCCCGGCCGGCGCCTATGACCTGGAGGTGTTGGTCGCCGACCCGGCCACAGGGCAGAGGTGGCCCCTGCTGGGAGCCGACGGCCAGCCCCGGAGCGACCGGGCATGGCTGACCCGGGTGCGGGTCTATGCTCCATAGAGCTTTGACCGCCGGGCAAGAAGGTGCTACAATGAATCGGTAGCACAGGATGAATCCTGTGCTACTGGCCGGCTGATCACTGACTGCTGAGCTGACTGCTGATGAAAATTTTACTTATAAGCCCCAAGTCGCCGGTGTGGAACTCGCGCAAACATATCCACATGGGGTTGGGATATCTGGCCGGGGCGCTCCTGGCTGCCGGGTATGAGCAGGTGACCCTCTTTGACGCCGAGGTCGAAGAGGAAAGCCTGGCGGAGCACCTGGCGCGAGAAAGCTACGACCTGGCAGGTATCTCCAGCCCCACGCCGCTCATCTACGAAGCGTGGGAGGCAGCCGCCCTGGCCAAAGCGCAGGGGGCGATCACCATCCTGGGCGGCCCCCACCCAACCCTCATGCCTGAAGAGTCGTTGCAACGCCCGGAAGTAGACCTGGTCGTGCGCGGCGAGGCGGAGGAGGCGCTGGTCGAAATTGTGCGCCAGTTGCAGCGGGCGAGGGGCGAAGGAAGAGGAACCGGGGGGAGCTGGCTTGCAAACTGCGATCTGGCGTCCATCCGGGGCCTGAGCTGGAAGGAAGGGTCGGGGCAAATCATCCACAACCCGGCCCGGCCCTTGCGCCAGGATGTGGACCAGATCCCCTGGCCGGCCTACCACCTGTTCAAGATCGAAAAGTACACCAACCTGCAACCACTGACCGATGGGCTGGACCCTCACGCCAGGGCCTACACGTTGCTCACCAGCCGGGGATGCCCTTACCAGTGCATCTATTGCTCCAAACCGATCACCGGCAACACCTGGCGCGCCCGCTCGCCCGAAGCGGTGGTGGCCGAATGGCGGTATCTGGTCCAGGAGATGGGCGCTACCGAGATCGGCATCACCGACGATGTGTGGAACCTGAAACCGGAGCGGGCCAAGGAGATCTGCCGCCTGCTCATCGCCGGGGGACTGAACCGCGTGCCGTGGGTCACCATCCATGGCATGCGCGCCGACCACACCGACGCCGAACTGTTCCGCCTGATGAAGCAGGCTGGCTGCAAGCGGGTCGGCTTTGGCGTGGAGAGCGGCAACCAGAAGGTGTTGGATTCCATCAAAAAGAAACAGACATTGGACGACGTGCGTCGGGCATTCCGCCAGGCCAGGGAGGCCGGGTTGCAGACGATGGGCTTTTTCATTTTTGGCCTGCCGGCCGACACCGAGGAGACGATGGAGGACACCATCCGCTTTGCCCTGGAGCTGGACCCGGACCTGGCCAACTTTATGATCGCCGCGCCCTACCCCGGCACCGAGCTGTGGGAAATTGCCCGCCGCGACGGCCGGTTGTTCAGCCTGGATTGGCGCGACTATGCCATCCATGACGAAAAGGCGCGTTACGAGTTGCCCACCTTGCCGCCGGAGCTGGTGGAGCGCAAATGGCATGAGGCCTATCGGCGCTTCTACCTGCGGCCTGGCCGCATCTGGCGCCGGCTGACCAGTCCCGACACCTGGCGTCGCCTGCCGGAGTACGGCCGTGACTTTGCGCGCTTTTTTGTGGGGCGCAAAAAGGTCAAACCGTAGCCCACGATTCATCCTGGGCGGGAAGTTCAACCACACTTGGGCCGCAGGTTGACTTTTGGAGCAGGATCGGTATAATAGCACCTGGACGGGCAGGTACCCAAGCGGCCAAAGGGGGCGGTCTGTAAAATCGTCGGCTCAGCCTTCGGAGGTTCGATCCCTCCCCTGCCCACCAGCACAACAGATGCGCGGAACGTGGGGATGATCACCGGTTCCGCGCATTTTTCAACCCGCTGTTCTCTGCCGCCGGGCCTCATACAGGGCCACCGCACCGGCCACCCCGGCGTTCAACGACCCCACCCGGCCGTGCATCGGCAGCCGGACGAGCAGATCGCAGGTCTCGCGGACCAGGCGGGTCAGCCCCTTTCCCTCGCTGCCGACGACCATCCCCAAGGGACCACGCAGGTCGGCCTGGGTATAGAGTTGAGCTTCAGGGCGCGCTTCCAGCCCGGCCAGCCACACCCCTGCGGCCTTGAGCCGCTCCATGATCTGCACCAGGTTGGGTACCTGGGCCACCCGCACATGTTCCGCTGCCCCTGCCGAGGCCCGCACCGCCGCCGGCGTGACACCGACAGCCCGGCGGGAAGGGAGGATCACACCGTGAACGCCCACCGCTTCAGCCGTGCGCAGCAGGGAGCCCAGGTTTTGGGGGTCCTGTATGTGGTCCAGCAACAACAAAAAGGGCGGTTCGCCCCTCTGCCTGGCCGCAGCCAGCAACTCGGCCACATCCACATAGGGGTAGCCGGAAACCTCGGCGGCGAGGCCCTGATGATTGACCTCGCCGCCCAGTTTCTCCAGTTGTTGCCGGTCCACGCTCTGCACCGGCACCTTCGCCCGTTCTGCCAAGGTGAGGATCTCCTTCACCAGGCCGCCAGGTTCCAGGCCCCTGGCCAGGAGCAGTTTGAACACCTGCCGCCGCCCGGCCCGCAACACCTCGCGCACCGGCTGGCGGCCGTAGAGGATTTCGCGCATCGGCTGACCACATCCCCTGGTCTGAAAACCGCCCTTTATCGGCTCAGTCGCCAGCGGGTGCCCTCCGGCCCGTCCTCCAGGACCACTCCCAACTCTGCCAGGCGGTTGCGGATGGCATCGGCCCGGGCCCAGTCGCGGGCCTGGCGGGCTTCCTGCCGCAGGTCAATCAGCAACCGCAGCAGGCGATCCACCAGTTCGCCCCCCACCTGCCGGCCCAGGTCGGCGGGCACCAGGCCCAGCACGTCGCCGCCCAGCTCCCGATAGAGGGCCTCTATCGCCTCCAGCGTCCCCCGGCTGACCTCTCGTGCACCTCCCGGCTGGCCCGGGCTGAGCAATGCGTTCACCTCCCGGCTCAGGTCGAACAGCACGGCGATGGCCTGAGGGGTGCTGAAATCGTCATCCATGGCCGCCACAAAGCGGGCTCTGTACTCCTCCAGCCTGGCCGCCCAGCCGGCATCCAGGCCACCTGCGGGGGCGCTGGCCAGCCGCTCGCGGACCAGACTCACGGCGCCATACAGCCGTTCCAGCCCCCGGTCGGCGGCATCCAACGCCTCCTGGCTGAAATCGGTGGGCGAGCGGTAGTGGCTGCTCAGGATGAAGAAGCGAAGGGTCATCGGCCGGTAGCGCCTGAACATCTCTTTGAGGTAGATGGCATTGCCCAGGCTCTTGCCCATCTTGACGCCATCTACGGTGACCATATTGTTCAGCAGCCAGTAGTTGCAGAACGGCAGGCCGGTGGCCGCCTCGATCTGGGCGATCTCGCACTCGTTATGAGGAAAGATATTCTCCAGCCCCCCGCCGTGGATATCGAACGGTTGGCCCAGGTACCGGGTGGCCATCACCGAGCACTCCAGGTGCCAGCCTGGATAGCCCCATCCCCACGGACTGGGCCAGCGCAGGATATGGCCCGGTTCGGCCTTTTTCCACAGGGCAAAGTCGGCCGGATGGCGTTTTTCCGGGTTGACCGCCAGCCGGGTGCCCTCCTCCTGCTCCTCCACCCTGCGCCCCGACAGCTTGCCGTACTCCGGCCAGCTTGACACGTCAAAGTAGACTGAGCCGTTGACCTCGTAGGCATGGCCGCGCTCCAACAACAGCCTGACCAGTTCGATCTGCTCGGTGATGTGGCAACTGGGTCGGGGGAAGATATTGGGCCGCACCCAATTCAAGGCATCCATATCCTCAAAGTAACTGCGCATGTAGGTCTCGACCAGTTCCATCGGCTCAACCCGGTCCCTGGCCGCCCGTTTGAGGATCTTGTCCTCCCCCTCATCGGCATTGTCGGTCAGGTGGCCCACATCGGTGATGTTCTGCACATAGCGCACCTGATAGCCACAATAGCGAAGGTAGCGGACGATCGTATCGAACGAGACATAGACCTTGGCGTGGCCGATGTGGGCATGGTCATAGATCGTCGGCCCGCAGACATAGATGTGGACCCGGCCCGGGCGGATCGGTTTGAACTCCTCTTGACGACGGGTCAGATAGTTGTATACGGTTAATGCCATGTTATTCACCTCCTGGCTGGATAGGGATCGGAATCGAAGCGGTGTTGGGATGCTGCCATGCCTCACGGCAGCATCCCATCAGACAGATGCAGGTCCTTTTCCAGCCCCAAGGTGGAATCAACAGAACCGCCATGCCCTTATCCATCCGCCTCGGCCGCAGCCGGCTGTTGAGCGGCAGCTTGGGCGCTCAGGATCAACTCCACCGCCCTGGCCACCGGAATGCGGCCGGTGTTGATCACCAGGTGATACAGCAAAGGGTCCAGCCAATCCACATTGTGATAGCGATGCAGATAGTCGGCGCGGGCCCGGTCGCTGGCCCGCACCCGGTTTTGAGCCTCTCGTCTGTTCAATCCTTCACGGCTCATGACAACCTCGATGCGATAGGCCAAAGGGGCAACCACCTGCACGTGCAGGGCCGTTGGGTGCTTGCGCAGCAGAACCTGTCCACCCCGGCCCAGGATCAGCACATTGCCTTCGCGGGCCAGTCCCCGGATCACCAGGCCGACCATGCGCACATAGGCATCCAGCGAGGCGCTGATGGGAGGCGCTGTGGGCGAAAACAGCCCGGCGAAGGGGATGGTCAGGCCAGGCAGCACAGGATAGGCGACGTCGGCCTCACCGATCTGCGGTTCGGGCAGGGGGGCCAGGCTCTGCAGGCCGGGCATCATGCGCAGCGCCTTGAGCATCCGGTTGACCAGCCCGCGCTCCCCTTCCTGTTCCAGTTCGGCCAGGGCCACCTCTGGCACGCCGGCCCGCTGCGCCGCCCGATTGATCGTATCGGCGTCAATCAAACGCAGGCCGAGAGCCTGCGCCACCTGGGCAGCAATCTCTTCTCCGTGGCTGCCCAGCTGGCGCGAAAGGGTGATGACCGTCATCGGTTGCCTGTTCCTCCAAAATCAGGTTGGGCGAACACCAGCCGCCCTTCTGTCTTTTGCAAAACCTTTTTGACCACCACCGGGATGGTCTGGCCGATGTAGGGCCGTCCTTCCTCGACGACGATCATCGTCCCATCGTCCAGGTAGCCGACCCCCTGCCCCAGCTCCTTGCCCTCCTGACTGATCTTGACCTGCAGGCTCTCTCCCGGCAACAAGACCGACTTGACGGCGTTGGCCAGTTCGTTGATATTCAAGATCACCACCCCCTGTAGCTGCGCGACCCGATTCAAGTTATAGTCGTTGGTGACGATGGGGCAACGCAGGCTCTTGGCCAGCATGATCAACTTGTCATCCACTTCATGCGCTTCCGGCACATCCATGTCGGTAATGCGCACCGGCACCACCGACTCCTCTTTGAGCCGGTTCAGCATGTCCAACCCCCGCCGCCCCCGGTTGCGCCGCAGGACATCGGGGGAGTCGGCGATATGTTGCAGCTCATTCAGCACAAAGCGCGGGACCAGCATGGTGCCGCTGATAAATCCGGTCTGGCTGATGTCGGCAATCCGGCCGTCTATGATCACGCTGGTGTCGAGGAGCACCGGCCTTTCATCCAGGGGCACCGCCTCGCCGCCGAGCCGGCCGCCGATGAGAGCAAAGATGTCCTTCTGGCGCATGATCATGATGGCCATGCCCAGATAGCCAAACAGGATCGCGCCGATAAAAGGCAGGACCTCGCCAAAGGGAGTCGGCAGGTTAGACAGGATGGGTGACAACAGAGCAGCCACGATCAGACCCAGAATGAGGCCGATGATAATGGCGAACAGCTCCTGGGCCGGGAGCTGGCGGATCCTGCGCCGCAGCCAGCGGATCGGTTGGATCGTTATCCAGGGGGTGATGAGGGCCCCCAGGGCCACACCGGCCAGCATCAGCACCACAATGAGCCGCAGGGATTGTTCTGGGGGTTCATGACCGGCGATATACTCTCCCAGCCGCCAGCCGACGACCCCCAAAATGGCCGCGCCGATCAATCGCAAAAAAAGATCCAGAATCATTGCACGTAAGCCTCCTATTCCGTTTTCAGGGATAAACATCAGCCTATCACATCTTTTCCCCCCTCCGTAGTGAAATTCTGACCAGCGGTACAGAGGGTATAAAGGTTCAATAAGTCAGGCATCTATTTGTTCAGCGCCCCTCCTCCCTTC
>DAOTYI010000273.1:0-15637 GCA_034434895.1 Anaerolineae bacterium
GGAAGGGGGCCAGGGGGTAGGGGTGAGGTCGAATCGAACAATGTCGAGCTACAATGCCGTCGGCCACCCATTTGACAAATCGGCCCAGATCAGGTATAGTACATCTATGGTGAAATCCAGGCCAATTTGCTCATTCGAATCGGGAGGCGCAAAGATGTGGCCCAGAAACGGCAGGTCGGTGCTCCTCTGGCTCGGAGCATGGATTCTGGCCCTGGTTGCTCTGGCCGGGTGTGCAGAGGTGCAGGTGGTGGATACAACGCCGGCAGCCAGCACCCCAGAAGCGTTTGCGAGCCCCCTTGCGGTGCAGGGTGAACGACACAATCTGGCCATCCTGGCCGTAGATTTCGATCCCCCTCTGGACTATCAGCAGTTGATCCTCCGCCGCCAATCGGTCGCGCTGTTGGTGGCCGTCGAGAATAGCGGGACCGGTACAGAGCGGAATGTGGTTGTGCAGGCGCAACTTTCCACGCCAGAAGACCCCGATCTGCTTCTCAGCCAGGAGGCAGAGGCCGCCTCGATCGCTCCGGGCCAGATCCAGCTCGTCCGCTTTACCCGATTGGGGGAGATCCCCTACCATCACACCTATCATCTCGAAGTGAGGGTCAGGCCGGTGGCGGGGGAAGAGAGCCTCGACGACAACCGGAAGGCGTTCGACATCCAGATCCATCAAAACGAGGGCCAGCCCTGAGCCGATCGGGCCGGAACCCAATAACGGCTTGAAGGAGCAAGTTGGCGCGGGACCGCATCGTCCATCCTCTTCTCACCCTGCTGGTGGGCCTGACGTTGGGCCTGTTGCTGAGCCTGGTTCGGCAGCCTCTCGCCGGGACGACGGCCGCCTCCCCGGAGGCCGGGGCGAGCCGCATCCAGGTCAGCGTGCAGCGCCTGGAGGCCGAGCAACAGGCGCTCAAGGCCGAACTGGCGGACCTGCGCCAGGAGCTGGTGGAGCGGCAACAGCAGATCGCCGCCAGCAGCGATCGGCTCCAGGCTCTGAAGGCCGAGACCGATCGGCAACGGCTTCTGGCCGGTCTGACCCCGGTGCAGGGACCGGGGGTGGTGGTGATCCTGGATGACAGTGCCATCCAGATCCCGCCGGGAGCCGATCCCAATGCCTACCTCATCCACGAATATGACCTGCGGGACATCGTCAACCTGCTGTGGATGGCCGGTTCAGAAGCGGTGGCCATCAATGATGAACGTCTGGTGAGCCACTCTTCGATCTACTGTGTGGGCAGCACGGTGATGGTCAACAGCACGCGGCTTTCCCCCCCCTATCTCATCCGGGCTATCGGCAACCCGCGCGTGCAGCAGGATTACCTGCGCAACCCCTCCTATCTGACGGCGCTGAAAGAAAAACAGCGCCTGTACGGCCTTCGCTTCGACGTGACGGCCATCGCCAACCTGACATTGCCCGCCTATAGCGGCGGATTTCTCATCCGCTATGCCCGGCCAGGGGAGTGATGGACGGCAGCGAGCGGAAAAGAGGGTGGGCGAGCTGGCTCCCGCTGACGGCGATCACCCTGGGGCTGGGGCTGCTGCTGGTGGTGCAATTGCGCACCCAGCAGACGGCCCGGCAGGCGGGCGGGGGCGAGGAATGGGCTTTTGTCGTCGCCGACCTGATCGAAGGCAATGCCCGCCTGCGGAGGGAGACTGAGGCGCTCCAGGCACAACTGGCCAGGTTCCAGGAGGCCGCAGGCAGCGGTGCCCTCTTGCAATCCCTTGTGGACGAGACCAACCAACTGCGCATCGCCAACGGGCTGGTCGAGGTCTCAGGCCCGGGAGTTGAGGTGGTGATCGCCAGCCCCGTCAGCGCATTGGACCTGCAAGACCTGCTGAACGAGTTGCGCAACGCTGGAGCCGAGGCCCTGGCCCTGAACGGACGGCGGATCGTCGTCTGGTCGGCCATCGGCACCGATGGCCGGTCGGTGACGGTGGATGGACGGCCGGTGGAGTTGCCCTATCGCCTGCAGGCCATCGGCAACGCCCACACCCTGGAGGTGGCCCTGCTGCGCCCCGGCGGACTGATCGGCGCGCTGCGGCAGGCCCGTGGAGGGGGCTCGATTACTGTAAGCCAGCAGGAAAAACTGACCCTGCCGGTGTATGATCAGCCTGTGCAGTTTGCCTACGCCCGGCCGGTCGAAGCACCCTGAAACCGTTTTACGGAATCAGGTTCAGCATGCGCCCCACCTTGCTGAACTTGTCCAGCACAAAGGCCATCTGCTCCTCGGTGTGAGTGGCCATGTAACTGGTGCGCAACAGCGACAGGTTGGGGGGCACGGCCGGGGGGATGACAGGGTTGGTGTAGACCCCCTCCTCAAACAACATCTTCCAGATGAAAAAGGTGGCCTGCATGTCGCCGATGATGATGGGGATGATCGGCGTCTGACTGGATCCGGTGTTAAAGCCCAGCTTCTGAAACTCCTGCCTCATATAGTTGCCGATCTGGTTGACCCGCTCGATCCGCTCCGGCTCTGCGATCATCACTTCCAGAGCAGCCGAGACGGCCGCCACATTGCCCGGCGGCATCGAGGCGCTGAAGATGAGGGAGCGGGCATGGTGCTGGATGTAATGGATCACCGGCTCCGAGCCGGCGATGAACCCCCCCAGCGAGGCGAACGACTTGCTAAAGGTGCCCATCACCAGGTCCACCTCGTCGTTGACCCCCAGGTGAATGGCCGTGCCCTTGCCACCGCCCAGGATGCCGATGGAGTGGGCGTCGTCCACCATCAGCCGGGCGTTGTACTTGCGGCACAGGGCGGCGATCTCCGGCAGGGGGGCGATGTCCCCCCCCATGCTAAAGACCCCATCCACCACCACCAGCTTGCCAGCTTCCGCCGGGATCTGGCTCAACACCCGGTCCAGATCCTGCATGTCGTTGTGGCGGAAGCGCTTCATCGTCCCCAACGACAGGCGACAACCATCCACAATGCTGGCATGATCCTCCTTGTCGGTGATGACATAATCCCCCCGACCGACCAGGGCCGAGATAGTGCCCAGGTTGGTCTGATAGCCGGTGCTGAACACCAGCGCCGCCTCTTTTTCCACATACTCGGCCAGCCGCTTTTCCAGGTCCAGATGCCAGGCCAGCGTGCCGTTCAAAAAGCGGGAGCCGGTGCAGCTCGTGCCAAAGCGGCGGGTCGCTTCAATGGCCGCTTCTCGCACCCTGGGATGGGTGGTCAGCCCCAGATAGTTGTTGGAGCCGATCATCACCAGCCGTTTGCCGCCGATGGTGACCTCGGTGCCTTCCGTATCGTCCAGGGGCATAAAGTAGGGGTAGAAACCGGAAGCCTGCAACTCCCGCGCCTCGGTGAATTTCCAGCATTTTTCAAAGAGGTCCATCTTTTCTCCTCGTCTCTGTTGTGGATGGCTGAGGGCCTGTAGGGCAACTGCTCGCCGTTGCCCTGCTAGTGGCGGCAGGTGGTGCAACTGGTGGCACTGCACGAGGCACAACTGTGCCCCGTCCCACTGACGGCGTGGGTTTCACCATTGCTGCCTTTGCTGACGGCGGCAAAGAGCGAGATAGCCCGTGAGGTGTGAGGGCTGCCACAGCAGACACATTCTACCGGAGCGTCTGCCTGGCTCATGGGACGCAACTTTTCGAATGTGGTCTGGCAATCGGCACAACGGTATTCGTAAATGGGCATCGCCTTGTTCCTCCACTCCAACACCGGTTTGTCCCTGCAAGCCTTGCAATTTGGCCCACAGGCGGGCTTATTGTACAATGCTTTCGGGATTCGGTCAAGATACCGGACAGGTCTCAAAGGAGGAAGAGATGGTTGACTCTGCCCTGCTGACTGCCATCCTGGACAGCCTCAAAGATCCGCTGCTCTTTGCAGACACGGAACATCGGATCCGCTACATGAACAAAGCAGCCACGACCTACTATCAAGAGGGACAGGCTCTGCTGGGCCGCTCGCTGCTGGATTGCCACAACGAACAGTCGCAGCGCATGATCCGGGACATCCTGGCGGCCATGCAGGCTGAGGGGTTGGAGGAGCAGCTCATCACCGACAATGAGAAGCATCGGATCTACATGCGGGCGGTGCGCGATGCCGATGGCCGGGTGCTGGGGTACTACGAACGCTATGAACCACCGCGTCGGTGTCTTTGATCTCCTGAGCCTGTGTCGCGCCGCGTCAGGGAGGGACAGACAGTGAAAAAGTGGTACCAGGAAGGCTGGCGCTTCCAGATCGAGGTGGTGCGGGTGGGAAAAGAGAACCGGGCCGAGGAGTGCCGGCTGGGCCTGGAGCCGGGCGATACCTTCGAGTGCACCTATGGCACCCCGGCCAACTTTTGCCCTACCTCGTTCCTCAAAATCTTCCCGGCCTTGGAGGCGGTCCGTTGTGAGGGCGATCTGCGCTACCTGGGGGGAGCCGGACCGGCTGAAATCTCGCTTCTCTGTCCCGACGGCGTGGTGTGGTTCCGGCTGATAGGGGAGCGAACCGCCTAGACAGACTAATATCCAATCTCTAATATCCAATATCCGACAAGAAGGAGGATAGAATTGAAAGAACTAACAGACAGAGCCCTGAACCTGGCCCAGGTCCAGGGCGCAAGCTATGCGGACATCCGCATCGTTCGGCGGCGCACCCAGAATATCACCGTCAAGAACGGGGTGGTGGAGGCGATCTCGGACAATGAGAGCCAGGGCTTTGGGGTGCGGGTGGTGGTGGATGGGGCGTGGGGCTTTGCCAGTTCGGCCCTCCTCACCTCCGCCGAGGTAGACCGGGTGACCGCCCTGGCGGTACAGATCGCCCGCGCCAGCGCCCTGTTCAAGGTCCGCGATGTTCGATTGGGGCCGCCGGTGACCAGCGTGGGCACCTACCGCACGCCGGTCCAGATCGATCCCTGGGCCATCTCGCTGGAGGACAAAATCTCCCTGCTCCTCCAGGCCGATGCCGGGTTGCGCAGCTCACCAGGTGTGACGGTGGCCACGTCGAGCCTGGCCTTCTGGCAGGAAGAGAAAACCTTCGCCAACAGCGAGGGAGCGTTTGTGGAACAGACGATCATCGAGTCGGGCGGGGGCATTGAAGCCCTGGCCGTGGACCGACAGAAGGGCGAGGTGCAGAAACGCTCCTATCCTAACTCCTTTGCCCGTGACCAGCGCACCGAGGGTTGGGAAGCGATCCTGCGCATGGACCTGCCGGGCAATGCCCCGCGCATCGGCGAGGAGGCGGTAGCCCTGCTCAGCGCCGACCCCTGCCCCAGCGGGGTGACCACCCTCATCCTGGGGCCGACCCAGCTTGCCCTTCAGATCCACGAGTCGTGCGGCCACCCCAGCGAGCTGGACCGGGTGTTCGGCACCGAGGCCAGCTATGCCGGCACCAGCTTCCTCACCCCGGACAAGTACGGCACCTTCCGCTACGGCTCCGAAATCGTCAACCTGACCGCCGATGCCACCATCCCCGGTGGCCTGGGCACCTTCGGCTGGGATGACGAAGGGGTGCCCGCCCAGCGGGTGCCCATCGTCCGCCACGGCATCTTTTGCGGCTACCTGAGCTCACGGGAAACGGTCCAGCAGCTCCGCGAAATCGTGGGCGACGCCGCTCCAGAGCAGTCGGGCGGGGCGATGCGCGCCGACGGCTGGAGCCGCCTGCCCATTATCCGCATGACCAACGTCAGCCTGGAGCCGGGCGAGTGGACCTTTGAGGACCTGGTGGCCGACACCGACGAAGGGATTTACATGGAGCTGAACAAAAGCTGGAGCATTGACGACAGACGACTCAACTTCCAGTTCGGCACCGAGATCGCCTACGAGATCAAGGGGGGCAAGCTGGGCCGGATGCTCAAGAACGCCACCTACACCGGCATCACGCCCCAGTTCTGGGGCAGTTGTGATGCCATCTGCAACGCTGACCACTGGCGGGTGTGGGGCACGCCCAATTGCGGCAAAGGCCAGCCCGGCCAGATCGCTCACACCGGCCACGGCGCCGCTCCGGCCCGCTTCCGCAACGTGCAGGTCGGGGTGATGAGGTAGCCAGGAACAAAGACACCCAAGAGGGTATACATGGACGAGTTTGTCAGGCAGCAGGTCCATGCGTATCTGGAACGGGCGCACCGGGCGCTGCGAACCGGTTACCTGGCTCTGGACGATCAAGACTATATCGCCGCTGTCAACCGCGCTTACTATGCCATTTTTTACGCGGCTAATGCCCTGCTGGCCACGAAAGGACTGGAACGGAGCAAACATTCGGGCGCCATCGCCGCCTTCAGCATTTTGTCAAGACGGGATTCATCGAAGCCGAATATAGCGACCTGTACGGCACGACGATGAACGACCGGCATGAAGGCGATTACTCACTGGAATACCTGAGCTATGAGACCGCAGCCCGAGACCTGACCTGGGCAGATCGCTTTGTACAGCGGGTCGAGAGGCTTTTGGCCGAGATGGGGGTGATCATATGGGAGGAACCTTGACCCATCTGCAACAACATGAACGCCAGGCCGTTGCTGAGTTCTGCCGTCGCCTCGTGCAGCTCGACGGCGTTCGTCCGACTCGAGCATGGCTTTTTGGTTCCAAGGCGCGTGGTGGCTTTGACCCTGACTCGGATATTGACATCCTGGTTGTGCTGGAAAGGGCAGATTGGAAACAGAAAGAGAAAATCCGCCTGACCGACTCGCGCGTCTCGCTGGAATATGATGTGTTGCTCAATGTCCATATCCTCAGCCAGGAGCGATGGGAGGAGATGGCCTGCCATCAGGCTACACTCTGGCGTGAGATCCAGCGAGACGGTGTTGGCCTGCTACCTGAACCGGATCATGCCCCGGTCCCCGAATCTATGAACAGATTGTGAGGAGATTATGCTTGGAGAAAGACGGATCAAAGAGATCACAGACGGGCTGCTGGCCCGCTCTACGGCCGACCAGACCGAAGTGGTGATCGTGGCCGGCGATAGCGCCCTGACCCGCTTTGCCAACTCGACCATCCATCAGAACGTGGCCGAGACCGACACCGAGGTGCGCATCCGGGCGGTGCTCGGCACGCGCATCGGCGTGGCGACGACCAATAGCCTGTCGGCCGAAGCTCTGGCCCAGACGCTCGACCGGGCGCCGGCCATGGCCCGCCTCCAGCCGGAGAACCCTGACTTTCAATCGCTGCCCGGCCCGCAGCCCATCCCGGATGTCATTGCCTTCAGCGAAGCCACCGCGACCTGCTCGCCGGAACGACGGGCTCAGGGGGCAGGCACTATCTGCCTGCTGGCCCGCCAGGCAGGGGCGATCGCTTCTGGGGCGCTGACAACGGCGGTCCTGGAGATGGCGGTGGCCAACTCGCTGGGCGTGTTTGCTTACTTTCCCACCACCTACGCCGAGCTCAATACGGTGATCATGAGCGACAGCAGCGCCGGCTACGCCTCGGCCCTGGCCCTGGATGTGAACGACCTGGACTTTGAGGCCTTGGGCCGCGAGGCACTGGAAAAATGCCTGCGCAGCCGGAACCCCCGTCCCCTGGACCCCGGTGAGTACCCCGTCATCCTGGAACCCTATGCCGTGCAGGACTTTGTGCAGATGATGGCCTATACCGGCTTTAACGCCGTGGCGATGCAAGAGGGCCGCAGCTTCATGGCCGGCAAGCTGGGCCAGCGGATCGTGGACGAGCGCATCTCCATCTGGGACGATGGCCTGGACCCAACCGGCATCCCCACCCCCTTTGACTTTGAAGGGGTGCCCAAACAACGGGTGGATTTCATCGAGAAGGGGGTGGCCCGGGGAGTGGTCTATGATTCCTATCGCGCCGGCAAGGAGGGCAAAACCTCCACCGGCCATGCCCTGCCCGCCCCCAACCCTTTCGGCCCCTTCCCGTGCAACACCTTCTTCGCCTCCGGTCAGGCCACGCTGGAAGAGATGATCGCCAGCACGGAGCGCGGTCTGTATATCACCCGTTTTCACTATACCCGCCCTGTGGAGCCGACCCGGGTGATCATCACCGGCATGACCCGCGATGGCACCTTCCTGATTGAAAAGGGTGAAATCGCCTATCCGGTCAAGAACCTGCGCTTCACTCAAAGCTATCTGGAGGCGCTCAACCATGTGGCGGCGATCGGCCAGGAGAGGCGGTTGCTGATGGGCATGGGCGATCTGACCCGCGATTGTGTGCCGGCGCTCAAGCTGGAACAGTTCACCTTCACCGGCGCAACCGAGTTCTAGGAGGTAGGGCAACTGCTCGCAGTTGCCCTACAAACCATGGATGCCTGTGAAGCTGTGGCTGATCGAACCCTACTACACCGGTTCGCACCAGGCCTGGGCCGACGGCTATCAGGCTCATAGCCGCCATGCCGTCCGCCTGCTCACCCTGCCCGGCCGTTTCTGGAAGTGGCGGATGCAGGGGGGCGCGGTGACCCTGGCCCGCCTGGCTCAGGACCTCCCCCCTCCCGACCTGATCCTGGCCTCCGACATGCTCAACGTGCCGGTCTTTCTCTCTCTGTGGCAACGCCGGTGCGGGATGGGGCCTGCCGCCGGCGGAGCCAGGACACCGGTGGCCCTCTACTTTCACGAGAACCAGCTCACCTACCCCCTCCGGCCGGGCGAAAAGCGTGACCTGCATTACGGCTTTATCAACGCTGTCAGCGCCCTGTGCGCCGACGCGCTGTTCTTCAACTCTGCCTACCACCGCCAGGCCTTCCTCGACGAGTTGCCCCGCCTGCTCAGGCACTTTCCCGACTACAATGAGCTGTGGGCAGTGGACACTCTCCGCGCCAGATCGCAGGTGCTGCCTCTGGGCCTGGACCTCACCCGCTTCGAGGCCCATCGCCCGGCGGAACCGGCAGCCGGCCGACCCCTTGTCCTGTGGAACCACCGCTGGGAATATGACAAAGACCCGCATACCTTCTTCCGGGCGCTTTACACCCTGGCCGATGAAGGGCTGGATTTCGGCCTCATCCTGCTGGGCGAGAGCGTTCGCAACCGGCCGGATGAGTTCCTGGAAGCGCGCCAACGCCTGGCCGGCCACATCGTCCATTTCGGCTATGTCGAGGACAGCGCAGAGTATGCCCGGCTGCTGTGGCAGGCCGACATCGTCGTGTCCACCGCCGTCCACGAGTTCTTTGGAGCGGCGGTGGTCGAGGCCTGCTACTGCGGCTGCTTCCCGATCCTGCCCCGCCGGCTGACCTACCCGGAGCTGATCCCGCCTGAACACCACGACGCCTGCCTGTACAGCGATTTCGAAGGGTTGCTGGCCCACCTGCGGTACGCCATCACCCACATCGAGGAGATCCGCCGCTTTTCCCTGCAACAGCAGATGGCCCGCTTCGACTGGCAGCAGATGGCCCCCCGCTATGATGACCTGCTTGGGAAAGTAGTCAGCGGTCAGTAGTCAGCGGTCAGTAGTCAGCGGTCAGTAGTCAGTAGTCAGTAGTCAGTAGTCAGTAGTCAGATGAATCGGCCAGGAGGCTAACAGCGATCGACCCATCTTTGACTTTTCTGTCTGCCCATGATAAGATGGGCACCGTTCCCAACCACTCCGGTTGATGCCGGGGAATAGAATATTCGAGGAGAAGTCTCATGCACAAAACAGTGCGGTTCTGTATCTGGCTGGTGGTCGTTGCGCTGATGACGGCGGCACCGTTGGCCGTTGCTGCACCGCCGCCCGCCCCTGTCCCGTCCGACCTGGCCCCCTTCGACCCCTATATCCTGACCGTCATCGAAGCGGAAGGCCAGGCCGACTTTTATGTCGTCCTCAAAACCCAGGCCGACCTGTCGGCCGCCAGCTCCCTGCCGACCAAAGAAGCCAAAGGGCAGTATGTCTTTCACGCCCTGACCGAGGTGGCCGCCAAAACACAAGGCCCCCTCCTGCAAACCCTGAAAGCCGAGGGGGTCTCCTTCAAGCCGATGTGGATCCGCAACATGGTCAAGGTGCGCGGCGACAAAGCCCTGCTCCTGAAAATGGCTGCCCGCCCCGACGTGGCCGAGATCATCTATGAGCACAAACCGATCCTGGACATCGAACCCTCCTCGCCGGTCAAGGCCGGGCCTGAAGCCGTCGAGTGGAACATCACGCGCGTCGGCGCCCCCGACGTGTGGGCTCTGGGCATCACCGGCACCGGTGCTGTGGTCGGCGACCTGGATACCGGCGTGCAGTGGGACCACCCGGCGCTGATCAACTCTTACCGGGGCAACCTGGGCGGCGGCCTGTACGACCACAACTACAACTGGTACGACGGCGGTATGACCACCGCGCCCACCGACTATGACAACCACGGCACCCACACCATGGGCACCATCGTCGGCGATGATGGCGGCGCCAACCAGATCGGCATGGCCCCCGGCGCCAAATGGATCGCCTGCCCCGGCACCGGCAGCCCCTATGTCGGCCCCTTTGAGTGCTTCCAATGGTTCCTGGCCCCCACCGACCTGTATGGCAACAACCCGGACCCCAACCTGGCTCCCCATGTCATCAACAATTCGTGGAGCAGCGCCGGCACCAATTATCACCCCATCATCCAGACCCTGACCGCAGCCGGCATCTTTTACGCCAAATCGGCAGGCAACACCGGTCCCGGTTGCGGCACCATCACCAATCCCGGCCAGTGGCCGGAGGTGACGGCCACCGCCGCCTTTGCCCAGGGCGATACCATCGCCAGCTTTTCCAGCCGGGGCCCGGTGACCATCGGCCACGATCAGTTCGTCAAGCCCGATATTGCCGCACCGGGCGTCAACGTCCGGTCCAGCATCCCAGGGAACACGTACGGGTCAATGCAGGGCACCAGCATGGCCTGTCCCCACGTCACCGGCGCGGTGGCCCTGCTCATCTCGGCCAACCCGGACCTGGCGGGCAAGGTGGACGTTTTGCAGATGATCCTCAAACAGACGGCCGAGCCGAAAATCAGCAGCCAGTGCCCGCCCTACACCGACCATCCCAACGACGTGTGGGGCTGGGGCATCCTCGATGTGGAAGCGGCCGTGCTGATGGCCCAGAGCCTGGGACTGGGCAGCCTGGAGGGGCAGGTGGTGGAGAGCGGCAGCGGAACGCCCATCGCCGGGGCCGAAATCACCTTCCAGGACACCGCCACCGGCTGGCCGTTCCACGGTAGCAGCGATGTCGGCGGAGAATACAGCCGCATCCTGCCCGCTGCCACCTATGACATCACGGCCACCCACTACGGGTACCTGCCCGGGACGGTCAGCGGCGTCGTCATCCAGGATGGCCTGACCACCACCCAAAATATCACTCTGGAGGTGGCTCCCATCTGGACCGTGTCGGGAGTCATCACCGAGACGCAGACCGGCGACCCGCTGGCCGCCCACATCCTCTTCGAGGAGACGCCCATCAGCACCGATACCGACCCGGATGACGGCACCTACTCGGCCGACGTGGCTCAAGGCACCTGGTGGATGCAGGTCACCAGCCCCGGCCACACCCGGCAGTACCGCCAGGTGACGGTCAACCAGAACCTGACCGAGAACTTTGCTCTGCCGGCCATTGACAACTATTACATGGAAACCAACGCCAGCACCTGCGGCCCGACCTTTACCTGGCTCGACGTGAGGGACGGCGAAAAACACTGCCTGACCGACGATTCCAACAAGTACGTCCTTTTGCCGACGGGCCGCACCTTTACCTTCTACGGCAACACCTACAACGCCCTCTACATCGGCTCCAACGGCCACGTGACCTTTGGCGTCGGCGACAGCAAGTGGAGTGGCCCCATCCCCGACCCGGCCACGCCCAACAACGGCATCTATGCCTTCGACACCGACCTGAACCCGGCCAACTGTGCGCAGGGCGACATCTACACCAAGCTGGTGGAGGACCGCTACTATGTCATCGAGTTCTACCAGATCCAGCACTATCCCAGCGGCAACCCCGAAACCTTTGAGATCATCCTCGACCTGGACACGGGCAAGGTTTCCATCCTGCTGCAAACCGTCAACGACCCCACCGGCGTGGTGGTCGGCGTGGAGAACAGCACCGGCACCGAAGCGACCCAATACGCCTACAACGACCCGGCGCTCATCACCGACTATGTGGCCATTGACTTTTATCCCGCCTTTGGCACGCCCCCGCCCACCGGCGAGCCGGGCGAAATCGAAGGGGTGGTCACGGACGCCGACAGCGGCGATCCGGTCGCCGGGGCATTGGTCGAGGCGCTGGCCTTCACCGGCGGCGAGACCTTTACCTTCACGACCGATGCTTTGGGCGTCTATTCCGGCACGCTGTGCGCCGACTGGTACTCGATGACCGCCACCGCTCCCGGCTACCTGCCCGGCGAGGAGGTGCGGGTCACGGTCATCAGCGGCACCCAGACGGTTCAGGACTTTGCCCTGCAAGCCGCTCCCTGCGATCCGGTGCAGGGGGTTGACTTTGGCTGGACGCCGCCGGAGCCCCTTGTCGGCCAGGCGGTGGCCTTCACCGGCACCGCCAGCGGCACCCTGCCCATCTCCTTCACCTGGGATTTCGGCGATGGAGGCCAGGGCGTGGGGGCTACAGCCGCCCACACCTATACCCTGCCCGGCGACTATACGGTGGTCATGACCGCTACCAACTGCGAGGGGGCCACCGACGTCGCCACCCATACTGTGACCGTCAGCCCGCTCTGCGAGCCGGTGCACAACGTCGAGTTTGACTGGACGCCTCTAACGCCCACCGTCGGCCAGGCGGTAGCCTTCACCGGCACTGCCAGCGGCACGCTGCCCATCTCCTTCACCTGGGATTTCGGCGACGGAGGTCAGGGGGTAGGGGCCACAGCCGTCCACACCTATACCCTGCCCGGCGACTATACCGTGGTCCTGACCGCTACCAACTGCGGCGGTACGGCCGTCACCACCCAGACCGTTACCGTAGCCCCTCTGATCTGGAAGGTTTACCTGCCTGTTGTCATCAAGGGCACACCATAGTCTTGATTCAGGCTCAGGTGCCTGGCACTACTGGCGTGCCAGGCACCTGCCCTCTTTGACAAAGCAGCCGGTCTGTACTATCATTGGGATAGTCTGACAGGCCGGAGTAGGAGAACGATGCAAATCAACGGGTTTCTACCCCATCCCTGAAGGGGAGCGACATAGTCCGATTTGTGAGCGCCGTGGCCGGGGCGGGTGCACCCTGTCCTGTGCCCGGCGCTTTTGCTTTCGCCGTTCCGCAATCCGCAATCCGCAATCCGCATTCCGCATTCCGCATTCCGCATTCCGCATTCCGCATTCCGCATTCCGCATTCCGCATTCCGCATTCCGCATTCCGCAATAGGGGGTGAAAACGATGAAAGAGAAAAGCGATTGGTGGAAAGCGATAGCCGGCCTGGCCGTGGTAGCCCTGCTGGCCGTGGGCCTGGGGCTGCTGTTCCGGGGGCAGAGACAGACGCCCGTGGCGACGGAGCCGACGGCGACCGTGACAACGACCTGCACGCCTGCGCCCACAACGACCCCGGTAAGCGCAGCGACGCCGACCGGCACGCCCGGCCCCCGCCACCTGAGCGCGGCGGTGGAGGTGCCCGTGCCGGAAGGGTTCCGCTTGATGGATCTGCGCGGAGACACTGTGGCGGGAAGTCTCAGGGTCAACGACGAACCGCAGATCGTGCTCCTGAATCTGACGACGGGGGCGATGAAACAGATCAGCAGTGCAACAGGGACCGAGGCAAAGTATTCAGCCCGCTTATCGGACTCGTGGGTCGTGTGGTTGGAGACGACCGAATCCGAAGTTCGGCTCAAGACTTACAACCGTGAGACAGAAAGCGAGTACACGGTGGAGGTTCGTTCCCTTGCTGCCTTGGATCTGTCAGGCGATGTGGTGGTCTGGGAAGAATGGGGGGGCCAGGAGAACCAGGACGACATCTTTGCCCAAGACCTGCGAACCGGGCAGCGATGGACAATCGCTCAATGTCCAGGCAACCAGATGTTCCCTCGCATTTCAAGGGAGTGGGTCATCTATCTGGATGTGGCAAAGTATGGGCGGAGAGAACAGGTCGCCGACCTGTGGGCCTACAACCTGGCAAGCGGCAAGGACCGGGTTCTAGGGCAGGTGTTCCACCCCCTCATGGGTTCCGCGGGGATCTATCACGCCCTCAGCGGCAGCCGGGTGGTGTGGACGACGCCAATGGGCGCGGACTATACATTCCAGGTGTTGAGCCTCGATCTGGACAACCCTCAGGACCAACCCTCGGTGGTGATGTCCCCTGGCGACTTTGCCCCTGGCTCCCTGCGTCTCTTTGACGATATCCTGGTTTACCACTGGCAAAGAGGGAAAGTGTTGTATGACCTGCGGCGGGGAGAGGAACTGACCTTTCTGGATCGGACGACTGCCATCTTCATCTCCGGGGACCAGGTGGTATGGGAGGCGCTGTTAGATGTGGATGGCAACGGGGAATGGTCATATAGGCTGTATATTGCGACGATCGAGCAGTAGTCTCAACCAGAGAGGAGAAGGAGAGCGATGAAAGTGCGCAAGATATCACAGTTTGGCTGGTTGGGGTTGCTGCTGGCCTTCGGCAGTGCAGTGCTTTTGGCAGGCGTGGCCCAGGGGGTGATGTCCTCTCTTGCAGCAATAGCGGGTGCGGGTCGCGGCGTTCACCTGGGCAACGTTTCGGGTGGAGAAGGCTGGGATGAGGCCTATTTCTCGCGAATCCGAGGTGAGGGAAACTGGCCGGAGGTGATCGTGGTTATGAGCGACCAGGTGTACAAATATGTGCGGGCGGGTGAAAACAACTGTGGCCCGATAGAGAAAGTGTATGTTCCAGATACCCCCTCTCACCAGACAGTGTGGAAATACCTGCTCGAAGCTGCCGAGCATAGCAAGATCGTGATTCGCATCTATCCTTCCCCGGGCTACTTTGAGGGAGATCAACTCGTGCCTGACCCGGTGGGCGAGGAAAACTTTTGCAAACTGGAAGGCCAGCGGAGCGTTGACCACGTAGCGGATGAGATCTGTGCCATCTACAATTGGGGTGGACTCGGCAGCCAGGTGGGCTTTTTGCCTGCCAACGAGCCGAATCTGGAGTGGTATTTCGATAAAGAGAACCATCCCGACCCTGATCCTGTGTCCTGGCCTTGGAATGCAAAGGCGTGGACAGAGATGGACGAGTATTTCGCCGCCGTCTACGAGCAGGTCAAGGAGCGGTGCGGTGCCCAGGTGCTGACCCCACCCATGTCCCAGAACCAATATGCCGAAGGATATGAGGTGAATCACGAAAAATGTGATTCCCAGTTGCTCGACAACGGGAAGAGCGGCTACCAGATGATGGAAAAAGTCTTTATGAACGGCACCGCCAACGACGGCTACGCCTGGAACAACTACTGGGCGCAGGGCGATGAAGGCTGGTCCCATTGCTGGTACGAAGATGTGGACTTTAACGGCCAGCATGTGGCAGTGTACTTTCCGACGGCCATGCAAGCCCGCATCGTCGCCAAAGGGGGCCTCATCACCGAGGCCGACCTGGCTTCGCCTCTGCAAAGGTTTGGCAACCCGTTGAAAGACAAAGACGAACGGGAGGGCCAGGAAGCCGCCTGCTCGCTCATCGCCTTCTACCACGCAGAAAAGCTGGCCACCTATGCCGCCGTCTGGAACCTCAACGTCTCCGGGGATGACGAAGAGCAAAACTGGCACGAAGCCTACCGCAACGAGGACAACAATTGCGAGCGCGTCTGGTTCAAGGAGTGGTGGAGCGAGGGTACGGTCGTACCACTCTGCACCGTCTGGCCGACCTACACCCCCACCCCC
>DAOTYI010000274.1:0-15205 GCA_034434895.1 Anaerolineae bacterium
CCCCGCTCTGAAAAAGGCCAAACTTCAGGAGAGGGGGATAAAAAGGGATTTTGCGGTGGGCGGCGAAGTCACCTGCCGCAGAACCCCTTCCTGATCCCCCCTCTCCTGAAGTTTGGCCTTTTTTAGAACGGGGCGGGAAAATCTCCAAAACCCGCCTCCGGCGAGGCCAAAAGAACAAAAAGAAACTTTTTCATTGCGAAGGCGCAGCCTTCGCAATGAAAAATTAATCTTCTTTTTGGAGCCGCGGAAGCCGTCAGGGGGTCCATGCAGGGGGCCGCGGGCAAAAAGCCAAAGTTGAGGGAAGGGGGCCAGGGGGTAGGAGCGAGGTCAAATCGAACATTGTCGAGTTGATCATCTCCTCTCACTCCGCGCCATATAATTCTCCAGCTTGCCCTGCAAGAACTGGAATATGACGGTTAGAATCCAATAGAAGGCTGCGGCGATGAGAAAGGTCTCCAATGCCCGGAAGTACTGGCGGCCGATCTTTTGCGCCCGGTAGCTCAGCTCCCAGACGGCCATCACCGACACCAGCGCCGAGTCCTTCATCATGGCGATGAACTCATTGCCGATGGGCGGGATGACAATGCGGAAGGCCTGGGGCAGGACGATGCGGCGCAGGGTCTGGGTCGCCGACATGCCCAGCGCATGGGCCGCTTCGTGCTGGCCCTTGCCGATGGCCTGGATGCCGGCACGAAAGATCTCGGTCATGTAAGCCCCATAGTTCACGCCCAGGGCCAGGACACCGGCGACCTCGGCCGGCAGGACGACGTTCAAACGGGGCAACCCCAGATACCAGATGTAGATCTGCACCAGCAGGGGGGTGCCCCGGATGAGGGAGACATAAAAGCTGGCCAGGCCGTTGGTGATCGGGTTCCTGGACAGCCGGCCCAACGCCCCCAGCAGGGCCAGGACCACTGCCAGCGAGATCGAGAGGAAGGAGATGTAAAAGGTCACGCCGGCGCCGGTCATGATAAAGCGGAGCCAGTGGCCCATGAACGCCACATCGAGGTTGAAGCGGCGCAGCACCGAGTAGAGGACCACCAGCAACCCGATCCAGACGGCGGCCCCATACACCCCCAGGCGGGCCTGAAATGTCCGCCGGCTGGTCATCAACCGCTGGGCCAGGGGCAGGTGCTCAGGGGCTTCGTAGTGAATGGCCACCGGTTCGCGCGTCAGAACCAGGAGCAACGCCACATACCACAGCACCAGCACCATCGCCGGCCACGCGACCCGGAGTCGAACCTCCCAGGAGACAGGGTAACTCAGAGCCTCCAGGAGGGGGAGGCCCAGGACGATGATCGGCCCCAACAGAAAGAGGGCCAGGGCAAGCAGGTGGCTCCACGTCCGGCTTCGCCACAGGCCCCACAGGCAGACCAGCCCCACCAGGCCGCTGATCCAGGTCCAGGTTGTAAAGAGCCGGCCCCATATCGGCAAAAAGCCATAGCGGGTCCATTCCAGGTGGGTGATTTTCTGATTGGTCATCTCCCACACGCGGACGGTTCCATCGTCTGCGGCCGAGAGGATGGTATCGGCCTGAAAGCCGAACAACACCCCGGTCACGGCGCTCAGGTGTCCTTCGTACACGGCGGTAAATTTGCCGCCCGGGATGCGCCAGGTGCGGAGTTTGGTATCAGCACTGCCGGAAAGCAGGCTCCTGCCATCCTGGCTGAAGAGCAGGCTGGTCACAGCCCCATAGTGCCCTTCGGCCATCCAGGCCACGTCGCCGCTCTCTACATTCCAAAAGGCGCAGGTGGCGTCCTGCGCCCCGGAGGCCAGGAGCTGGCCATCAGGGCTGAAGGCCAGCGACAGGACCGGCCGCCTGTGCCCCAGCCACGTTTTCTCCTCCGCGCTTTCCCAGCGGCCTTCCAGCCGGCGGACGGCCATGCCGGTGCGGGTGTCCCAAAGCTGGATGTTGGGGCCGTCGCCCACGGCCAGGAGGGTGCCATCCGGGCTGAGGGCCACCGCGTGAGTGGTGTCCTGACCGGGGCCGAAGGAGCGGATCTCCGGTCCTGGGGCCATGCCGGTGTCAGGCAAAGCCGAAACGTCCCACAGCCGCACAACCCCGTCGTCGCCGACCGTCGCCAGCCGCTCACCGTTGGCCGACAGGGAGAGGCCGTTCAGCGGCCCGTGGGTGTCCAGGGAAAGCCGGCCCTGGCCGGTGGTCGCATCCCAGAGCCGCACCGTCCCATCGCGGCCGGCCGAGATCAGGGTCGAACGGCCGGGGACAAAGGCCAGGCCGACGACCGGGCCGCTATGGCCGGCCAGGGTGCGCCCGGTCCAGTCCTGTGTATTCCACAGGCGCACCGTTCCATCCTGAAGGGCGGCCGCCAGCAGAGAACCGTCACTGCTGAGGGCCAGGCCCCTGACCTGGACGGTCATCGGCAGTCGGACAGGGCCGCCGGCCCAGGCCTGAACCGCATACAGCAGGCTCAAGACAGCGGTGAGGGCGACCAGGCTCAGAAACAGCCTCACCGCCCTGGGCCGGGATCGGAAACTGGACAGGACACCCACCTTTGCCATCTTGCCTCCTGCTAAATCCGCAACCGGGGGTCCAGCGCGTCGCGCAAGCCATCCCCCAGCAGGTTAAAGCCCAGCACGCTGAGCATGATCGCCACGCCGGGAAAGAGGACCGCCCACCAGGCCCCGCTGGCCAGATATTTGTAGCTGTCACCCAGCATCGCCCCCCACTCCGGTTCAGGAGGGATTGCGCCCAGGCCCAGGAAGCCCAGAGCGCCGGCCCACAGGATGGCGTTGGCCAGGCCCATCGTCGCTTGGACAATGACCGGTGACAGGCTGTTGGGCACAATGTGGCGGAACAGGAGGCGGGCCTGTCCCACCCCGACCGCCCGGGCAGCGGTGATATACTCCTTTTCCACCACCGACAGCACCGTGGACCGCACCAGCCGGGCATAGACCGGGATGCCCACGAAACCGATGGCAATCATCCCTTTATCCAGGCCCGGCCCCAGCATGGCGACGATGGCGATGGCCAGCAGGATGCCGGGAAAAGCCAGAATAATATCCATCAGCCGCATGATGAGGTTCGAGACCAGCGCCCCCCCCAGCGGCAGGGCCACCACTGCCCCGGTGAGCAGGCCCAACAACCCACAAGCGGCCGCCACGTAGGGGTTGACCATCAGCGCCGGCAGGCCCCCCAGCAGCAGGCCCACCCCGGCAAACAGGAGGGGCCGGACTGCCTTCCCGGCCCACAGCCTGTCCAGGACCGCCGCGGCGATCCCCAGGCCGGCAAAGAGGAGCATCTGCCAGGCCTGACCCGCAATCCAGGCCGAGATGGCCCCCAGGCCCAACCCGATCCCCCCTGCTATGATCCCCCGTCCTGCAGAACCGAGGGGCATCGTCTCATAGAATCCTGCCAGCAGGCCCAGCAGCCCACCGATGGTCAGTGAAATGCCGACGGCCACCACCCCCACCCGCAGCGAGTTCCATCCGCCATGGACCACCCGCCGGAAAATATCGCGCCCCACCTTGTCGGTGCCGAAGGGATGGATGGTGGGGATCTCGGCTGTCGGCTTCAGATTGGGCGGCTTCAGCTTGAGGGAATAGTCGGAATCGGTTTTGGGGTTATACTCCCAGAAAAAGTGGGCCAGCACCGTGGATAGAATGAAAAAGAGGACAATCGCCATCCCCAGGCGGGCCATGTTGCTGGAGATCATCCGCCGCCAGGCATCGCCCCACAACGAGCGATGTTCCCGCACCGCAAAATCGGTGACGACCACCTTCCTGGGGGGCGGAGCGACCGGTCGTCTGCTCCGCTCATCTTCTGGAACCTGCTGCTGATCGGCCATGCTCCTCCTCACTCGTAATGGATGCGCGGGTCCAGAAAGGCATACGACAGGTCCACGAGCAGGTTGACGATGACAAAGATGACGGCAATGAGCAGCGTCCCTCCCTGCACCACCGGATAATCCCGCGCCAGGATGGCATCGTACACCCATTTGCCGATGCCCGGCCAGGCAAAGATCGTTTCGGTGATGACCGCCCCGGCCAGCAGGTTGCCGGTTTGCAGGCCGATGATGGTGATGACCGGCAGGAAAGCGTTCTTGAGGGCATGGCGCAACAGGACCACCCGCTCGCGCAGACCTTTGGCATGGGCGGTGCGGATATAGTCTTCCTGCAACACCTCTAACATGCTGGACCGGGTCATGCGGGCGATGATGGCCATGGGGATGGTGGCCAGGGCTGCGGCCGGCATGGCCAGATGTTTCAAGGCATCAACAAAGGCCGCCGTGTCCCCCCGGATCAGGCTGTCAATCAGGTAGAAATTGGTCGCTGCCTGAAGCTCGCGGGTGGCCTCCAGGCGGCCGCCGATGGGCAGCCACTTGAGGAACACGGCAAAGAGCATGATCTCCATCAGGCCCAACCAGAAGATGGGCATCGAGACGCCGATCAGGGAGCCGAGCATACTGAGGCCATCCCATATCGAATTCCGCCGTGCCGCAGAGAGGATGCCGGCCGGGATGCCCACCAGCACGGCGATGATCATAGAAAACAGGGCCAGTTCCACCGTGGCCGGAAAGCGCAGCTTTAACTCATTGGCGATGGGAATGCGGCGATGGATCGAGTCGCCCAGGTCCCCTTTGAGCAGCCGGCCCAGAAAGCGGAGATACTGGCTGTCGAAAAACCTCCCGATATCGCCCTGTTTCAGGGCTTCGATGTCCAGGAACACCGGCCGGTTCAGCCCCAACTGTTCCCGGATCCGTTCGACATTGTCCTGGGCAGCATGTTCTCCCAGCATGGCCACGGCCGGATCGCCGGGGATCAGGCGCAGGAAAAAAAAGACCACCACCGTCACCCCCAGCAGGGTGGGGATCAGCGAGATGAGCCGACGGATCGTATAGCGGGTCACGACTCCTCCCTTAACTCAGCCTCCCACAGGTTGGAATTGGGTAGCCGAGGGCATTGCCCTCGGCTACCCATTGCCCTCGGCTACCCAAAAGGGGGTGCAGCGCACGCCTGCACCCCCCTGTGCTCCACTCCACCATTCCGAACCGCCCGTGAAGCAGGGGCGATGGACCGGTTACGGCTGGATCGTGACCCACTCGTAGTAGTCGGCACCCACCGGCTGCGGCACGTAGCCCTGCACCTTCTTGGAGAAGATGAGCGGCGTCTGGTTGTGGGCGATCCAGATGCGGGCCACATCATCGTGTAGCAGTTGCTCGATCTGCTTATACATCGGCTCGCGCTTATCCTGACCGGGCGTGACCAGCGCCTGGTAGCACAGGTCGGCCACCTGCTGGTTGGCGTACCAACCCTCGCGCTTGTCAGGCTTCTTCGTCTCGCCCGCCGCGCTCAGCCCGCCGAAGAAGTAGTTGTGGAAGTTGTCCGGGTCGCCGTTGTCGCCACCCCAGCCGAGCATATACAGCCCGACGAGCTGCCCGGTGCGGCGCAGGCCCAGGTAGGTCGGCCAGTCGCCGGCCAGCTCCATGGTGATATTAAAGCCGGCCTTGGCCAGGTCGGCGGCCATCGCCTCACCGATCTCCTTGGGGCTGGGGTAGTAGAAACGGGTGACCGGCATGTAATAGAAGCGGAGCGGGATCTTGTCGCCGGCTTTGTAGGTCACATTGCCATCGGCATCGGTGATGTCTTCGGCGATGGTCACTTCACTCAGTCCGTTGGGGAAGCCGGCCTCGGCCAGGAGCTTCTTCGACAGTTCCGGATCGTAGGTCCAGTCCTCGATGGCATCGTTGTGGCCCCACACCAGCGGGGGCAGGAAGTTGGTCGCCACCTGGCCATATTTGCCGTAAAAGTTTTCGACCAGGGCCTTCTTGTTGATGGCGTGGGCCACCGCCTCGCGCACCCGTCTGTCCTGAAATTCCTTGATCTTGAAGTTAAAGGCCAGGTAGGCGGTGTTCAGCGCCGGTCGGGTCAGGACATACAGGTTGGGATCGGCCTCGGCGGCAGCCAGGTCTTCGACCGTCGCCTGCTCGGTGGCGTGGATGTCGCCCGATTTGAGGGCCAGGAAACGGGCCGAGTCGTCGGGGATCACCTTCCAGATGATCTGGTCAATGGTCGGCTTGCCGCCCCAGTAGTCGGGGTTGGCCACCACCGTGATGTGGTCGCCTTCCACCCACTCCTTGAAGATGAACGGCCCGGTGCCGACGCAGCCGGCTTCCGGCTGGCCATACTTTTCGCCATACTTTTCGATGGCGGCCGGGCTGGAGATGGCAAACATATCCATGGCCAGGTTGGCCAGGAAGGGGGCCAGCGGTGCGCTCAGGGTGAACTTGACGGTATAGTCGTCCACCTTTTCCACGGCGGTGATCAGGCTGTCATCGTCAAAGCCACCCCACATGGCTTCATAATATTCGAACACCTGGCTGGCAAAGTGGTAGGGATTGTCGGTGAAGCGCCAGCGGTCAAAGTTAAAGATGACGGCGTCGGCATTAAAGTCGGTCCCGTCATGGAACTTGACCCCCTGGCGCAGCTTGCAGGTCCACTCGGTAGCGTTCTCGTTGGGGGTGCACTCCTCGGCCAGGGCCGGGATCGGTGTGGTGGAGCCGGGCTCATACTGGTAGAGCGGCTCCAGGCATTGGCCGGTGACCCGGAAGGACTCGCCGTCGGTGACGATGGCCGGGTCCAACTGCACCGAGTCGCCGCCCCGGCCAAAGATGAAGGTGCCTCCGGCCGCCGGCTTGACGACGGTGGTCAGGTCAATGCCGTACCACTTGAGCGACAGGCTGGTCAGGGTACCGTCGTTGTGCATCGCTTTGACGATTTCGTTCAGTTTGCTCAGCATCTTGTCCGACGGCCCCCGGCTCTTGTCCAGGGCGAAGGCCAAAGGCTCATAGTAGGCCGGCGTGCCCACATACTTGAGCGGCACGCCGCTGTCAATGGCCTGTTGGATGGTCGGCTGGGCCGACATCACCGCGTCCAGGCGGACGCCGTCGCCCAAGGCCAGGTCCTGGATCGCCTCGGCATCGGTGGTGTACGGTTTGACCTTGACGCCGGCCGGCGGATCGTACATCACCTCACCGCCGATCATCTTCAGCGTGCCGGCCAGGTAGGCTTCGTAGGTGGTGGCTGTCCCCAACCCCACCGTCTTGCCCTTCAGGTCCTGGGGGGTGCGGATGGTGGTGTTGTCTTTATGGACGGCGAAGGAGGCAGGGGTATAGTAGTACGGGTCGGTGAACCACAGCACCTGCATCCGATCCTCGGTGATGGTCATCGAGCCGATGCTCAGGTCCCAGCGGCCACCCCAGTTGCCGGCGGTGATGATGTCCCAGTCGGGGGTCACGAACTCGACCGTGACTCCCAGCCGTTTGGCCACCTCCTTGGCCACGTCCACGTCAAAGCCATCCAGCTCGCCCTTCTCGTTCAGAAAGCTCTGCGGGGCATAGTTGGGGTCGGTCGAGACCACCAGTTTGCCGGCAGCCATGACCTGGTCCAACAGGTCACCGGTCGGCTTGGCTGCCTCGGTTGGCTTGGCTGCCTCGGTCGGCTTTTCCGGCACCTTGGTAGGCGCTACCGTGGGAGCCGTGGTGGGCGCAGGCGTGGGGCCGCACGCGGCCAATAGGGTCGCCACCAGGCTCAGCACCAGCAACAGGCTCCATACTGCACGCTTTCCAGACATCTTTTTCTCCTCCTATTCTGCACGTAGTTTGAGATTCACCCTGATTGCCCCATTGCTCCCCTGTTCGCGATCCCTCACCTCCTTTCCTCCACCAGAGTCGAAAACAGGCTGGTCGTTGCCAGTTCAGTATAGCAAAACATACACAATCTGTCAAGGCGGTGGCCTGATAAAAGACCTTCCAGGTGAGGGGGAGAAAGGGGAGATGGGAGGGCGGCGGACAGACAGAAAGCTGCCGCTCTCTCACAACCTGCGCCATATACAACTTGTAGCCAGCAGTTGTCCTACAAGCTCACATTGGGGGATGAGGAGGGGTCAGGGTATGACCTGTCGCAACCCGTCAAAGTTGCCCAATGGCGTTACGGGTCTCAAAGCTTTTCTGAAAGCGGCATAATCGGCTGCCAGAATATCATGGAAGGGCAGGGGGCTCGCAGACAGCTTCCTGGGGCGGGCGGGGGTGCTTCAGCCGTTCATAGGCCTCCAGGCCGATACACTCCGCCGCTGCCGGGCACCAGTCAATACATGATGCGCCTCGCTCCTTGCTCACCCACAGATGGCAATGAGGGCAGCGGGCCAGCGGTTCATCGGACCAGATCTCCATCTCCTCCCCGCAATGGGGACACTCGATATATTCCGGTCGGGCATCCTTGAACACGATTGCGCCCGGACAGCCTTTCATCATCTCTCCCACCTCCTGTCGCTAAGCCTCCCTGCTATTATAGCAGGCCCGTCATCTGCCGTCTATGACTTTTGTCAGGTCCAAAGTTTGACATCCATCTCAAGTCATGCTACACTGGTATAAACAATCGAAGCATCTCCGAGCCTCGCTGCCTAAAGACAGGGAGAGGTCTACGGCGTGAGGCCGGTAGGGTACCGCTGGAAACGGCGATGCCTCCCAGCTTTGGAAAGGAGATGCGTCCAGGCATGGGGCGGGCGCGGCGCCTTCTGAGGTCGCCGTGCCCCATTGTGCAACGGCGTCTCCTGTCGGAGACGCCGTTTTTAGCTCAAGAAGCCTGGCAGCAAAAGCGCCAGGTGGCCGGCCGGTTGCCGATCTGTTGTTATCTTGACATCGTGAATCGCATCCATGGCGACAAAGGTGGACCTCACTCCATCCCCCAACTCCGGTAAGGGGACCACAGGGTAGGGGCACAGGCGTCAGGGTAAGGCGCGGGCGATTGGAAATCGCACCGGGTAGCCGAAGGCAATGCCTTCGGCTACCCGGCCGTCCGCTGAGGTGCGACTTGAGTCGCTGGGGTAGGGGTGAGGTCGGACCGGACATTGTCGAGTTATATGCAAGAGGTTCGACCATCCGTGACATGTTGCGTGGCCTGATCGAGGCCGTGCGGCTGATCGCCACCCTCGATCCGGCCCTCCTCCAGATCGTCGCTTTATCGCTACGGGTGTCGGGCATCGCGTTGCTGATCAGCGCCCTGATCGGCATTCCGTCAGGTGCCCTGATAGGCCTGAGTCGCTTCCGTGGGCGCAGGCTGGTCATCGCCCTGCTCTACACCGGCATGGGCCTTCCACCGGTGGTAGTCGGGTTGTTCGTCTACCTGATCCTCTCCCGCAGCGGCCCGCTGGGACAACTGGACTGGCCGTTCATCCCCAGGCTGTTTACCCCCGGCGCCATGATTGTCGCCCAGACGATCATCTCCTTTCCCCTGGTGGCCGGCTTTACCATGGCAGCCGTGATGGGGGTAGACCGGGGGCTGCGGCAGCAGATCCAGGCCCTGGGTGCCACCCGCCGGCAGACAGCGCTGGCCATTCTGAGAGAGGCGCAGGTAGGGGTGCTTGTCTCCATCGTCGCCGGCTTTGGCAGCATTATCTCGGAGGTAGGGGCGGTGATGCTGGTCGGCGGCAACATCGAAGGCTCGACCCGGGTGCTGACCACGGCCATTGTGCTTGAAACCCGCCAGGGAAACTTTGATCTGGCCATAGCGCTGGGGATGATCCTGCTGGGCATCTCCTTCCTGACCAACGTGGCCATGCTCCGCCTGCAGGGGAGGACCCTCGACCTGTGAGCGAGATCGTGTACCAACTCCAGCAGGTGGCCAAATCGTACAACGGCCGCTGTGTGCTCCAGATTGATGCCCTCGACATCTGGCGGGGGGAGATCCTGGCCGTGGTGGGGCCCAGTGGCGCGGGCAAGAGTACCCTGTTGCGCCTGCTCAACTTCCTGGAACCGCCCAGCCGTGGCTCGATCCGCTTCTTGAATGCCGAATCCAGCCCCGACCGCACCCCTCCCCTGGCCCTGCGCCGCCGGGTGACCACCGTCTTCCAGCGGCCCATCCTGCTCAACCGGACCGTATGGGCCAATGTGGCCTACGGCCTGCAACTGCGCGGCCGGCGCGAATTTGCTGACGAGGTGCAGGCCACCCTGGAACAGGTGGGCCTGGCCGCCATGAGCCGCAAGCGAGCACACACCCTGTCGGGAGGGGAGGCGCAGCGGGTAGCCCTGGCACGGGCGATGGTCCTCCGCCCGGAGGTGCTGCTGCTCGACGAGCCGACAGCCAACCTGGACCCCTACAATGTCGGGCTGATCGAAGAGATTGTGCGCGCCCTCAACCAGGAGCAGGGCACAACCCAGGTGTTGGTGACCCATAATATCTTCCAGGCCAGACGGCTGGCCCACCGGGTGGCTTTGCTTCTGGAAGGCCGGATCGTCGAGATCGCCGACGTGGATTCATTCTTCGGCTCGCCACGCGATCCGCGCACTGCCGCCTTTGTGCGAGGGGAGATGGTCTATTGAAAAAGGCCCGGATGCTCTTTGTATTCCTGCTGCTGATCGGCCCCATCGCCTGCAAGGCCGGGCCGATGCCGGGTCAGACGCCCCAACCCACAGTCAGGCTGATCCTGGCCACCACGACCAGCACCGCCGATTCAGGCCTGCTCGATTTCATCCTGCCCGACTTTGAACAGACCTGCAACGTCAAGGTAGAAGTGATTGCCGTCGGCACCGGTCAGGCGATTGAAATCGGCCGCAAAGGAGACGCCGACCTTCTGCTCGTCCACAGTCACAAGGCTGAAGAGCAGTTTGTCGCCGACGGGCATGCTCGTGAGCGCTTTGCCGTGATGTACAACGACTTTGTCATCGTCGGTCCCACCAGCGATCCGGCCAGGATCGGTGGTCTGGTCTCCGCCAGCGAAGCATTCAGGGCCATCGCCGCTGCTCAGGCGACCTTTGTCAGCCGGGGCGACCGGTCGGGCACCCACACCAGGGAGCTGAGTCTGTGGAGCCTGGCCGGCATCACCCCAACGGCTGACATGCCCTGGTACCAGGTGATCGGCCAGGGCATGGGCGATACCCTGCTCTTCGCCAACGAACAACAGGCCTATACCCTGACCGATCGGGGCAGCTACCTGTCCATGCGGGACAGGCTGCCTGACCTGACGATCCTGGTCGGCGGGCAGACGCTGGCCGACAATGCGGACAGGGAGTTGCTCAATCCGTACACCGTGATGGCCGTAAACCCCGATAGGCATCCCGGCGTCAACTACGATCTGGCGATGAAGTTCATAGAGTGGATCCGGTCGCCAGAGATCCAGGCCAGGATCGGCCATTATGGTGTAGACCGGTTCGGCCAGCCGCTGTTCTACCCTGCCGCTCCCCCAGGACCCCCATGAGTGAAGTATTTGTTTACCGCCGAGACAGAGGGCGCACAAAGACTTCCTGGTCATTCTTCGTGTCTTGGTGCCTTGGTGGTCAGCCTGCCGGGTCAACTGCGTAACTTCTGTCAGGGAAGCAAATGGGAGTGGAGCCTTCAGGCGGAAAAGGCCGGCTGAAGCCTCGACTCCAACCTGACCTCCCCTGTCTCCCCGGCGTTCTCCGCGTCTCGGCGGTGTATCTGAGGCGCAGCAAGCAAATACGGGTCAGGGCATGCCCCGTCACAACCTAAAGTTGCACACGGCGTAAATTCTTGCCCGTTGGGCCAGAAACTGAACCTCTCTCAGGCCGTCTCGCGCAGCTCCTCTTCCCCCCAGGTCACCGGTCTCCCGGCCTGAGTGAGCAGCAGGGGCCGTACCTTGCGGCGGATGGTATCGCCGTTGACGATACAGCGGACCACATCGGAGCGGGAAGGGACCTCGTACATCACATCCAGCAGCGTCTCCTCCAGGATGGTGCGCAGGCCCCGCGCCCCCGTCTTGCGGCCCAGTGCCTCCTCGGCAATGGCCTCCAGGGCGTCGTCGGTCACGACCAACTCCACACCGTCCAGGGCCAGCATGTGCCTGAACTGCCGGAGCAGGGCGTTCTTGGGCTCGGTCAGGATGGCGACCATCGCCGCCTTGTCCAGCGGCTCGACGCTGACCACCACCGGCAGACGCCCCACCAGCTCCGGGATCAGGCCAAAAGCCATCAGGTCATCAGGGGTGATCTCGCGCAGCAGCTCGGCGGCAGTCATTTCCCGGCGACGGCGGCCCTCGCGCCCGGTGGCAAAGCCCACCTGCCCTTTCGCCCCGATCCGCTGGGCGACGATCTTGTCCAGCCCTTCAAAGGTGCCGCCGCAGATGAACAGGATGTCGGTGGTGTTGATTTCGATAAACTCCTGCTGGGGGTGTTTTCGCCCGCCGTGGGGCGGGACATTGACCTCCGCGCCCTCGATAATCTTGAGCAGGGCCTGCTGGACCCCCTCCCCCGACACATCACGGGTAATACTGGGGTTGTCGCCCGACTTGCGCCCCGTCTTGTCAATCTCGTCTATGTAGATGATCCCCTTCTCAGCCCGTGCCAGGTCATAGTCGGCAGCCTGGATCAGGCCCAGCAGGATCGTTTCCACATCTTCCCCGACATAGCCGGCCTCGGTCAGCGCCGTGGCGTCGGCAATGGAAAAGGGCACGTCCAGGATGCGGGCCAGCGTCTGGGCCAACAGCGTCTTGCCACAACCGGTAGGGCCGACGAGCAGGATGTTGCTCTTTTGCAGCTCTACATCGTCGGCGGCCGTGCCGGCATAGATCCGCTTGTAGTGGTTATAGACCGCCACCGACAGGACCTTCTTGGCCCGTTCCTGGCCCACGACATATTCTTCCAGACGGCGGTAGATGTCGCGGGGTGAGGGCAGAGCAGGGAGGCTGCCGGCCTCATGCCCCTTTTGCTCCTTTCGCCTCTCCTCTTCCAGGATCTCAACACACAGGCCCACACACTCGTCGCAGATATAGACGCCGTCAGGACCGGCGATCAGCCGCTCCACCTCGTCGTAGCCTCTGTGGCAAAAGGAGCAAAGTTGCCCGCTCGAATCCTGCCGGGTCATGCACCCTCTCCCTGCTGTTTCGCCTTCTCCCCCTGGTCGGCAGGGAGGAGCACTTCGTCAATGATGCCATATTCCACGGCCTGGTATGGATCCATGAAATAGTCCCGGTCAAAGTCGTCGGCAATCTTTTCCATCGGCTGGCCGGTGTGTTTGGACAGGAGGCTGTGCAACAGGTCCTGCATCCGTTTCAGCTCCTTGTATTGGATCTCCACGTCGGGAGCGTAGCCACGCGCGCCGCCGCCGGCCGGGTGCATGTGGATGGTGGCATGGGGCAGGGCAAAACGCCGTCCTTTGTGGCCGGCTGCCAGTAACACAGTGCCCAGGCTGGCCGTCCAGCCCACGGCGATGGTCGAAATCGGTGCCCGGACCATCTGCATGGTGTCGTAGATAGCCAGGCCGGGATAGATCTCCCCGCCGGGGCAGTTGATGTAAAGCTGAATCTCGCGGTCGGGATTTTCCCGGTCGAGAAAGAGCAACTGGGCCACGACCAGGTTGGCCACCTGGTCGTTAATGGGCGTGCCCAGGAAGACGATCCGCTCTTTGAGCAGCAGAGAGTAGATGTCATAGACCTGCTCTCCACGCCCGGTCCTTTCGATCACCATCGGGATCAAGCTGTTTTGCACGGTAAAACCTCCTGGATTCAGATTGCTGTCCAGTGTACACCCGCATCCGGCCGGTGTCTGTAAGGTCTCTTCCTGACCCTCAGCAATCACCTGCCGGTTGGTCAACAGCCCCCTCCTGCTCCGGCCCGGCGGCGGTTTCGGCCCCGGTTGTGTCCACCCCGGCTTCCCCTTCTCCCTCCACCTGGCTGTCCGCTGCAGCCCTTTCTCCACCCTCGGCCTGGGCCAGGGGTGGGGCCTGGCCGGTGGCGATCTGGATCAGCCGCTGCCGGGCCTGAATCAAGAGCAGATCCTCCATCACCATCAGGCGTCCCTGCTCGCTGTTGAGCAGGTCGCGCATCCGCTCGGCTTCCTGGTCGGAGGCTTCTACCAGGCGGGCGATTTCGGCATCCACCTCCTCCTGGCGGACCGCCAACCCTTCTCGCCGGATAATCTCCTTCAACACCAGGCGTTTGCGCAGATTCTCCTCGGCCACGGGACGGAGTTCCTGTTTGTACATGTCGCGGGTTTTGCCGATCATGACCAGGAACCGGTCCAGGTCCATCCCCGACGAGGCCAGGTTCCGGCCCACCTGTTCGAGGGTCAGCTCGGCTTCCTGGTCCACAGCCTGGGGGGGGTATTCGATCCGGACCGCCGCCTTCAGGATTGCTTCCAGGATCTTGTCCGCATACCCGGCCTGGGCCTGCTGTTGGGCGGCAGTCTCCATCTCTGCCCGCAGGGCAGCCTTCAAGGCATCCAACGTGTCATAATCGCCGACCATCATGGCCAGTTCGTCGTCCAGGGGGGGCACATCTTCCTGGCGCACAGTGTGCATACGCACTGTAACGGCGGCCTCCTGGCCGACCATCTCGGGCCTGAACCCTTCCGCCGGCACGGCCAACAGCAGGCTTTTCTCCTCACCAGGCGACAGGCCCACGATCTGTTCGTGCAGGCCGGGCAGCGGGTCGGCGGACCCGGCCTGCAGGAGCATCTCCAGCTCTTCCTGGTCCAGGATCGATTCGTCGCCGACCCTGGCCTTGAGGTCCACCACCACTTTGTCGCCAAAAGCCGCCGGCCGTTCCACGGGCACCCACTGCGTATAGCGCCGTTGGAGTCCGACCAGGCGCTCCTGGACCTGCTCCTCGGTGACCGGCTCCACTTCGAGGGGCACCCGCACAGCGCGATAGTCGCCCAGGTCCACCTCTGGCTTGATGGGCAACAGCACAGTCATGCGGAACGGGTCCCACTGGACCTCTTTCAGTTCGCCAGTTTGGTACGGTTCATATTCTATTTCTTTCAATGCCTGCTCGTACCAGTCGTTCCCAAAGTCCTGCAGTGTCTGCTGCTGAATGGCTTCCCGGCCAAAGGTGCGGAGCACGGCCTGGAGCGGCGCTTTCCCCCGCCGGTAGCCTGGCACGATGAACTGGCGTGAGATCTTGCGGGCGGTGTCGCGCAACCTGGCTTCTACCTCGGCAGCGTCCAATTCAATGATCAGGTTTACCTGGCAGTTCTCCAGCCGTTCGGTTGAGACTCTCATGTCGGTTTCTACTCTCCTGTCTGGTCGCTAAACGCGATTATTATACCCTATTTCGAGGGACACGACAAACAAAATTGGCCTGTTGGCCGGGTCCTGGGGGTGCTCATTGGCACCAGGTTAAGGCGGGGGCGATTGGAAATCGCACCGGGTAGCCGAAGGCAATGCCTTCGGCTACCCGGCCGTCCGCCTGCGCGGACGGAGGCATCCACGCCGGTGGATGCCTGGCCGCAGGCCC
>DAOTYI010000275.1:0-17319 GCA_034434895.1 Anaerolineae bacterium
GATCGGGGGTGGGGGAGGGCCCTCTGGCCGGCCCATTCCCTGCCTCCCTCGCCGGCGGAGGCTGAAACATATCTCTGTCTGCCGCCGCGCACGCAGAGGATGCACCGGCGGGTTCTGGCTGCTCCTCCTCATCCCCTCTCAGCGCGCCCACCATTCTCGCATACACCCCTTGCCTGGCCAGCAACTCCCGGTGGGTGCCTGTTTCCGCGATCTGGCCTTTGTCCAGCACCACGATCCGGTCGGCCTGGAGGACGGTATTGAGACGATGGGCGATGGTGATGACAGTTCGCCGTGCCCCATCCTCCCCTTGCAGAAACTGACGGATGGATGCCTCCAGCAGGGACTCGGTCTCAGGATCCAGGCTGGAGGTGGGTTCATCCAGGATCAGGATCGAGGCCTCCTTCAGGAACGCCCGCGCCAGGGCCAGGCGTTGGGCCTGCCCGCCGCTGAGGCGGGCGCCGCTCTCGCCGATCACCGTCTCATATTTCTGAGGCAGGGTTTCTATCCATTCGTGCAGGTGGGCGGACCGGGCAGCGGCGATGACCTGCTCATCCGTTGCGTCCGGCCGGCCAAGGCGGATGTTGGCGGCCAGGGTGTCGTGGAAGAGATGGGGTTTTTGGGGGACCCAGGCGATCTGGGCTGTGGATGGGGGCCGGGGCATGATGGCCCCCGTCGCCTCGGTGGTCAAGATGGTGCCTGATGAAGGCTGGATAAAGCCCAACAGCAGGTGGACCAATGTGCTTTTTCCGGCGCCACTGGGACCGACCAGAGCGATCTGCTGACCGGCCGGGATCTCCAGGTTTATGTTTTGCAAGGCAGGGGTGGGTTCCCCCGGATAGGTGAAGGTGACCTGGGACAGGCGGATGCTCTCAATGGGGGAGGGTTGTGCACGCTCCTGGCTTCTCGGAGGGGGGAGGGGGGTATCCAGAATGGCGAAAATCCGCCGGGCGGCACTCGTGCCGGCCATCCCGGCGTGAAAGCGCAGACCGAGCATCCGTAGCGGCAGGTAGAACTCAGGAGCCAGGATGAGCAGGAAGAAGGCATGACGGAATTCCATCCTGGCATACAGCAGACGCAGGCCGACCTCCACGGCGATCAGGGCGGTGCTGAGGGTGGCCAACAGCTCCAGGACCAGCGCTGAGAGGAAGGTGATCCGCAGGACAGTCAGCGTCCGGTCGCGGAACTGATCGCTGACCTGGGCGATGCGTTGGGCATGAGCCTTGGACTGCCCGAAAACCTTGAGCGTGGTCAGGCCCTGCAGGCTGTCCAGGAAATGGGCCGACAGGCGGCTCAAAGTCTCATACTGCCGTCTGGTGACCGCTTCTGCGCCCTTGCCGATCAGGATCATAAAAAAGGGGATCAGGGGGGCGGTGACGAACAAAATGATCCCGGAGAGGGGGTCCAGCGGAAACACAACAAGCAGAATGGAGAGGGGAACCAGGGCGGTGATGGCGAGTTGGGGGAGATACTGGCTGAAATAGGCGTCCAGAGCCTCAATCCCTTCTACCGCGGTGGCTGTCAATTCGCCGCTTCGCTCGCCGCGCGTGTAGGCAGGGCCGAGCGCCTGGATGTGGGCAAACAGGCGCTGCCGCAGGTCAGCTTTGACGCCCACAGCCACCGCCCTGGCGCTGATCTCGTTGGTCCAGGCCAGCAGGCTGCGCCCGGCCATGAGGAGGAGAAGGAGTTTCAGCCCGCCCGCAACCTGGGCCAGAGTCTGGCCCATCAGGAAGACGCTGTGGATCGCGCTGCTGAGGAGCCAGGCCTGTCCAATGGTCAGGAGGCCGGCCAGAAAGCCGGAGAGAACCGTCCAGACCAGAGCGGGGCGAACCTGGCGGGTGAGGGTCAGCAGTCTGCGGTGCATCGGCAGCCCTGGTTATAGACCCTCCCCCAGGCTCTGAAACCTGGGGGAGGGGTGTAGCTCCACGATCACGCCTGCATCATACCACAGGGACCCATATCCGTCAAGTTAAGCGACTCAAGTCGCACCTCAGGGGCCTGCGGCCAGGCGTCCACCGGCGTGGACGCCTCCCTGAAGTTTGGCCTTTTTCAGAACGGGGCGGGAAAATCTCCAAAACCCACCTCCGGCGAGGCCAAAAGAACAAAAAGAAAATTTTTCATTGCGGAGGCTTCGCCTCCGCAATGAAAAATAATCTTCTTTTTGGAGCCACGGGAGCCGTCAGGGGCTCATGCAGGGGGCCGCGGGCAAAAAGCCAAAGTTGAGGGCCGGGTAGCCGAAGGCATTGCCTTCGGCTACCCGGTGCGATTTCCAATCGCCCGCGCCCGCTGCAGAGGCCAGAGACCGCCGTTCTCTGGGTGCCCGGCGGTGAAAAAAGGGCATGCGCAACGAACTGGATCACCGTCCTGGCTCTCTGCTCAGCCAGCCGATAAACCTCAACACCCGTTCCTGGATGGAGCTGCCCCACCGCCACAGCAGCACGGCAGTCAGGCCGACGATCGCCAGCCCGATGGCCCACCAACCGGGGCTGAGGTGGGTTGCAGAGGCCCCCATCCAGGTGGAGATCAGCAGGCCAGGCAGCCGCCCAACCGTGACCAGCAGCAAAAACCGGCCACCGGGCATGGTCGTCAGGCCGGCGGCCAGACAGGCCAGGTCGTCGGGCAGGAAGGGGAAGAGCCACAGGAGGAAAAAGAACAGCGTTCCCCCGCGCCGGGCCAGATCATCCAGGCGGGCCAGCGAGCGGGGGCCGATCAACCGCCCGATCAGCGGCCGGCCAAAGGAGCGGGCCAGAAAAAAGTTGAGTGCCGAGCCGATGACGATGCCGACCAGGGCATATAGCGCGCCCAACCAGGGGCCGAACAGATAGCCGCTGACCGCTTCAACCGCCGTGCCGGGGATGGGCATCGCCAGGACCTGCATCACCTGCAGGGCCACGATGCCGGCCGGCCCCCATAGCCCCAGGCTCTCAACCCAGGCCCGGACATGCGCCTGGTCGGCCACAAAGCGGTAGAGCGGTTGCCCTCCCAGGAGCAGCCCCGCAGCCAGGAGGAGCAGAACCAGCACCAGGGCCGGCCACTCCCGGCACCTGATCGGTGATCGGCCTTCAGACATGGCCGCCCCCGGCCAGGCCGGGCAACGGCAGGCTGGCGGTGAAGCAGCGGAACTCGCCCAGCGAGCGAAAGCCTTCGGCCAGCAGTGCCTTTTGCAGCGCCCGGTCGCGGTGTGACACCACGGCCCCGACCTCATCCAATCCGGCAGCCTGGGCCCGGTTGACCGCCTCCTGGACCAGCGCCTGGCGGGCTGCCCGCGCCGAAGCGACGAGGGATTCGATCCACACCCCCCGGTAGAGAAGGGTCTGCACCTCGATCAGTTCGGCATAGCCGGCCGGCCGACCCCGCTGTTCGGCCAGCAGCAGGGTCAGGCCGGGGTGTTTTCCCTCAGCCGGCAACTCCCCCAGCCACCCGGTTGCAGCGGCGATGTCGGCCGCCGGTCGGACGGTGATGCCGGGAATGGATCGAGAACGCAGGGCCGTCTCCTGGACGCGGTCAATCAACAGGAGGCACAACTCCGGCGCCGGCCGGAAACCGGCCCGGCTGAAAGCCCGTGCCGAAGCCAGGTTGTCGGCTGCAACGACCCCCCGTGCCTGGTGAGCCAGGCGCGTGCCATAGGCCGCTGCTGCCCGGACGAGCCGCGTCGCCAGGCCATGCCCTCTCCAGTCGGGGCGGACGGCCAGCAGGTCAATTTCCCAGCAAGGGCCACGCAGGCCGGCGGTGAGAAAGGCGATCACAAACCCGACCACCTGGCCCTCCGCCACCGCCAGCCAGGCCCGCTGTGGACCTTGGGCCAGCCAGGCCTGCACCTGTTCCGGGCTGTAGGGCGTCTCATTGAAGGTGGCCCGTTCCACGGCCAGCATCCCTTTGGCATCGGCCAGGGAGCCGTCAAAGGGCCGCACGATTGTCAGCCGGTTCATGCGGCTCACTATACCAGCAAATGGTCACCTCGTCAAGGCCGCTTGCCAGCCGGCTGCAAATCGGGTATAATGCTCTGGCGCCGGCCTGGAAGCAGGGGAGGTGGGGTTTTCATGGAGCAGCCACAATGAAGGTCAAACGCATCTGGTTATTCCTGGTTGTCTTTTTCGGCGGGGTGACCAGCCTGGGGGTGGAGCTTTCTGCCTCGCGGCTGCTGGACCCCTATTTCGGCAATTCGATCATCATCTGGGCGGTGCTGATCGGCCTGGTGCTCCTCTATCTGACGGCAGGCTACTACCTGGGCGGCAAATGGGCCGACCGTCGGCCAGAGCACCGGGTGCTGTACCAGATCACGGCCTGGGCGGCATTCCTGATCGGCGTCGCTCCCTTTGTCGCCCGCCCGGTATTGCTCTGGTCGGTGGAGGGGTTTGCCGGGTACAGCGCCGGCATCCTGGCCGGGTCGCTTCTGGGGGTGGTGGCCCTATTTTCCGTGCCGGTGACGTTGCTGGGCTGCGTCTCCCCCTTTGCCATCCGCCTGGCGATGGAGGATCGGGATGTCAGGTCGGCGGGGCAGGTGGCCGGCGGGTTGTATGCCCTGTCCACGATCGGCAGCCTGGTGGGCACTTTTCTGCCGGTGCTGGTCCTCATCCCCAATATCGGCACGCGAAACACCTTCCTGACCCTGTCCTTCACCCTGCTGGCCGTGTCGCTGCTCGGCCTGTTCTGGGAATGGAAGGCCCGCGCCCTGCCCTATCTGCTCCTGCCGGCCCTGTTGCTGCTTCTCCTGGCGGCCTGGCCAGGCGGCCTCATCAAGCCGGCTGAATATGGGGAACTGCTGTATGAGACCGAGTCGCAATACAACTATATCCAGGTGGTGCAGGTGGGGGACCAGGTGTGGCTCAGGCTCAACGAGGGGCAGGGGGTGCACTCTATCTACGACCCCAATTCGGTGCTGGTGGGTGGCATCTGGGACTATTTTCTGATTGCGCCTTACTTCAACAACCCACCCTTCACCGCCGACCGGGTGGGCAGCCTGGCCCTCATCGGTTCGGCGGCAGGGACTGTGCCCAAAGAGTACACCGCCATCTATGGCCCTATCCCCATTGACGGCGCCGAGATCGACCCGGAGATTGTCCGTGTGGGCCGCGAATATTTTGCCATGACCGAGCCGAACCTGAACGCCGTGGCCCAGGACGGGCGTTACTTTCTGACCAACAGCCCACGCCGCTACGATGTCATCGCCATTGATGCCTATCGCCCCCCCTATATCCCCTTTCATCTGACCACCCGCGAATTCTTCCGCCAGTGCCGGGAGCACCTGACCGACAGCGGGGTGGTGGCCATCAATGTGGGCCGCACCCGCACCGACTGGAGCCTGGTGCAGGTGCTGGCCAGCACCCTCAAGGCTGAATTCCCCAACGTCTACACCGTGGACCTGGCGCAACCGGGCCTGGACCTGATCAACGTGCTGGTCGTGGCCACCCGGCAGCCGACCCGGCTGGAGAACCTGGCGGCCAACACAGCATTGATGACCCATCCCCTCTTGAGGCAGGTGGCCGAAGAGGCGGTGTCTCGTGCCGCCGAGTTCACCACCCCCACCGTTGTCTTTACCGATGACAGGGCGCCGGTGGAACAAGTGGTCCACGGGCTGATCCTCAGTTTTGTGGTGGGGCAGTAAGGGTTTCAAGTGTCTGGCCTGGCTGCCCCGTCAGCGCGGGTTATGACCCGTGCGCGCGGGTAAGAGCCCCGCCCGCCCTGTGCCCGCCGGACCACAGTCCAGCGACTTGTCGGCGCAGATTATGACCGGCGCTGGACGTTGCCGGCACCTGGCGGGAGCCGGTCCTGGCATCAATTCCCTATAACAGGAGTGACGCAGTCAAAGGGGACACAGGTCTCGACAGGCTTAACCCAACGGATGACCCGGAAAAACATGGATTTCAACCGGAAACCGGGGTCAGGCCTGGGAAGGGGCAACCATTTTGATTTGATGAAAGGGGGAAAAAATGAAGCGGAAACGGACAATTTCTGGAATGCTGGCAGCGGGGCTGCTGCTGGCGCTGACCATCGGCGCCACACAGGCCCAGGAGCCAGGCAGCGTGCTGGCGGGGCAAATCACGGGTGGCCCGCCCATGACCGATTCGTTCACCTACCAGGGCTACCTGGAGGACGGCGGCGCGCCGGCCAACGGCTACTACGACTTTGACATCACCATCTGGGACGCAGAGACAGGAGGCACCCAGATCGCCTCCTGTACCACGCTGGCCCTGGACAACGTCCTCGTGCAGAACGGCCTGTTCACCTTCCACCTGCAACCCGACCAGCCGATGGATGTGGTGTTTAACGGTGATGGCCGCTGGCTCCAGGTTGCGGTGCGACCCCACGCCACGCCGACCTGGACCACCCTGCCACGCCAGCCGATCACCGCCGCGCCCTATGCCTGGAGCCTGCGGCCGGGGGCCCGCATCGAGGGCGAGATCAACGACGCCATCCTCTACCTCAGCAACACCTACAACACCAGCACCTACGGGCCGGCCCTGCACGCCGTGAGCCAGGCGCCCACCTCGCCGACGATTGCCGGCTACCACAGCGGCGACGGTCCGGGCATCTATGGCTACACCGCCGGCGCTTATCCGGCGGTGGAGGGCATGCACGGTGGGGACGGCAGCGCCGTGGGAGGCTACGCGCTGGGCAACGGCACCGGCGTCTGGGGCCACGTCAGTACGACCGACGGCATCGGCGTCGTCGGCGTGCAGACCACCTATTCGCCCGGCGACACCAGTCTGTGGAAGCCAGGCGGCTTCTTTGGCGGACGCAACGGCGTCATCGGCATCAGCAAGCAAGATAACGGCTACGGCGTCTACGGCCAGAACCTGTCAACGACCGGCGACTGGTCGGTCGGCGTGTTCGGCGAGAGCAGCTCCGCCACCGGTTGGGCAGGACGATTCTGGAATGGGGTCGGCAACGGCGTGTACATCAGCGCCGCAGCGGGTAAGGTGGGGCTGACCGTGGCCGGCGGCACCAAGAACGCCGTGGTCGCCACCGACCAGGGCAGCCGCCTGCTCTACTCCGAGGAGTCGTCGGAGGTGTGGTTCAGCGACTATGGCTTTGGGCAACTGCACGAGGGCAAAGCCGTGGTCGCCATCGATCCACTTTTCGCCCAGACGGTCAACCTGACCGGGCCGTATCACGTCTTTGTCCAGGTCTACGGCGACGCCGAGGTGTACGTCAGCAGCCGCACGCCGCAGTCGTTCGAGGTTCACCTGCGGGAGGGCGACCCCAACGTCGAATTCTCCTACCGCCTGGTTGCCAGGCGCCTGGGCTACGAGGATCACCGGCTGGAGCCGGCCCCCTGGGCCGACGAGGACCCCAACCTCTACCCGGAGAAGAACCAGGGGGGCCTGCAATCGCCCGGCATTCAGGGAGGCCAGCCATGAAAGCTACGGCGATTTTGCTGGCCCTGGCGGTGTTTATGCTGCTGGCAGGCGCCGTCCTGGCCACGAACGGATTGGCCATCCCCCGCCAGTTGATCGGCAGCGGCGGGGGATCGGTCCAGGATGGCGGCTTTGCCCTGCAGGGCAGCATCGGCCAGGCGGTGGCGGGCGGGGTCGATCGCGGATCGTTCAGGGTTGGCTCCGGCTTCTGGGCAGGGGCGGTGCGGGTTGAGCAGCGCATCTACCTGCCGCTGATCCTGCGGAACGCATCCTGACGGCTTGGCGAAGAGATATGCTGGAGTGGAGGCTTTGGCCGGAATCTGGCTGTTTCGCCGGCTAAAGCCTCGACTTTGGCGGCCAAGGTTTGACCGCTGCAAATATGCTTGGTATAATCTCCTTGTTGGAAGACGAGTTTGCGTTGCCAAATTCAGCAAGAGGCAAGGCCAGAGATGAGACACACAATCACTGTATCAGACCAGGTGTACAAAGGTCTCCAGCGCCAGGCTGCGCGTAGCCGCCAATTGCCGGAGACCCTGGCCGAGCGCTGGCTCACGCAACATCTGGACCTGGAACGCTACCCGGAACTGGTCTGGCGCGAGGGACCGGGCGGCTGGCGAGTGGGTATCAACTTGCACGTGCTTGCGAGGAGCAACGGGTCAACTCCATCCGGTTTCTGTCGGACTATGAGGCATCCAATCACTACAAGTTTCGAGGAGATTGAAAGACATAGAGAAACCACCGACTTTTCAGACCATCAAAGAGGCTGCCGACTGGGCCGAGACTCACGACACGGCCCCCTACGCTGTACAGCTTCCCCTATTCGCTGGGAAGCTGTCCACCTATGAACACAATCCGCGTCCGCCAGGCCACCGCCTGCCCGGTTAACTGGCGGCGGAACAGGGCTGCCACTTCGGCCAGCTCGTCGGCCGTCAGGCGGCGGAGCAGGTGTTGGGCGTAGGAGAGGCGCTGGCCGGCGGCCTCCAGGGCAAACCAGCGCTCCAGCGTCGCCGGCGTGATCAGCATCTCCGTCTCCTGGACCTCCTCCTGGACGGAAACCTCTTTAAATCCGGCCATGTCCAGCAGGTCACGCAGATCGGCGGCGTCCCAGTTGACCAGCGGGTCATCGGCGTCGGCATAGATGGCCTCTTCCGCTTCGATGAGGCGGCGGCGCAGGCCGTTGTCCAGGGGGGAGAGGTCGGCCAGGGCGTGGAGGCGCTGGCTGTGACGCATCACCGTCTCGGCCAGGCTGAGGCGGCCGCCAGGCCGCAGCCATTGCCTCAGCAGCCGCACCGCCGCCGCCTTGTCGGGCAACGGCCCCAACGCATTCCGCCCCACGATGGCGTCAAAGCGCAACTCCCCCTCGCCGCGCAGGGCCAGCAACTCTTCCAGTTCCTCCACCCCGCCGACGAGCACCACCGGCCGTTCCAGTTCCGGCAGGCGGCCGGTCTGCTGCCGCAGCGCCTCGGCATCGCGACGGTCCCGGACCAGCGCCCAGGTGCCCCCTTCGGGGGTGCGGCGCAAGAGTTCCCAGGTGAGCAGGCCGCTGCCGGCATTGAGGTCCAACACGACATGGTGGCGCCGGAGCCGGGCGGCATCCAGCACCCGGTCGCGCAGGCGACCCAGCCGCTCTCCGGCGCGGCTGATGGTGCGCTGGAGCCAGCGGTCGTGTTCCCGCTCGCCGGGGGCGAAGGTCAGGATTTCGGCCTGGCTTTCGACCATGGCTGCCAGTTGGGCCTCACGGCGGCGGAGCACCTGGTCACGGATGTGCCGTTCATAGCCCTGATCGCCCGGCTGATAAAAGACCCGCCCCTGGAGCGCCGGGGGCAGGTACTGTTGGGCCACCCAGTGATCGCGATAGGCGTGGGGGTAGAGGTAGCCTGCGCCGTGGCCAAAGCCCTCCCTGTCGCGGCTGGAATCCTTGAGGTGGGTCGGCACCTCGCTTTCCCGCTCCTGCTCCACCAGCGACAGGGCATCGAAGAAGGCCAGCGCCGAGTTGGACTTGGGGGCCGTCGCCAGGTAGAGGGCCGCTTCGGCCAGGTGAAAGTTGCCCTCCGGCAGGCCCACCCGGTCGAACGCCTCGGCACAGGCGGTCACCACGGCGATGGCCTGGGGGTCGGCCAGGCCCACATCCTCGCCGGCCAGGATCAACATGCGGCGGAAGAGGAAGCGCGGGTCCTCACCGGCATAGATCATCCGGGCCAGCCAGTAGAGGGCCGCATCGGGATCGGAGCCCCGCAACGACTTGATGAAGGCGCTGATGGTGTCATAGTGGTAATCGCCGTCCTTATCATAGAGCACCGCCCGGCGCTGGATGCTCTCCTCGGCCACGGCCATATCCACGACGATAACCCCCCGCTCGTCGGGTGGGGTGGTTTCCACAGCCAGCTCCAGGGCGTTGAGCACGCTCCGGGCATCGCCGTTGGCCACGTTCACCAGGTGAGCCAGGGCGTCCTCGTGCATCTCCACCCTGAGCCGGCCGTACCCCCGCTCCGGGTCGGCCAGGGCGCGGCGGGCGATGGTGAACAGGTCGGCTTCGGTCAGCGGCTTGAGCTGAAAGATGCGGCTGCGGCTGACCAGGGGGCGGTTGACGGTAAAGTAAGGGTTCTCCGTCGTGGCCCCGATCATGATCACCGTGCCGTTCTCCACCCAGGGCAACAGGGCATCCTGCTGCGCTTTGTTCCAGCGATGCACCTCGTCTATAAAGAGGATGGTCCGCTGGCCGTGCAGGGCGCGCCGCTCCTGGGCCTCTCTGGTCACGCGGCGGATGTCGGCCACGCCGGCCAGTACGGCGTTGAGCGTCTCAAAATGGCTGCGGGTGGTGTTGGCGATGACCGCCGCCAGGGTGGTCTTGCCGGTGCCGGGCGGCCCGTAGAAGATGAGCGACGACAGTTGATCGGCCTGGATGGCGCGGCGCAGCAACCGCCCCGGACCGACGATGTGTTCCTGGCCGACAAACTCTTCCAGGGTGCGTGGCCGCATCCGGGCGGCCAGCGGCGCCTCGGCCTCGATCTGCTCTTTGCGGGCGAGGTCAAAAAGGTCCATTTTAACAGGTCAGGTGTCGCTCCAGCCAGGCCTCTACATCGGCCAGGACCCGCTCTTTGCCGATCTCATTGAACACCTCGTGGAAGAAGCCGTCGTACTCGATCCGCTCTTTGTCGGCAAAGGTCACCCCGTCGAAAAAGCGGCGGCTGGCTTCCGGCGGGCATATCCGGTCGGCGCCGCCGTGGACCATGAGCAGTGGGAGCGACCAGCCGGCGGCGTGAGCCTGGGTCCATTCGACGGCAGCCGTGATCTCGGCGCCCAGGCGCGGTGTGCCTTTGCCGTGGACCAGCGGGTCGTGGAGATAGGCGTCCACCACCGCCTGGTCGTGGGACAGGGCTGTGGCGTCCAGGCCCACATTCAGCGTAAAGCGGGGCCAGACCCGGGATAGAAGCCGGGCAAGCTGGAGCAGGAGCGGCGAGACGCCCGGCTGGCCCAACAACGCCCCCGACGCCACCACGCCGACCAGCCCTGAGGGGTCGTGCAGGGCATAGTTGAGCACGACCAGCCCCCCCTGGCTGTGGCCCAGCAAAAAGACCGGCAGCTCTGCCTCCTGGCGGTGGACCAGATCCAGGAAGGCCCGCACATCGGCCCGAACCTGGGCAAAGCTATCTATGTGCCCCCGCTGCCCCGGCGAGCGGCCATGCCCCCGTTGATCAAAGGCATACAGGGCGTATCCCCTGGGCACGAACCAATGGACCACGTTGCCATAGCGCCCGCTATGCTCGCCAAAGCCGTGGACCACGGCCAGAGCGGCCTGGGGTGCGGTTTCGGGCCGCCACCGCTGATAATAGAGTTCTGTACCGCCCTCTCCCTGGAACGTCCCTTCTGCGTGCTGCATCTCTCCTCCTCAACCACCTTTGTTACCGACATTGTACCACGTTTGGAAGGGCATGGCAAGAGGCTGATTTCCCCCGGTTTGGAATTGGTCGGTGCCGGACGCTGTGGTATAATAGGATCTCTGGAGACAGAGGACCGATGTCTATCGTCGTGGCGGACCGGATCGCCAAGTCATACGATCCGCAGGATCTGTTCTGGGATGTGTCGTGCAGCATCGCGCACGGCGACCGCATCGCCCTGGTGGGCCGTAACGGCACGGGCAAGAGCACCCTGCTGCGTATCCTGGCCGGGCTGGAGCCACCCACCAGCGGCCGGGTGCATCGCGCCAAAGGGTTGCGCATCGGCTTTCTGCCCCAAGAGGCGACGCTGGAGGGCGACCGCACCCTGTGGCAGGAGATGATGGCTGCCCTCGAACCGCTGCGTGCCCTGGAAGCCCGGCTCCACGAACTGGAGGCAGAGATGGCCGATCCGGCCCGCGCCGCCACCGCGCTGGCAGCCTATGCCCCTCTCCGCGAACGGTTTGAACAGATGGGCGGCTACACCTACCAGGACCGGGCCAGACATGTGCTGATGGGCCTGGGCTTTCCGCCGTCGGAACATGACATGCCCCTGGCCCACCTCAGCGGCGGGCAAAAGACCCGGGCGTTGCTGGCCCGGCTGCTCCTGGAAGGGCCGGACCTCTTGCTGCTGGATGAGCCGACCAATCATCTGGACCTCCAGGCCATCGAGTGGCTTGAAGAGTACCTCAGCAGTTGGCCGGGTGCCGTGGTCATGGTCGCCCATGACCGTTACTTCCTGGACCGCACCGTCCACAAGGTCTGGGAACTGGCCTTCGGTGAATTGGAGGTCTATTCCGGCAACTACAGCCACTATGTCCGACAACGCCAGGAACGCTACGAACGGCGGCTGAAGGAGTATCAGGCCCAACAGGAGTTCATCGCCAGAGAGGAGGAGATTATCCGCCGCTTCATGGCCGGTCCGCTCACCCGACAGGCCCAGGGCCGCCTCAAGCGGCTGGAGCGCTTCAAACGGGACCAGATGCTGGACCGCCCGCGCCAGGAAAAGAGGATCGGGTTGCGCTTCCAGACCCCGTTGCGCAGCGGCGACAGGGTGGTCTGGAGCCAGGACCTGGTGGTGGGCTACGATCCGGCCCGGCCTCTGTTCCGCTGCCCCGACCTGGACCTGCGCCGGGGGGAGTGCGTGGCGGTGCTGGGGCCCAACGGCTGCGGCAAAACGACCTTCCTCAAGACGCTGCTGGGTCAGATCCAGCCGCTGGCCGGCTATGCCCGGTTGGGGGCCAGCCTCAAAATCGGGTACCTGGCCCAGGTACACACCGATCTGGATCCGAACCGGTGCGTGCTCGATGCCATCCTGGAAGTCAAGGAGCTGCCCTTGGGCGAGGCGCGCAGCTTTCTGGGGCGCTTTCTGTTCAGTGGCGACGATGTGTTCAAACGGATCGGCGATCTCTCCGGTGGAGAGCGGAGCCGCGTGGCCCTGGCCCGGCTGGTGCTGCAACGCCCCAACTTTTTGCTGCTCGACGAGCCGACCAACCACCTGGATATCGCCAGCCAGGAGGTGTTGGAGGAGGTGTTGGAGGAATTCACCGGCACCATCCTCCTGGTGACCCACGACCGCTATCTGGTGGACCGCCTGGCGAGCCGGTTGTGGATCATCCACCCGGAAAGCCGGGAACTGGAGCTGTTTGCCGGCCCCTGGTCCGAGTATGTCGCGGCGCGGGAACAGGCCGCGTCCCTGCCTGAATCCCGCCAATCGAAAGAAAAATCGTTTGAGGAGCAACGACAGGCCCGCCGTCAGGAGCAGCGCGCCCGGCGTGAGGAAGAGGCTCGTCGGCAGCAGGTGGCCGAACTGGAGGCCGAGATCCATCGCCTGGAGGCGGAAAAGAGGGCGTTGGAGGAAGAGATCGCGGTTGCCAGTGCCGCCCGGCAGGCCATGCGGATCGTGGAACTGGGCGCCCTCTACAACGAGCTGGAGAGGCAACTCCGTGCCCACTGGGACCGGTGGTCGGAGCTGGCCGGGTAATCGCTGGAGATGCAACTTCCTTTTCTCATCGGATTGACGGGGAATATTGCCACCGGCAAGAGTGAAGTGGCGCGATTGCTGAGCGAGCTGGGGGCGCAGGTGATTGACGCCGACCTGGTGGCCCACCAGGTAATGCAGCCCGGCGGTCCGGCCTATGACGCGGTCATCGCCGCGTTCGGCCCCGACATCCTGGCCGCCGACGGCACGGTTGACCGTGCCCGGTTGGGGGCCATCGTCTTCCGCGACCCGGCGGCGCTGCGGCGGCTGGAGGCGGCCGTCCACCCGGCCGTCATCGCCGAAGTGGACCGACGCATCGCCCAGGCTTCGGCGGCGGTGGTCGTGGTGGAGGCGATCAAACTGATCGAGGCGGGGATGCACCGCACCTATGATGCGCTATGGGTGGTGACCGCTCCTCGCCCGGTGCAGATTGCCCGGCTGATGGCGACGCGGCATCTGAGCGCCGAGGAGGCCGCCTTGCGGGTGGATGCCCAGCCGCCCCAGGAGGAAAAGGCCGCCCTGGCCGATGTGGTGATTGTCAACGACGGCAACCGGGAGCAACTGCGAGAGAGGGTAGAGGCAGCATGGAGACAGATTCAGGGAGGTCAAGGGGCGTTTTGACAGCAGGGCAACTGCGAGCAGTCGCCCTACATTCGGAGCGTGAGCGATGAGCGAGACAGAGACTCAGGTCCAGCGGATGGTTGACCGCCTGGAGAAGGGTAGTGCGGAACCGGCCCCCTCCCCTGGCGCCGGCTTTGTGGTGCGGCGGGCGAGACGAGAAGACATCCCGGCTATCGTGGCCCTGGTGCGCAAGGCCACCCGCGCCAAAACCGGTGTGGATCAGGCCGGGGTGATGGACTGGCTGTTCGGCAAGGGGGTGGTGGTGGCCATGCAGGGCCAGACGGCGGTGGGCGTGGCCGCCTGGCAGGCCGAAAACCTGCTGTCGGTCACCGACGTGTTCTATGTCGCCCCGGCCCGACTGCTGACCGAGGTCGGTGCAGCGTTGCTGGCCGCCATCGAAGCGGAGGCTAACGTGTTGATGTGCGAAGCCAATGTCTTGCTGCTGCCACCGGGGACCTCCCGGACCACGCGCACCTTTCTCCACAAACAGGGCTACGAACCCCGGTCATTCGGAGAACTGCACCGCATCTGGCGGGAGGTACTGAGCGACTGGGTCTCCGAAGTTTCGGAGTTGATGGTCAAGCGGCTGCGGGAAAAGATGGTCATGGCACCGATCTAGGAGGCTGCTGAAAAAGTCCCGGGTTGCACCGCAGAAGCCGCCGAGTTCTTTATGATTTCTCTGCGCTCTCCGCGCCCGGCGGTGAAAAAAGAGGGTTTCAGCACACTCCCGGCAGCCTGGAGGAGGAGCATGGGCATGTCACTGAAGGACTGGGCGGGCCGTCACCCGCGATTGGTCATGTGGGCTGTGCTGGCCGTGGGGATGGTGATCATCCTGATCTTCTCGGCCCGAGATGTCGGATTGCTGGCCGGACAGTGGGCGGCGTTGATCGTGGCCACGATCCTGCTGGCCGGCCTGTGTGTGTGGATCATCGGCTGGGACGGCGAGGAAGAGTAGAAGGTATTTGTTTAGCGCAGAACTCTCTTTCCTCATGGCCGATCCGGATCGGGACTCAGCCGGCTGCCGTCCGCCGTGACCGGTAAATCTCCAGCAACCGCGCCACCCGCTCCGGCTTCAGTCGCCCACGGGGCGTCGGTGTTTCGTAAAAGCGGTGGGGCACCTCCTCCGGCCGGGCCTGGAAGCCCAGCCGCTCCCGCAGCCGCACCCGTTCCCAGTAGACCCGCTCGCCCATCGCCTGCAGGTCGGCGGCGCTGCGCTGGATGCCCACGCTGGCCAGCGCCTGGCTGATCGTCTCCAGGTCATAGACTCCCCGGGCAAAGAGGCAGATGGCCAGGCTGGTCTGCACGATCCGCTCCGCCTCGTCGGCAATCATGCGGGAGATGATCGCCTCGTCGGTGTAGGGGTCCAGCTTCTGGTCAATGGCATAGCCGGCGTTGTCCAGGTGGGAATGGCGTGCCCCCAGCAGGTGGCCCAGCACATGGGCGTAGCCGGTCCAGTAGCCGGCGATCCCCTGTCCGCCGACCGCGGCCACGAAATCGGCGCCGCCCAGGTGCCGCGCCGCCGCCACCTCGCCCTGGGCCAGCCAGCGCCCCACCTCCGTGTCGCCGCGGACGATGGCCGCCACGGCCTGGGCGTAGCGTTCGGCGTCGCCCCAGCGCAGGTCCAGGCCGCCGAATTGCTCCGGCTCAAGCAGGCCACGCTCCAACGCCTCGGTGGTCCAGGCCAGAGCCGTGCCGCAGGAGATCGCATCCATCCCGGCCCGGTCTATCTCTTCAATGAGGCGCAAGATGTCGGACCGGTTGCCCACGCCCAACAGGGAGCCAACGGCATAGATCAGCTCGTGATCGTAGGCCACCAGCGTGGATTCGTACTCCCAGCCGGGGGCAAAGGGTCGCCGGTAGAGGGCCACATGGATGCAGCCGATCTGGCAGCCGGCACAGGCCCGCTTGGTGATCAGCTCGTTTTCGGCAAAAGCCTCGCCGCCGATCTCGTCGGCCTCGCCGAAATAGCCCTGGCGCAGGTTGAAACTGGGCAGCGCTCCCAACTCGTTCAACGGTATGACATTGGCCGGAGTGCCCAGTTCGTGATACTTTTTCATGGCGTCGGTGTGCAACACCCGGTCGTAGATGTCGGCGTAGGTCCTCTTGTAGGCGCGGCTATCGGCCGGCAGGGCCAGATGCTTCTGGCCGATGACGGCGATGGCTTTTAGTTTTTTGCTGCCAAACACCGCCCCCAGCCCCAACCGTCCAAAGTGGCGGAAGGTGTCCACGTTGACGTTGGCAAAGCGGACCCCCTGCTCGCCGGCCGGACCGATACGGATGATGCTGCGATGGCCGGCCCCTGCGATCTGATTGCGGATGACGCGGCCGGTCTCGATCACATCCATGCCGACCATCGCCTCGGCCGGGCGGACCTCGCCGGAGCCCTTTTCACCGTCAATGAGCAGGTAGACCGGCCGCCTGGCCGCTCCGGTGATGACCAGCGCGTCATAGCCGGCGTAGCGCAACGCCGAGGCCAACCGTCCTCCGGCGTGGCTCTCGCCATATTCACCGGTCAGCGGCGAACGAAAGGTGGCCACCGTCTTGGTCACCACCGGAAAGATCGTTGTCAGCGGACCGATGGCAAACACAACCGGCTGATCGGGCGCCAGGGCATCCTGATCGTCGTGGACCAGCTCATCCAGCAGCCGGACCGCCACCCCCGTCCCACCCAGATAGTCGTGGAACAGGTCGGCCCGGTCCTCGACGCGGCTCTCCCCCGTGGTCAGGTCTACATGGAGGATGCGGATGAGTTCCTGGTTGAGCATCACTTCACCTCCACTTCGACCATTTCCAGGCAATCGTGGGGGCAAAAGCGCACACACTGCCCGCAAAAGATGCACACAATCGGCCGGTCCTCCTCCTGATCCCAACCGATGACCTGAATCGGGCAGGCCTCCACGCACCTGTGACAGCCGATGCACTCGGCCTTGCGGTAGGTCATGCCCCGGCCGCCGGCGCGGGAAGTCAGGGCATCGGTAGGACAGGCCTCGACGCAGGGCGCTGGCTCAGCGCAGGCGGTGCAGATGTCTGCTGCCATGCGGCCCATCACCCCACCTGTGCTGCGGATCTGGATGGCGCTCTTGTGAGGCGAAAAGCTGCCATAAATCATGCGGGCGCAGGCCAACATACACGACTCGCAGCCGATACAACGGGCCATGCGCGGGGCGGTCAAGATCCTGGGCATATTCCTGTCCTTTCTGGAACCGTTTTTATCCTCGACCATGTGAAGTCAACATCAATGACGGTCAAGATGGACCTCACCCCATCCCCCAACCCCCTTCCCCTCTCCGCGGCGGAGAGGGGAAGGGGGCCAGGGGCATAGGCGTCAACTTAAGGCGCGGGCGATTGGAAATCGCACCGGGTAGCCGAAGGCAATGCCTTCGGCTACCCGGCCGTCCGCCTGCGCGGACGGAGGCGTCCACGCCGG
>DAOTYI010000276.1:0-3565 GCA_034434895.1 Anaerolineae bacterium
CTCGCCTGCGGCGGCGGGCGAGGGGAGAGGGTGTCACCCCTCCCCCTGGCCGCGAGGCCAGAGGGAGAGGGGGGACAAAGGGGGGTGAGGGGCGATGATGGCCTTCGGTCACGAAAGTGTCAACCAATTTTGAACCATCCCTGTGAAAATCTATCGCAATGTTACGATCGTCCCTGCGCTGAAGCGCCGGGCTCTTTTTCGCCCGGCCCGCTCATCTCCTGGCGCCGGCCGGCCAGCACCTGATGCAGGGCTGCCCGGTCGGCGGGGTAGGTGCGGAACATGGGCAACCAGAGGAGAGCAGCGATCAGCTTGGGGATGGGCACCAGCAGGAGCAACATGGTCGTCACCCCCCAGGCATCCACCAGCGATCCCGACAAGGTCATCATCAGAGAACCCACCGAGCCGATGACCATATCCAGGGCGGCCCGGCCGGTGGCGCGCAGTTCAGGCCGTAACACCCCCTGGGCCATCGGCCAGCGCGCGCCGGTGTCCACACTGCTGATCCCCAGGCCGGCCAGCGCGCCGAACAACATCAGTGGGCCAAACCCGCTCTGGCCCAAGAGGATAAAGGCGGCAAGTGCGGGCGCAGTCAGCACCAGGCCGGTCAGCGCCATTGTGGCACGGCCGTAGGTCGGATGGCGGCGCTCGAGCCGGTCCCCCAGCCAGCCGAAGAACAGGTGGCCGGTCAACGTGCCCAGAGTGAGCAGCACGACCGCGATAAAGGCCTGATCGCCCAGCCCCAGGCTGTCGAGCCAGACAAAAGCCCAGCCGAACAGGATGGCCATAGCAATGTTGTCCACCGAGTTTTGCAGGAGCAACACCCACCAACTGCGCACCCGGGCGATGGCCGGCAGGTCACGCACACGGAACGCATAGCGGGCCGCTGCTTCGGCGCTGATCACATCGCTCAGCTCCGGTTCGGCTGCGCCGCGAGGTGGCTCATGGAGGATCAGCAAGAGGAAGCCGGTGAGGATGCTGGCCACGCCCATGGCGATGAAGCCTAATCGCCATGAATCTGGGCTGAGGCCGGCCAACATGGGCAGGATCAGGAAGGCAGTCACCGTGCCGATATAGCTGACGGCGGTCATGATGCCGGCGGCGGTGCCACGGCGCCGGCTTTCGAACAGGTCGCTGAGCAGAGAGAAGGCCGTGGGCCACAGCACACCCAGGCCCAGCGACGAGAGGATGCGCACGCTCAGGAGCTGGCTGAAGCTGTGGACGAAGGCAATAACCAGCGTCCAACCGCCCCAAAAGCCGGTGATGCCGACCAGAAGTGCCTTGCGGGAAAAACGGTCGGCCGCCCACCCCCAGAACGGTAATGTCAGGGTGCGGATCAGGTCACTGATGCCCAGCACGGGGCCGAGCTGGCCGGCGCGCAGCCCCAGCGCCGGGTACATCCTGGGCCAGAGGATGGAGAGCGCCTGATTCTCGCTGCTATCTACAAAGGCAGCCGCTGCCAGCGCCAGGACTGATGGCCAACGCCGTTTGGGTTGAGCTGATGAGATGGCATCCATAGAAGTCGCACCTCCCGGAGTTGTCGCGACCCTGTATCTATGTTATAATGGCCGTGGTGTAAGATTCCAGGCAGCAGTTCGTGCACTGCTGGCATTATACAGCCACTTACCGGTCTGAGCAAATATCAAAGGGGAGGATTCTGCCATGTCTGCCACACAAGCCATTGTCGTCGGCGCAGGAATTGCGGGACTCACCGCTGCCTACCGGTTGCAACAGGCGGGATTGGCGGTGCATGTGCTGGAAGCAGCACCCCACGTGGGGGGGCGCATGATCACCATCCACTGGCACGGACATGCCATTGATCCGGGCGCGGAATTTGTGTCGGGGGCAGAGAAGTACCTGCTGGAGATGGTGCAACAGCTCGGCATTCAGGATAAGCTGATTGACTATAGCAAGGAGCAGGTCGGCTTTGAGGTCGGCGTGATGCGTGGGGGCCGCGTGTACACGGTGAATTTTATGGTGCCGACGCAGTTCTTGACCTGGAAAGGGGTCTCTCTGCCGGCCCGGCTCAGCCTGATCAAGCTGCTGCCCTATCTGATCCGTTACCGTCGCTACGATCCCTATCACCCCGAGGCTGTGCCAGCCGATGACACGCAGACGATGGAGCAGTTTTTCTATCAGAAGATCAGCGGCGAGCTTTTCGAATACTGGGTGGAGCCGATCATGGATGTCTTTTGCGGCTACACGCCCGATGACCTCTCGGCCAGGATGATGCTGCTGCTCTTTGGCAACTATTTGAACACCAAGCTGCACTCCTTTGTCGGCGGCCTGGGCTTCTTTCCCGAAACCCTGGCCGGCCACCTGAGCGTGCAGACCGGGGCCCGCGTCACGCACATTGCTCTCCCGGCTGATGGCCACGGCGTGCGGGTGTCGTATGAGCAGGACGGCCAGGTCGCCTCTCTGGAGGCCGATCTGGTAGTGGTGGCCATCCCTGGAGACCTGGTGCTGGGACTGTTCGACGAGCCACGTCCGGCCTGGAGGGCCTTCTTCCCCAAGGTGCGTTATACGCGCGTGGGTATTGTCTATCACCTGATCGAGCAGGACGACCCGGCTCTGGATAGGGGGGGGATCATGTTCCCCCGCCAGGAGCCGTGGAAGCTATCGGCGCTGGGTTGGAGCCGCAAGGCCGATGGCCGCCTGCTGGCCATGAGCGACCTGAAGGCACACCTGTACGACCCGCAGATGGGCGACCAGGAGCTGCGCCAGACGATCACCGCCGAGGTGGTGCGTGCTGTGCCGGCCTTCGAGGGCCGCATCGTGGATCAGATGGTCTTCCGCTGGTCGCGTAAGGTGCCGGCGATGCCGCCGGGCTACCTGACGGCGCTCAAGGCGTTCAAGGACAACCCGCAGGAGGGACCGGTCTATTTCTGTGGGGATTACCTCATCACCGGTTCGGCTGGTGCAGCCCTGGCTTCCGGCTGGCAGGCCGCTGACCGCGTGCTGCAGAAGGGGATGTGAACCGGCCCCGGCTGTAGTTCCAGGGGACCGGCAGGGGATGGGGCTGTTTGCCTGTCTTTTTCGAGTGTTGTGAGTGACAGGAGAGAAAAAATGGAATGGATAGACGTCCTGGATGAAAGCCGCCTGCCCGAGGGGGCGCGGGAGGTGGTGGAGGTCAACGGCGCCCCGGTGCTCCTGATCCGGCATGGGGGCGAAATCTTTGCCGTGGCGGCCCGCTGCCCCCATATGGGCGCGCCGCTGAAAAACGGCCGCATCACGGAAGACGGGCACCTGGTCTGCCCCTGGCACCGCAGCGCCTTCTCGCTGCGCACGGGGGATGTGGCCGAGTGGGCCCCCTGGCCGCCGGGGGTGGGGCGGGTGCTGGGCGCACTGCGCCGGGAACACGCGCTCCCCGTCTACCCGGTTCGGATGGAGAACGGGCGCATTCTGGTCGGCGCCGACTGAATGGTTTACCGCAAAGGACGCAAAGGACGCAAAGAAAAATTAACTAGCCACCTGACACTTTTAAGCAAAGAAGGTTGACCAGCGGGCTGTCTCCTGTAAAATAGACTTCAGATGAAGTCTATCTCCCACACGAGGCGGACAACGATGT
>DAOTYI010000277.1:0-4658 GCA_034434895.1 Anaerolineae bacterium
GCAGGTCAAACACAAACAGGCCACCCGCCTTGACTAGACATCACTCATCAGTCGTCGGCTGGCCTGGCTGTGGCCTCTTATGGGCAAGCTCTCGGCAGTATGGCCCTCCACGCGGTTCAAGACGCACGGCGCCCGAGGCTCGACCAGACGAGCCGTGGAGACACGCCGATTCCGCCAGGTGGTTTGTCAAGTTTCTCAAACGACCGTTTGTTCTATGTCGAAAGCAGGCTTGATGCGTATGGGGTAGACGATGACCTGCCCACATGGCTACAACTCCTCCTCCTCGCCAGCCATAACATAGCAAAGAACGGCGGTTTTGTCAGAGTCGGGCGGCCCGGCACGGCTGCCGCCAGCTTGAGAGGCAATTGCCCGCCAGCCGCCGTCCGTTTGCCTCAGCCCGGCTTTTCAGGTATAATGCAGCCGGTCAAGACAACCGACATCGGGGCGGGGGCCAGGCCTCCGGCATTTTTGTCGAAAGCAGGAAAGGGGAGATGTCCAAGCGAACCATCCGCCTGTTTCTCGTCGCCCTGTTGGTGACAACGGCGATCCTCAGTGCCTATGCAGCCGGCATCGGCACCGGCTGGCTATTGCTGCACAACAAGACGGCCAGCGCCGAAGAGGCGGCCGGCTTTAGCCTCTTTTGGGAGGCCTGGCACCTGGTGGAGGGGAACTTTTACGGCGACCTGCCCGACAGCCAGCACCTGGCCTGGGGAGCCATCCGCGGGGCACTGGCCACCCTCAACGATCCCCATACCACCTTCCTTGAACCGCAACCTCGCCAGCGGGAAAAAGAAGACCTGAGCGGCCGCTTCGGCGGCATCGGCGCCTACGTCACCCAGGCCGAGGATGGCAGCATCGTCCTGGACCCCATGCCCGGCCAGCCGGCCGAACAGGCCGGCATCCAGAAGGGGGACGTGGTGCTCAAGGTGGACGACACCGAAATCACGCCCGGCATGACGGCAGACCAGGTGGTGGCCCTGGTCCGGGGCCAGGTGGGGACCGTCGTCCGCCTGACGTTGCGCCGCCAGGGCCTGGCCGAACCGTTCGTGGTCGAGATCGTGCGCCAGGAGATCCTGAGCCCCAGCGTCGAATGGCGAATGCTGGAGGAAGCGGCAGAAACCGGCTATATCCGCATCACCATTTTCAGCGACCGGACCGACAGAGAGCTGAAACAGGCGCTCGGCGAGCTGACCGGCCAGGGCATGACCCATCTGGTGCTCGACCTGCGGGGCAACGGGGGCGGCCTGCTGGACGCAGCCGTGGATGTAGCCAGCGAGTTCCTGGACAGCGGCCCCATCCTGCACCAGGTGGAAAAAGGGGAAAAGGAGACGACCTTCACCGCCAGAAGTGGCGGCCGCTTCACCACCGGCCCGCTGGTCGTCCTGGTGGATGGCGGCACGGCCAGCGCGTCCGAGATCGTGGTCGGTGCGTTGCAGGACCGGGGTCGGGCCACCATCGTCGGGCAAAAGACCTACGGCAAGGGATCGGTCCAGTCGGTGTTCGACCTGAGCGACGGCTCCTCGGTGCACATCACCTCCGCCCAATGGTTCACCCCCAACCGCCGCCAGATCAGCGGTCAGGGCCTGACCCCCGACGTGGAGGTGGCGATCAGTGACGAGGACCGTAACCAGGGGCGTGACCCTCAGCTCGAACAAGCCATCGAGTTGCTGACCACCGGACAATAACCCATATCTAATATCTAATATCTAAAAACTAGATAAGGATAGAATCATGTCGAATTCAGTCGGATGCAAAATCGCCCTTACGGCCGTGATCGTGGCTGTGGTCATGGGGGGGCTGGGCTTTATCACCGGCTTCCTGACCCATACCGTCCTGGTCGCCGGCCAGCCTCCCACTCCTCAGACCGTTGTGGTTCCGGTCACCGTGACGCCAACGCCGGCCCTGCCCGGCCCGGAGCCGACCGAACCGCCGGAGCTGCCGGAGCCAACCCCGGGACCCACCCCCACTCCACCGCCGACCGACCATGCACACCCGGCCTTTGACCTTTTCTGGGAAACATGGGACCTGATCCAGGAGGAGTATTACGGCGACCTGCCCAACGAAGAGGAGGTCACTTACGGCGCCATCCGGGGCGCTCTCAACACCCTGGGCGATCCGTTCACCGGCTTTATTGAGCCACGGGTGGCTGCCATCAACCGCGAGGATGACAGCGGCTCCTTCGAGGGGATCGGGGCCTACGTGACGATGCGTGAGGGGCGGCTGGTGATCGTCAACACCTTTAAGGATCAGCCGGCCGAAAAGGCCGGCCTGCGACGCAACGACATTGTGCTCAAGGTAGACGACACGCCCATCGAGAATATGAGCATCTACGAGGCGATCACCCTCATCCGGGGGCCGGCCGGCACCCAGGTCCGCCTGACCATCCTGCGCGAAGGGGAAGAGCCGTTCGAGGTGACGATCACCCGCGCCCGTATTGACATCCCGGTCGTCGAGTCAGAGATGCGGGAGGATGGGATCGCCTATGTCAGCCTGTTTGAATTCAGCAGCGATGCCAGCGTCAAGTTGGGGGATGCCATCCAGCGACTGCTGGCCCAGAAGCCCAAGGGCCTGATCCTCGACCTGCGGGGCAACCCCGGCGGCTGGCTGAATGAAGCGGTCTTGACCGCCGGCCTCTTCCTGCCCCGGAACGAACTGGTGCTCATCGAGCGGTTCAAAGATGGGACAGAGCGCCCTTACCATACCGACAAAAAGCCCCTGGCGCCGGACATCCCCCTGGTGGTGCTGGTGGACGGCGGTTCGGCCAGCGCCTCGGAGATTGTGGCCGGGGCGTTGCAGGACCACGGCCGGGCCGTGCTGATCGGCGAAAAGACCTTCGGCAAAGGATCGGTGCAGCTGGCCCACGAGCTGAGCAACGGCGCCGAGCTGCGGGTGACGGTAGCCCGCTGGTTCACGCCCAACGACCGGGCCATCCACGGCCAGGGCCTGGAGCCGGATATCCTCGTCGAGATCACGCAGGAAGATGTAGAAGCCGGCCGCGATCCACAGCTAGAGCGAGCGGTCGAGTATCTGCTGACCGGCCAGTGAGCAGGGAAGAGCAGCCGTGGCCATCAAAGTCGTCGCCACCAACCGCAAGGCTTACCACGACTATCACATCCACGACACCTTTGAAGCCGGCCTGGTGTTGGTGGGCAGCGAGATCAAGTCCATCCGCGCCGGACGGGTGAGCCTGCAAGAAGGGTTCGTGCTTTTTGAAAACGGCGAGGCATGGCTGGTCAATGTCCACATCGCCCAGTACGACCCGGCCAGCCGGCAGAACCACGAGCCCAAGCGCAGGCGCAAGCTCCTCCTCCACCGCCGCGAGATCGAGCGGTTGCAAGGCCGCGTCCAGGAAAAGGGGTACACCCTGGTCCCGACCCGGCTGTACCTGAAGGAGGGGCGGGCCAAAGTGGAGATCGCCCTGGCGCGGGGCAAAAAGCTGTACGACAAGCGGGAAGCCATCGCCAGGAAGGATGCCAGGCGCCAGGTGGAACGGGCACTGAAGGAGCGGTATGAATGAATGACGGGGCAGAGCGATTTGAGGTCAACGGCATGCGGCTCTACTCACTCCGCCAGATCAATGACCTGCCTGGGCCGGTCAAGGAGGGGATCTATCGTCATCTGCTGCCGACCCGGCTCCTGGAGAGCTATGGGATTGACCCCGATACCCTGTGTGACGCCCAGGGCAACCGGCTGGTGACCTTCACCTGCCCGCCCGGCAGCAGTGCCGTGGAGGTAGATATCCGCCCTCAGGTCCACTTTCCCGACCCCCTGCTCTACCTGGAGCTGGCCGACACACGGCTGAACCAGATCGAAGTCCTGCTCTTTGTGGTCAACGACCCTGCCTCGGAGCGGTTCGAGACCGACCGGGACTGGCGGGGGGCGCGGACCAAATTCGGCACGATGCAACGCAACATCCCCGAAGAGGTGCGGGCCATGCAGGCCGGGCTGGCTCCCGGCCAGGTGCGGCGCGGCCTGCGCCTGACCCGCACCCTGATCCATCTGTTCGAACAGTTTGTCAGCCGCCTGGGCCACGATTACTACCTGATGGAGCCGCTGGGCTATCACAACGCCATCCTCTTTGAACGGCTGGGATGCAACTATGTGCAGGGCCTGCGGCGGATGCAGTGGATCCATGAAGCCTTTCAGCCGGGCGGCTCCCTCCATGCCAGACTGGACGGCTCCACGCCGTTCCGCTCGCCGGAAGCCTGGCTCACCGTCCGGGGCCGGAGCTGGGCCATCCACGACGGCATCCTGGGCGAACCGTGGCACGGCATCAGGATGTACAAACAGGTGGGCAGGCATGCCGGGGTGGATACCTTTCCCAATGGCCCCTATTAGCAACCGGCTGCAGCCTCCACTCCAACAGCCTCCACTCCAACAACCTCTGCTCCGGCAGACCTGCAGAGCGCCGAGAAACGCTCCTGTTCACCGCCGGGCGAGGCCTCAGCGGTCTCTGCGGTGCAAGACGTTGTTTCTCCTCGCCATCCTGCTCCTTCTACCCGGCTGCCACGCCGATCCAACCCGACCTCCAACCGCCCTGCCGCCCGGCGCGACCCCTTCCGTCACCATCACGGCCACCGCGCCCCCCGCTTTTCCTCCCACAGCCACTCCTGCTCCAACCGCCATCCCCACGGCCACTCCTGCTCCGACCGCCACCC
>DAOTYI010000278.1:0-3792 GCA_034434895.1 Anaerolineae bacterium
GCCCCCTGCTCCTCCCCGAAGCAGGGAGGAGCAGGGGGAGAAAAAGATACCCAACGATTTGAATTCCGCCGCACTCCGTGGTATAATGAACATTGTGTGCAACTTCTACCATTGGCGGAACAATGGGGGGAGGTCCATTTGGAGCAGGCCATGACCACGCTGCATGATCAGGTAGATGCTCTGGAAGCGGCTGTCAAACAGCTACGCAGCGGCGACTTTCAGGTCTTTAATCGGCTTCCCCAGATGATCGAAGAACTGCGCAAAGGGATTTCCGACCTGGAGCGCCGCCGCAGGGAGCTTGCCTCCCTGTACGAAGTGGGACAGGAGATCGTTTCCATCCTCAACCTCGATCAGCTGCTGGAATCAATCCTCGATCGGGCGATCGTCCTGGTAGGGGCCGAGCGGGGTTTCCTGGTGCTCTCCACGCCGGGACAGGACGACTTTGAAGTGGCCGTTGCCCGGCAGTTCGCCCGGGGTGAAGTGGATGACGCCCAGATCGAGATCAGCCATGGTGTGATCCGCCGTGTGCTGGCCAGCCGTGAGCCGGTGGTAACGACCAACGCCCAGGAAGACCCCCGCTTTCGGAGCAGCCATAGCATCATCGCCTACCAGATCCGCTCGGTGCTGGCTGCCCCCCTCGTGGCCAAGGAGGAGTTGATCGGAGCCATCTATCTGGATACGCGCCTCAGCGCCCGGTTGTTCGGCGAAAGCGATCTGGCCCTGCTGTCGGCCATGGCCAACCAGGCAGCCGTGGCCATCCAACTGGCACGCCTGTATGAACATCTCCAGGCCCGCAACCGGGAGTTACAGGATGCGTTGCGCGAACTGCAGGAGACCCAAAATGAGCTGATCCAGGCCGAACGATTATCGGTCGTGGGGCGGATGGCCGCCTCCATCATCCATGACCTGAAGAACCCGATGACGACCATCAAAGGCTATGCCGCCCTCCTGGGCCGCGAAAATCTGGCCCCCGACCTGCGTCAGCGCTTTTCGAACATCATCACCCGCTCGGTGGATACCTTTGTGGAGATGACCCAGGAGGTCCTGGACTATGCCCGGGGGGGCGGTCCACTCCAGACCGCCCAGGTCCTGGTCAGCGGCTTTATCCACGACCTGTGCGTCTTCATTGAACAGGATTTTAACGAAAAAGGGCTGACCCTGCGCCAGGAGCTGGACTACACCGGACCGGTGCGCATGGATGAAACCAAGATGCGCCGCGCCCTGTATAACATTGCCAGCAACGCCCGCGATGCCATGGAATCAGGCGGCATCCTGACCATCCGCACCCGCCGCACCGACGGCACCGTCGAATTCCTCTTGAGCGACACCGGCCCCGGCATTCCACCCCAGATTCGGGATACCCTCTTTGAACCGTTCGTCACCTACGGCAAGTCAACCGGCACCGGATTGGGGCTGGCCATCGCCAAAAAGGTGGTTGAAGACCACGGCGGAACCATTGCCGTGGAGAGCACACCGGGCCAGGGGGCAACGTTCATCATCCGCCTGCCCCAGGCATAGCCAGACAGCCGACTTCTCCCACCCTTTTTTCACCGCCGGTATTGGTCATTCGTCATTGGGAATTCGTAGCGATAGACGCTCACCTGCACAAAGCGGGCCTGGTCGGCCAGCCGGCCATGCTGCTCCAGCCAGGCCTGCACCAGCCCCCGCTCATCCCACAACGCTACCTCGGTGGCAACCAGCCACACAGCCCGGCTGCCGGCAGCGATCCCGGCCATACGGCGGTCCAGCTCGGCAGCACTCATGCCGGCGTTGGTGTAGGGGCCTTCGGCCCAGCGATAAAGCTCGTTGCCCGGCCTGACCACCTGGGGCAAAAAGGCGCGGTAGCTCCCGGCTGGATGCTTTGAGAACGGCTGTCCGGCACCCGGCGCCTTTGGGGGGAGATGCCGGGCGTAGTAATCGAAGGAATAGCGACCATAGGGGATCTGAAAGAGGACCACCTCATCGGCCGCCAGGTGACTCAGTACATAGCGGGTGGCAGCCCGAAAGTCGGCCTTCAGCGGGGTGGTGGCCTGGAGCCACAGCCCCCGGCCATTCAATGCCAGAAGCGCCACCGCCCACAGGCCGGCTACCACCCGGCTCCTCCGGCCAAGGGCTGCCAGTCCCCCGGCCAGCAACAGCAGACAGGCCGGCAACACAAAGATCAAGTAGCGGGCGGTGTAGAGGGGCCGGCTCAGGCTGATGAGGAACAGGCCCAACATCGGCACCAGCAGCCAGCAGAGCAGAACCGCCAGGGAGGCAGGCCGCACCAGCCGGTCCCGCCACAGCAGGCCGGCGGCCAGCCACAGCCCGGCAAAGAGGGCCAGCGTCCACCACGGAGCAGGCTGCACCACGCCCAGGCTATAGCTGGACAGGGCTGAGGAAAACATATCCGGCAACGGCACAAAGCGGAAACCGGTATCGCCCGGATGCAACAGGAGGGGCAGTTGCCAGGCCAGCAGGGGCAGATAGGGCAGGGTGAGAACTGCCAGACTGGCCAGCCAGGGCCGCCAGCGGTGGCGGCGGCAGAGTCGGTCCTGAGCCAGAAAGATAAAGACCTGGGCCGGGATGATCAGGGCAGCCACAAAATGGACGTAAGGGGCCAGGCCCGTACAGATCACGTAGACCAGCCACCGCCATGTCCCGCCCCGCTCCAGAGCCGCCAGGTAGCGGTCCATCGAGAGCAGGATCAGGGCCACGACCAGGGTGTACATCTTGCCTTCCTGACTGTACCACACCAGGTAGGGCGATGTCGTGGCCAGCAGCGCCGCCAGGCAGGCAACCCCAGGCAGTGAAGGGAAGATGCGCCGCGCCAGCCGGAAGGTGAGCGGCACGGCCAGCACCCCCCAGATCAGCGAGAAGAAACGCAGCCCAAATTCGCCATCCCCGGCCAGATGGAGCCAGGGCCGCAGCAGCAGATGGTACAGCGGCCCGTTCTGTCCGGGCCGGACGAAGGCACCTAACAGATCGGCCAGGGGCGCACAGGCAAAGCGGACGGCGTCTACTTCGTCGCGCCACAGGCTCTGAAAATCGAGCCGAAAGAGGCGCAGGGCAAAGGCCAATCCGATCAGCCCGACCAGCCCCCAATGCCGGCGCCTCCCCGTTCCCACCCCCATCACTCCTGAACAAAGGGCGCGGGGTCCATCTCCTGGAGCACCCGCGCCAGACCGTTCACCACCCCGCAAGCCAGCCGCTACTCTTCTGTCTCCCCTGACCGTTGCCGGCGACGATTGCCGGCCATCCATAGAACACCGAAGAAGAGGAGAAGAAGCAGGAGCAATATGATCCCACAACACAACCAGAGATAGGATGCTCCCAGGGCAACCGCATCGAACAACCTGCCCCATTCGAACTTCAGGTTCGACTCCCCTTCCGTATAGCGCTGGCTGCCCTCCGTGCCTGCCGGCGTTGGGACGGGGGTTACGGTCGGCGGCTGTTCGGTAGGAGTGGGCGGCAGCGGTGTAGCGGTCGGCGCCTCCGTGGCCGTCGGCGACACCTCGGCTGGCGTGGCAGTTGCTTCCTCAGGAGCAGGCGGGGTCTCGGTCGGCGCCTCGGTCGGTGCCACCGTGGGCGTATCGGTGGGGACAGGCGTGGTCGGTTCGGAGGTCGGCGTGGCCGTGGGCGGCGATTGGAACAGCCCCGACGTGGCTGCCAGGTCAGCACGCCACAGCCAGGCCGCCAGCAGCAGCGAAGCGACGACCCAGGGGATCAGCCGGAACAGGGCCCTGGCCTCCCGGCGGGCCAATGAGACAGGTGGCAAATTTTTCATCCGTTTCATTCTCCAGTTGCCAGGCG
>DAOTYI010000279.1:0-7010 GCA_034434895.1 Anaerolineae bacterium
GCTCCTGGCCCACCTGTCGGCGGGGCGGGTGGGGTGGGCCTTGCGCGCCAGCCAGGATGAGGTGTTGCTACGCCAACGTCAACAGCACCTGGACCGGCTGGTGCAGCTCCTGGCGGCAAGCCGGGTGGAGCGGCTTGATTTTGCCTGGGAGGCCAGCCGCGAATCAACCGCGTTGCGCGAGATGTTGGAGGTATGGACCGGCTGGTGGCGTGACCTTCTCTTGCTGTATAACGGCAACGAGCGGGACCTGATCAACCTGGACCGCAGTGACGAACTGCGATCCCTGGCAAAGCAGGGCAGCCTGCTTCAGATATGGACCGTGCTCAGAGCGCTACAGACCGCTGCGGTCCAACTGGAGGCCAATGTCAACAGCCGGCTGGCGTTAGAAGGGCTGCTGCTCAAGCTGCCCCGCTGGCATCTCTGACACCTGTGCAATTAGCCCAGGAGGCTCCGCACCATCGCGCCGTTTTCACCGCCGAGATCGCAGAGAACGCTGAGCAAGTCGAAAACATCTCTGCGCTCTCGGCCTGCTCTGCGGTGAATTGGAACCTGATTGCACAGATCACATCTTTGAGGAGTTGCGGAGAGGTATGCCGTTGGTAACAGGGATCCGCTTTGGCCCCGCGGCCAAAGTGTACTATTTTGACCCGAGCGGTTTTGAGGACCTGACCACCGGGGAATATGTCGTTGTGGAAACGGCCCGTGGAGAAGAGGTAGGTAAGGTGGTCATCCCCCCCCGCCATATCAGCGAACAGGAAGTTGTAGGCCGGTTAAAGGGTATCCTGAGGCGGGCAACGGCCATAGACCTGACCCAGATGGCTTATTACCGGTGCAAAGAACAGGAGGCGTTGGACCGCTGCCGTGAAAAGGTGCAGGAACATGGCCTGCCGATGAAGGTCATCCGGGCTGAATACAACTACGATGGCAGCCGCCTGGTCTTTTTCTTCTCCGCCGAGAAGCGGGTAGATTTTCGCCAGCTGGTTCAGGACCTGGCCCACTCTTTCAGAGCACGCATCGAGCTGCGCCAGATCGGGGTCCGCGATGAGGCCAAGCTGATGGGGGGGATCGGCCGCTGTGGCCTGACCCTATGCTGCTCCACCTGGCTGTCTGACTTTGACCCGGTCTCGATCAAGATGGCCAAGCAGCAAGACCTGCCCCTCAGCCCGATGGAAATTTCGGGCCTGTGCGGACGGTTGCTTTGCTGCCTGGCCTACGAGAGTGACTACTATGCCGAGATGCGAAACAGGCTGCCGAAGCGGAACGAGGTCATTGACACGCCGCATGGCCGGGGCAGGGTGGTCGAGGTGAATGTTGTCAAGGAGACGGTTCAGGTCGAGCTGGAGAGCGAGGTGGTCATCGAGGTCGCCCACCAGGAGCTAAGTGAGTGGGCCGCGGCTGCCGCCAAACCCTCGAGCCATCGGCGCCGACGGCGACGGAAGGGGTCCTGACCTGACCGGTCAGGTCCTATCGTGGCTCGATCGAAATCCGAATGGCCGTTCTCTCTTGCCCTCCGATCTCCACATCTGCGAATGAGGGGATGCAGACCACGTCCAGCCCATCCAGTTTCAGAAACCCCCGGGCGATGGCCGCTGCTTTGATCGCCTGGTTCACCGCCCCGGCACCAATCGCCTGGATCTCGGCCCGACCATGTTCCCGGACGACGCCAGCGATGGCTCCGGCCACAGCCGTTGATCTGGACTGAGCTGCCACTTTGATGATATCCGCCATCTTGATGCCTCCTTGTCTCCCCCTGGGACCGTTGGCGAAAACCTGGGGCTATCCCCTTTGCCACAACTGCCCGTAGCAGGCCTCGGCCCTCCGGCCACGCGTGACGAGAATCGGGTTATCGGCTTTTTCCCCATTGTACCCGATCCTGCTCAGAAAAGCAAGCTGCCAGGCCCTGGGCTTCAGGCCCTGCACCTCTCTCAGGCGCTCGCCGGGTCTGTACAGGGCGGGCTGGAGGCCTGTTCTGCCAGCAGGCTACCTGGCAAAATCCACCGCTCGCGTCTCGCGGATGACCGTGACTTTGATCTGGCCTGGGTATTGCAAATTCTCCTCCACCGCTTTGGCTATATTCTTGGAGAGCTGGATAGCGGCCAGGTCGTCTATTTGCTCCGGCTTGACCAGGATCCGAATCTCCCGCCCGGCCTGGACAGCATACGCTTCGGCGACCCCCTCAAAGGTGTTGGCCACCTCTTCCAGCGCTTTAATGCGCTTGACGTAGGTCTCCAGCGATTCCCGCCGGGCGCCAGGCCTGGCCCCTGAAATGGCGTCTGCTGCTTCCACGATAATGGCTTCCAGCGACTCGCCCTCACTTTCGCCGTGATGAGCCGCGATGCAGTTGACAATGGCCGGGGCCAGCCCGTAGCGTTTGGCCAGATCGGCGCCGATGAGGGCATGGGGGCCTTCTACTTCGTGGTCCACGGCCTTGCCGATGTCGTGCAGCAATGCCCCAGCCTTGGCCACCTGCACATTGGCTCCCAGCTCGGCTGCCAGGATGCCGGCGATGTGAGCCGTCTCGACAGCGTGGGCCAGTTGATTCTGGCCGTAGCTCGTCCTGAACTTGAGCCGCCCCAACAGCCTGACAATCTCCGGGCGCAGGCCAGGGACGCCGGCTTCTATGGCAGCCTGCTCACCTGCCTCGCGGATGATCTGATCCACCTCCTCTCTCGCTTTGGCGACCACCTTTTCAATGCGGGCGGGATGGATGCGGCCATCCAGGATCAGCTTGCTCAGGGCCACCCGGGCCACCTCGCGCCGCACCGGATCGAAGCAGGACAGCAGAACGGCCTCCGGCGTATCATCTACCACCAGGTCCACCCCGGTGGCGTTCTCCAAGGCTCGGATGTTGCGTCCCTGGCGACCGATGATCCGGCCTTTCATCTCGTCATTGGGCAGGGGGACGGTTGAAACCGCCACCTCGGCCACCTGGTCGGAGGCGATGCGCTGAATGGCCAGCGTCACGATCTCCCTGGCCCGCCGCTCCGCCTCTTCCCTGGCCTCTGCCTCCACTTCGCGGATGACCCGGGCCATATCCTGCCGGGCCTCCTGTTCCACCGTCTGGAGCAGGAGGACTTTGGCCTCTTCCTGACTCATACCGGCCACCCGCTCCAGCTCAGCCAGTCGCTCTTTTTCTATCTTTTCCAACTGATTCTGGCGTTTATCAAGCGCGCTCTGACGTTGGTTCAGGGTGCGTTCGCGCTTGTCCAACTGCTCAAAACGCTCGTCAAGAGTGGCTCGCCGCTTTTGCAGCCGTTCCTCTTCTTCTCGTAATTGCCGCTCGCGCCGTTTTCCCTCCTGCTCCGCTTCCTCCCGCAGGTGATGGGCTTCGTCCCGGGCCCGGATCAACATCTCCTTGGCGGCAGTCTCGGCTTCGCCGATGATGCGCTCAGCCTGGCGGTGGGCCCCCTCGACCTTCAACCTGGCCCGGTACTGAAAGTAGAAATAGCCAGCCACTCCACCCAAGGCCAACCCCACTGCCAGGATAATGAGAGCGACGATGATCCTGTCCATCTTTTTCCTGTCCTTTCCACATCATGTTCCAGGGTGTGGTTCATCATGGTTGACACTTCACCGCTTTCCCCATTCCTGTTCTCCCCCTTCTCCTCCCTGTGCCGGACAACCCAGGCAGGAGCGATTGTTCAATCACCTGCCGTCACCTCCGTCCAGCACCGCTCGGCCACCTCCTGGGCCACGTCGTAGTCGAACCCCCGGCGGACCAGGTAGTCCATCAGCCGGCGCATGAAGACAGGCCGCTCCAGGTGGGCGAGTTGGTGCGCCCTTTTCTCTGCGCTCCGGTAGGCGCTGGCCACCATATCCACCGGGCCGAGTGCCTGCGCGATGACCTCATCGCTGAGGCCCTTGCCTCGCAGTTCGTAGCGCAAGGCACGCGCCCCTTTGGGGCGGAACTGTTCCCGGTTTTCGATCCAGAACCGGGCAAATGCCTGGTCATCCAGCAATCCGGCCCGTTCCAACCGTTCGGCGACCTTTTCGATCTGCTGTTCGGTCCATCCCCGCCGGCTCAGGTGGGCAACCACCTCGGCGCGGCTACGGGGGCGATAGGCCAGGTAATCCAGAGCCTGATGATAGGCCTCCTCGCTGCTCCCCTGCTCTTGCAGCGCCTCGATCTCGGCGTCCGACAGGAACAGGCCAGGTTTCAGGCGGGCGGCCACAATGGCCGGCAGGCCAAAAGCGAACCGGCCGTCAAGGTAGACACTCACCCGATCTCGCTTCTTTTTCTGGACCTTCAGCGCCGTGATCGTGCCGGCCACATCACTCCTCGGAATACAAAACGGCTGTGGTGAGCGGGGTCACCACAGCCGCAGGGGCCTGCCCAGGGAAAACACCCCAGGCAGGCCGGGTGTGCCGAATAGACCGGTGATGGCCGATACCGGTATGCTGACCGTGTGTCAGATGGAGAGCCGAATGCCTGTTTTCAGCAGATGGGAAATTGGCCCCCTCGAAGAACCCGGCTCACAGGCCGGTCGCTGCCATTTTCCCCATCTGCCGATTCTGTTTGTTCGGTCCTGAGCTTATTCCCTGCTCCGCTCGCGATAGTCTTCCTCGTAGAGATCGCTGGCCCGGTTTGGCCGCAGAGAACGCCGGGAACGCAGAGACTTCTCTGCGCTTACAGAAATAGCACTCAACAGGAAGGCCACCCCGCCCGGTGATCATCGGAAACTATCCGCCCCGACGCCAAAGTCCGCGAACATGGATCCAGCAGGAGCCAGGGGAGTTTACAGATAGCAAGGCCCCACCCCTGCCCCGGCACAGGTGGATCGTCACAAACAAGTTCAGCAATCGTTCTCCCTTACAACCCCCTGGTGGGGGTTGCTCTATCGCTCAACCCCATCCCCTGATGAGGGCGCTGAGAATCCTCATCCAGAGGAAGCCGTTTGACCCTCTGGCAGGCTTGCCTGCTCTGGGCTCAGCCGATAGAAACGGGCGTGAGAGACACAGCTTTCCCCGCTTTGAGCAACTTTTCCGGTCTTCCGGCATCCTGAGCGGCTATGGTGTCCCACTCATGGTTTCAACCCTCACGACACCACGCCTGCTATCGAGTTGTTATTCGCTGTTTATCTCGGTTGTTGCGGCGACGATCTGGACCTCGCTCAACCCCGAAGCCCGGCGGATGGCGTTCTCGATCTCCAGGCAGAGGGCCGGGTTGTCGCGCAACGCCTGGCGGGCATTCTCCCGGCCCTGCGCCAGCCGTTCCTCCTTGTAGGAGTAGAACGCCCCCCGCTTCTCGATCAACCCTAACTCCACCCCCAGGTCCAGCACGTCCCCTTCTTTGCTGATCCCCTCGTTATACAGGATGTCAAACTCACACTCGCGGAAGGGAGGCGCCACCTTGTTCTTGGTCACCTTGACCCGGGTGCGGTTGCCGATCACCGCTCCCCCTTCCTTGATCGCCTCCACTCGCCGCATGTCCAGCCGCACCGAGGCGTAGAACTTGAGCGCCATCCCCCCCGTCGTTGTCTCCGGGTTGCCATACATCACCCCGATCTTTTGCCGCAACTGATTGGTAAAGACCATGGCCGTGTTGCTGCTCTTGATCGCCCCACTCAACTTGCGCAGCGCCTGGCTCATCAGCCGCGCCTGCAGGCCGGGATGGCTGTCCCCCATCTCTCCCTCGATCTCGGCCCGGGGCACCAATGCTGCCACCGAGTCAATGATCACCACATCCATCGCCCCGCTGCGCACCAACGCCTCGGCGATCTCCAACGCCTGTTCACCGGTGTCAGGCTGGGAGACATATAACCCGTCCACGTCCACCCCGCAGCGGGCCGCATAGACCGGATCGAGGGCATGCTCCATGTCAATGAAGGCCGCCACCCCCCCTCTCTTTTGCGCTTCGGCGACAATATGTTGACAGAGGGTGGTTTTGCCGGAGCCTTCGGGGCCAAAAACTTCGGTGACGCGGCCCCGGGGGATGCCGCCCACGCCCAGGGCCAGGTCGAGGGCCAGGGAACCGGTCGGGATGACCTCAACCTGCAGGTGGCTGGCCTGCCCCAGGCGCATAATCGCTCCCTCGCCGTACCGTTTCTGAATCGTTGCCAGCGTCGTTTCCAATGCCTTTGACTTACCACTTGCTGCCATTCCTGCTCTCCACTCTCCCCAATTTCAGGGACAGGCCTTGCGCCCGCCCTGGTCGCCCCTGCCCCAGAAAAGTGCGCTTCGACGGCGAATGTCACCCCTCCTCATCGGTCTCTCAAGGGGCAATGATGGCCACGCATAGCTTATTATACCGCAAGATGCTACAGAGTGCAAACCGGTGTGCATGACCGTCACGAGCTTCGACCTCACCCCTACCCCCCATAGGCGTCAACTTCAGGCGCGGGCGATTGGAAATCGCACCGGGTAGCCGAAGGCAATGCCTTCGGCTACCCGGCCGTCCGCCTGCGCGGACGGAGGCGTCCACGCCGGTGGATGCCTGGCCGCAGGCCCCTGAGGTGCGACTCGAGTCGCTTAACCTGACGCATATGCCCCTACCCCCTGGCCCTTTCCTTAAAGTTTGGCCTTTTTCAGAGCGAGGCGGGAAAATCTCCAAAACCCGCCTGCGGCGAGGCCAAAAGATTGCGGAGGCGAAGCCTCCGCAACGAAAAATAATCTTCTTTTGGGGGCCGCGGAAGCCGTCAGTTTATAGGACACGGATGACACCGATTTCACGGATGAACACAGATAATCGAACAGGATTTAGGGAGGACATGTTCACCACCAAGACAAGAAAGCGCCAAGATTTCATGGTCATTCTTCGTGTCTTGGTGCCTTTGTGGTCAGCCTGCCGGGTCAACGGCGTACCTCCTGTGATCGAAGGCAAAATCGGTGTCCATCCGTCCCATCCCTGTTCATCCGTGTCCCATCAGGGGTCAACCCGGTATGAACCATCCCCAAGAGTGTACCAGCAAGTCCGTCACGATGACCCGTGAGTGATAGCGATTCGCAGGATACGGAGAATAGAGTATAGTGTGAAGGCACCAATGGCTCCTGCAACCATCAATATGACATTT
>DAOTYI010000280.1:0-46647 GCA_034434895.1 Anaerolineae bacterium
ATGCGGCTTGAACAGAGTCAGGTAGGTGAACAACACGGCTGGCACGAGCGATTCCATCAACTCCTCCTGGCAAAGGTTTGCACCCTATTGTACGTCAGGAGGCGCGAGGGCTCAAACTCAGCCCTAGTGCAACCGCCCCCGCCGCAAACGCTCCAGGATCTTGGCCCGTTCAAACTCGGCAAAGACCCCTTGCATCTCCAGGAGCATCTTCTCCTCAGGGGTTTGCGCCTGCCGAGGGTGATTGAGAAAGGTCACTTCCACCCCCAGGCGTTGCCACTCCTCCAGAAGCAGGGCCTGGTAGAGGTAGGAGCGGGCCAGCCGGTCAGGATCGTAAACCAGAATCTGGGGACAGGCGCCACTTTGCACCAGGTCGCGCAAGGCATCCAGGGCGGGACGGTCCAGGGTACTGCTTGAATACCCTTCGTCCCGAAAGACCCATTCCGGTGGCACCTCAAGACCGGCGGCCTGGGCATAGGCTCGCAAAGCAGCCAACTGGCTGGCGATAGTCTCCTCCTGCTCTTGAAGAGTCGTGGAGACCCGGACATACAGAGCGGCTTTCATCGGTCACCTCCTTCGATGGTTTCTTGACTGCTGAGGGCTGGACCCCTCGACTCAACCCGTGTGGGTGAGTCCTGTCTCCGACGAGACGCCGGTCGGCTGAGAAGAGTATACACCTTCTGCAGGCGTCGGTCAACCTCTCGGGCGGAGACCTGCTCACAGACAACTCGCAAAGCCATAGCCAACCTCCTTGGGCATCAGGGATAACCCCATTGTACCCCACAGGAGATGAGCGTTGCCTTTCTTCACTCATGCTCTGTGGCCTCGCCGGCAGACCGACGCCCACGGCGTGGTGGAAGTCGTATGAAGTTGTCAAAGTGCAAGCTGTACTTTGTGTCCCCCCCTTAGCGGAGAGGGGAAGGGGGTTGGGGGATGGGGTGAGGTCCACCTTTGCCACCGTTTATGTTAATTTAACATTGTCGAGATAAACTCTAATGTTCCGAACGGGAGTGGCAGGGGGTCATGGCAGAGCGGATCATTTCTCCCAGGAAAAAGGTGGAGGAGATCGGGCTGGATGTCAGTTTGCGCCCGCAGAGCCTGGAGGAGTATATCGGTCAGGAGCGGGTCAAGGAAAACCTGCGCATCCTCATCCGGGCGGCGCAGGCCCGGGACGAGGCGCTGGACCATGTGCTGTTCTACGGTCCGCCCGGCCTGGGGAAAACCAGCCTGGCGCACATCGTGGCTCACGAGATGGGGGTGAACATCCGGGTCACCTCCGGACCGGCCATCGAACGGGCCGGCGACCTGGCGGCTATCCTGACCAACCTGCACAAGGGGGATGTGCTGTTCATAGATGAGGTTCACCGCCTGGGTCGTGTGGTGGAGGAGGTCCTCTACCCGGCGATGGAAGATTTTGCCCTGGACATTGTCATTGGCAAAGGGCCGGGGGCACGCAGCATCCGCCTCAATCTGCCCCGTTTTACGGTCATCGGGGCCACCACCCGCCTGGCGCTGATGACCGCGCCGCTGCGGGCCCGCTTTGGCGCGGTCTACCGCCTGGACTTTTACGACGAGGCGGCGATGGAGGCCATTGTTCGGCGCTCGGCGCGCATTCTGGGGGTGGAGATTGACCAGGAGGGGATCTGTGAGATCGCCCGTCGGGCGCGGGGCACGCCCCGTGTGGCCAACCGCCTACTCAAGCGGGTGCGCGATTATGCCCAGGTCCGCGCTGAAGGGATCATCACCCTGGCCGTGGCCCAGGAGGCGCTCTCCCTGCTGGATGTGGACCCGCTGGGCCTGGATGACATAGACCGCCGCGTGCTGCGCACCATCATCGAAAAGTTTGACGGTGGTCCGGTGGGCCTGGAGACGATCGCGGCTGCCCTGTCTGAGGAGTCGGACACGATTATGGACGTGGTGGAACCCTACCTGTTGCAGCTCGGCTTCCTGGATCGAACGCCACGGGGCCGGGTGGCCACCCGCCGCGCCTACGAGCACCTGGGCATCCCATACCGGGAGCCGGCGCAACCGGCTCTGTTTTGAAGGGTGAACCGGCGCCCTGGCGGGTGTGAAAGCGCCCCTGTCGGAGTGAAGGCGATGAGGTCTGACCGGCGCAGACCGCTGTTCCTCCTGGGCCTGGCCAGCGCCCTGGTCTATCTGCTGGCCTTTACCCTGCCCTACTGGCTGCCCCGATATGCCCTCAACGTCCAGGACGAGATCTATCAGTACGCGGCCAGGGAGCCGTGGCGGGGGGTGCTGTTCTATGCTGCCCTGGCCCTTCTGTTCCTCTTGTACCTGATTGCCTGTCGCCATGTGGCCCGGCAGGGAGAGGGCCGGGATGATGCCTGGCTGGTAGGGGGTTGGACACTGATCTTTTGCCTGTTGCTCATCCCTGTCCAATCTATCACCTCGTCCGATCTGTATGGGTATCTGTTCGAGGGCCGGATCGTGGCCGTGCTGGGCGAGAACCCATTTGCCCATCGCTACAGCGACTTTGCCGCCGATCCATTCTACTTCTGTGTAACCTTTCATCACCTGCCGGCCACTACCGGCTATGGGCCGCTGTGGATTGCCCTGACCTCGGCCCTGGGTTGGCTGGCCCGCGACCGGCTGGTGCTCAATCTCTTCCTGCTCAAGGGGATGGCCGCCGGGTTTCACCTGCTTGGCGCCCTGCTGGTCTACAGGACTCTCAGGCGATCGGCTCCGGCCCACAGGGTGGCCGGGATGCTGTTCTACGCCTGGAATCCGCTGTTGCTCCACGAGCTGGTGGGCAACGGGCACAATGACGCGGCGGTTGCTGCCTTTGCTTTGCTGGGCTTTTGCCTTCTCGCCCACGGCCGGGGTCTGTGGGCCGTTCCGTGCCTGATGGCTGCGGCGCTGATCAAGCCGGTGGCCTTGCTCTGGGTGCCGCCGGTGGCCCTCTGGCTTGTGGGGCAGGGTCTCACCTGGCCGGCCCGTGTCCGCCGGGCAGTGGGGGTTGCGACCCTGACCATTCTGCCGGCGGTGCTGGCCTATGCTCCCTTCTGGGCGGGGGCGGCGACCTTTCGTGGCCTGTTGATGCAGAGCGACATCCACGGCAACTCTCTGCCCAATCTGTTGATCCAGGCCTTCTCGAACCTGTGGCCGGAGGCAGGAGAGCGGATTGTCCAGGGGGTCAAGCTTCTCACCATCCTGGCGTTTGTCCCGTTCTACCTGAATCGGCTGCGGTTGGCCCGGCGTGACCTGATGCGTGCCTGTTTCGATGTGATCCTCTTTTATCTGTTCTTCGTCGGTTTGCAGTTCATGCCCTGGTATGTCACCTGGCTGCTGGTTCCTGCGGCCCTGATCGCCGGCCCTGCCCCTGACCGCCGTCGCTCCGTGGCCCTCATCCTCTGTCTGCTGGCGCCGCTTCTCTATTTTCCCTTCGGCTGGCAGTGGGCCAGGGACCATCTGCTGGACTGGGAAGTGGCCCTGCTGGCCTGCGTGCCGGTGGTGGGGGCCGGCCTGTGGCTGATCGGGCGTGCCTCAGAGTAGGGCAACTACTGGAGGGCAACTGCGAGCAGTTGCCCTACAATAGGGCCGGTTGGATTTGACCTGAAGAGAATTTAGGGTTATAATCATTAAAACATGTCATCGGCCATGCCTTTTGGACTGGCCGGTGGCTCGGAAGGGTTGAATAGAATATCATGACCAGAGGCTATCCTCATCAGGTCAGCACTGCCCCTCTGGTAACGGTCTTTATCCTCTCCTTCAATGGTCGAAGGTATTTGGATGCCTGCCTGCACTCAGTCCTTGATCAGGACTTTCCAGAGGAACAATTCGAGATCTTGCTGATAGACAACGGCTCGACCGATGGGTCGGCCGATTATGTGGCGGCCAACTATCCCCAGGTACGGCTGTTGCGCCACGGGCGAAATCTGGGTGTGGATGCCGGCCTCAATCAGGCCCGGGATCATGCCCGGGGGCAATACCTGGCCTATTTGAGCCAGGATGTGGTCGTGCATCGCCATTGGCTCTCGGCCCTGGTGGAAGCCGTGCAGAGCGACCCCCTGGCGCGCCTGGTCGCCAGCAACATCTATTTCCCCTGGTGGCCCGAATTCAATCCCCACGACCGGATTGGCTGGCCGGAGCGGGCTTATATCTGCGATCTGACCGGCTACGGGGTGCTTGACTACTATTCGATGCCGCTCACGGCCCTCTCGGCCCCCATCCCGGTCCTGGCCGCCGATACTGCGGCGAGCATGATTGACCGCCGCCTGGTGGACGAATTGGGCTACATCCTGGATGACGACTTTTTTATGTACGGCGATGTGATTGACCTCTGTCTGCGCATCAACTCCATCGGCCGCAAGGTGCTGTTTGTCCCCTGTTCGGTGGCCTATAACCACAGCGACTGGCAACTCAAGCTCAACCGCCGGACGTTGCTCAAGGCGCTGCGTTCCTCGCGCAACAACCTGCTGGCCTTTTACAAAGTGAGCTACACGGGTGAGTTCGTGGCCATGCTGCCCCGTCTGCTGCGAGGACACCTGCATCGTGGTCAGCAACATGGCCTGTCGCGCATGCGGAACCTGCTCTACGGCCTGGCCGCCGTGCCGATGGCCCTGTTGGGCCTGGGCCTGGCTGTGGCGCGGATGCCGCGCATTCAACCCAAGCGCCGCCTGGCCCTGCAAAAGCGGACGATGGGCCGGGGCTGGCTGATAGACCGCCTGCGCCACCCGGGCTGGCAGCCCGATCCCAACGTGTGGCTGGCCCGATCGGTCCCCTCCAGGAACCAGTCTGAAAACCACTAAGGACACGAAGGATACAAAGAATTTCTGTCAATTTCATGCCATTTCTTTGTCCTGTGCGCCTCCGTGGTAGACTTTTCAGCCAGGCTCTGAGTAGAGTCTACTCACAATAAGAAATTCCACCACAAAGGCCCAAAGACACCAAGAAATTTCCCTAAATCTTTGAGTCTTGGTGTCTTGGTGGTTAAAATTTTTGACGAGGCAATTGGCTTATGTGCATGAACTCTAGCGACAGGGGTTACACAGTCAAGTTCAGAAGGATACGGATGGCGCGGAAAAACGCGGAGCTCCACCGATGAACTCCAGGAATCGGTATTCGTCTGCGTTGGTCTGTGCCCAAAACAGAAAGTGAGAGTGAATGAACATTCAACTCTTCAAGCCTTTTATGGGTGAAGAGGAAATTCAGGCTGTAGCGGAGGTGCTCCGCTCCGGCTGGATCGGCCTGGGGCCCAAGACCGCCGACTTTGAGCGGGCGTTTGCCGCTTTCCTGGGGGCGCCCTACGCCGTGGGCCTCAGCTCGGCGACGGCGGCACTGGACCTGGCGGTGCGGTTGTTGCACATCAACCATGGCGACGAAGTGATCGTACCGGCCATGACCTTCGTATCCACTGCCCATGCCGTGGCCTACAATCTGGCCACCCCCATCTTTGCCGATGTGGACCCCGATACCCTGCTGATTGACATCGAGGATGTGGCGCGCAAAATCACGCCCCGCACCCGGGCCATCATCCCGGTGCACTATGGCGGGCGGCCGGTGGATATGGATCGCCTGCGCCAGGTGGCGGGCAAGATCCCCCTCATCGAGGATGCCGCCCATGCCTGCGGCGCCGAATACAAGGGCCGCAAGGCCGGCACGTTGGGGGACCTGGCCTGCTTTAGCTTTCACGCTGTCAAAAACCTGGCCACCGGCGATGGCGGCGCGTTGGTCACCTGCGATCAGGCGTTGATGGAACGGGCCAAACGGCTGCGCTGGCTGGGCATTGACCGGGGCACCTGGGATCGCACCGGCGCCGATCGCTCCTACTGGTGGCAATATTTCGTGGACGAGATCGGACTCAAATGCCACATGAACGACATCGCGGCGGCCATCGGCCTGGTACAACTGCGCCGGCTGCCGGCCACCAACGCCCGTCGCCGACAGATCGCCGAGATGTACACCGCCGGCCTGAGCGATCTCCCCTGGCTCCAGACGCCGCGTATGGACACCCCCGATTCGATCTCGTCGTGGCACATCTACTGCATCCAGGTGGAAGGCCGGGACGATCTGAACGTTTATCTGCAGGAGAAAGGGATCGGCACCGGCGTCCATTATAAACCGATCCACCTCTACACCTGTTATGGCAACCGGCCTCATCTGCCCCAGGCTGAGGCCGCCTTTGAACGGATCCTCTCCCTGCCCATGCATCCGGGGTTGAGCGACGAGGAGGTGGAGTATGTCATCGAGTCTATCCGCTCTTTTCAACCCCCGGCCCACCGTCGGGGAGGGACGGCGTGACCAACCCTCTGGATACTGCTCCTGAGCTGAAGGGCAAAGTCCTTCTCGTCACCGGCGGCTCGCGGGGGATCGGCGCCGAGATCGTGCGCCAGGCGGTGAGGCGGGGCGCAGCGGTTGCTTTCTGTGCCCGAACCCCCGGCCCGACGGTCCAGGAAGAAGCAGCGCAGGCAGGAGGGCGTCTGCTCGCTGTGCAGGCCGATGTCTCCCGTGAGGAAGAGGTCGAAGCCCTGTTCGACATCACCCGCCGCACCTTTGGCCGGGTGGATGTAGTGGTCAACAATGCGGGCATCAGCCGCGAGGCCCTGCTGGTCTCTCTTCCCCTCTCAACCTGGGACGAGGTCATCGCCACCAACCTCACCGGGCCGTTCCTGGTCTCGCGCCGGGCGGTCCGGGAGTTCCTGGCGCAGGGCACAGGAGGGCGGATCCTCTCCATCGGCTCGGTGATGCAGGAGGGAGCGCCCTCCAATGCCAGCTATGCAGTCAGCAAGGGAGGGCTGATCGGCTTGACACAGGCCATCGCCCGGCAGTATGGCAGGCATGGCATTTCTGCCTGTCTGATCGTCGTGGGGGCGGTTGAAACGGAGCTGACACGGCAGGTGCCGGAAGGGCTGAAACGGGCCGTCATCGAAGCCTGTCCCCAGAAACGGCAGGCAACGGCCGGTGAAGTGGCCTCTGTGGTCCTGTTCCTGGCTTCATCGCGGGCAGCTCTGGCCAACGGCCAGGCGATCTATGTCGGTGGGGGATTGCGGGAGGTGATGCTCTGATGGCGGAGGGGTTGCAGGGCGCAGTGGTCCTCATCACCGGCGGAACGCGGGGGCTGGGCAAGGCGATCGGGATCGAGTTCGCCCGCGCCGGCGCCCGGGTCTATCTCACCCATCGCTGGGGGAGCGTGGATGAAGAGGAGCTGGCCGCCGAGTTTCGGACCCTGGGCCTGCCTGTGCCACGCATCGTCGAGGCGGACGCCGGCGACCCGGAGGCGACGCGGGAGCTGATGGCCCTGCTCCAGGCGGAGGTCGGCCGGCTGGATGTCGTGATCAGCAACGTCGCCTTTGCCAAAGTGGTGCGCGATCTGGAAGATCTGAAAAGAAACGCCTTTGAACTGTCGCTCAGATATTCAGCCTGGCCGGTGGTGGACCTGGTTCAGGCGGCGCATCAGGCTTTCGGGCGTTATCCGCGGTATGTCATCGGCATCTCCAGCGGCGGTGGGGAGGTCTGCTTTGACGGCTATGACCTGGCCGGCGCTGCCAAGGCGGTGCTGGAAACGCTGTGCCGCTACCTGGCCTTTCGCCTCAAACGATACGGCGTGCGGGTCAACGTCGTCCGCCCCGGCCTGCTGGACACTGCCAGCGCCCGGGCAACATTTGGTGACGAGACGGTGGAAGCCATCCAGAGCCGGTTAGGAACCTGGCTGCTTGACCCGCGCCAGGTGGCCCGGGTGTGCGTGGCCCTCTGCTCCGGCTGGATGGATGCTGTGACCGGCCAGGTGATCGTCGTGGATGAAGGCTGGTCGCTGGTCAGCCCGATTGCGTACCTGACCGGCCGTGGCCTGCCGGGCGGGTTCCCGGAAGAGGAGGGACCGGCCTCATGACCTGGGATCTGTCCGCCGAGGGGGTAGAACTCTTGCGCCGGGCAGCGAAGGAGCTGCTCCTGCCGCCGGTTGAGCGGGAAAAGGGGCCGTTTCTCGACCGGGCAGCCGTCGAAGCGCTGCTGCCGCACCGCGATCCGTTCCTGCTGGTGGACCGGGTTACCCGGCTTGACCTGGAGCGGGGCATCGTGGTCGCCCGCTATGATCTGAACCGGGCCGGGGCAGTCCTGGCCGGGCATTTTCCGGGCCGGCCGGTGTGGCCTGGCGTCTTGCAGGTGGAGGCCATTGCCCAGGCGGGCGGCCTGCTCCACCTGGCCCGGACCGGCCTTTCCGGGGCGGAAGGTGCTGCGCTGACGCACATTTTCGCCGCCCGTTTCCTCCGGCCGGTCACGCCCGGCGGCGAGCTGGAGATCATAGCCCATCTTTGGGAAGAGGGGTTGTTGCTCACCGTCATCGGGCAATGTTTGCACCACAACAAGATCTGTTCAGTGGCTGCCGTAGCCATCCTTTGAAGGAGACAGGTTCAGAATGACTCGTGAGGAAATTTTTCAGCCTACCCTCCCGCAGGCTTGGAATCTGGTTGAAATCGTTCGTTGCGTCCGACTATTCAACGAATTTCTGCCTGAAACTGCTGCCAAGCCTGCGGGAGGGTGAGCAGTTACGAAGGAGACAGGTTCAGAATGACTCGTGAGGAAATTTTTGCCGTGATCAAGGCCAACATTCAGGAGATCATCCCCGGCGCCAGGGGGAAAGAGATCCTGGAATCGAATAGCATGCGCGATTTTGGCGCCGACTCTTTAGAGGTCGTCGAGGTGGTCTCGCGTTCGATGAAGCAGTTGCGCATCAAAGTGCCGCGCAGCGAGTTGTTGGAAGTGCGGGATCTGAAGGGCCTGCTGGATGTCTTTGAAAAAGCCGCGGCCCAAACCCGGTGAGGGCCGGTTGCGGCTGGTCCTCCTGGCCGACCAGGGTCAGCCGCCTGACCTGCTCCTGATGAGGTTGTCGCCGGCCGAGCGCGAACAGGCCGAACAGCGCTGGCCGGCCGGGTGCCGTCGCCGCCAGTTCCTGTTGGGCCGGCTGGCTGCGCATCGGGCTGTGCAGCGGCTGCTGGCCGGCCGGGTGCCCCCCCCTTCGATCCAGGTGCTCAGCGGGCCGGCCGGCGAGCCGCGGGCGCGCGTGGACGGGGTTGAGGGCCTCGTCTCGGTCTCGTTGGCCCATTCAGGGCGGCTGGCGCTGGCCTGCGCCTGGCCGGGCGCCAGGTGCCACACCGGCGTGGACCTGGAACGGGTCCGCCCGACCGACGTGGCGCACAGCCGCTATGCCTTTTCGCGCCGGGAGCGTGCCCTGTTGGCCCGCGCCCCGGAGGGGCTGGCGCTGGCCGGACTCGCCGCCTGGACGGCCAAAGAGGCGGCCTGGAAGGCGTTGTGGCCCCATCAGCCGGTCAGCCCGGCCGGGGTCGAGATCCGGGCGCTGGACCTGGAACGGGGGTGCGCTGTGGTCCAGGCCCCGCCCGGCCGTTCGCAGTTTGAGGTGCGGCTCGGCCTCATCGCCGGCCCAGACGGTCCCTATCTCCTGTCCATCGCCCAACTCACGCAATATGCAGCACAGAACCCATATGCGGGAGACGTCAACCATGAGTAACCAGAGCCACGCCGATGAGCACCGGGTCGTCGTCACCGGCCTGGGCATCATCACCCCCATCGGCGAGACCCCCGCCGGGTTCCGTGACTCCTTGCGGGCCGGCCGTTCCGGCATCACCCGCTGGAAGCGGATGGATGAACGCTGCCTGTCCAAGATCGGCGGTGACCTGAGCGATTTTGACCTGGCTGCCCATCTGGAGCGGGTTGGGGCGGGCTATCCGCCGCATCTGGTCGAGCGCGCTCACACCGTCCTGCGCGCCACGCCGCTCACAGGACGGCTGGCTGCGGCTGCTGCCCTGCAGGCCTTCGTGGATGCCGGGTTGCCTAATGCCGGGCTGGAGCCGGAGCGGGTGGCACACCTGTTCGGCGGCAACAACCTGAACATGAACTATTTCGTCCAGAACGTGCTGGAATTCAACGAGGATCCAGATTACATAGACCCTCTCCTGGGCGTGGTCCTGTGGGACACCGACATCCTGGGCAAGATCGGCGAGCTGTTGACGGTCAAAGGCCCCAACTATATGATCGGCAATGCCTGTGCCAGTGGCAATGTGGCCCTGCTCAACGGCCTGGACCTGCTGCGCTCCGGGCGGGTGGACGCGGTGGTCGTTTCGGCAGCGACCCAGGAGCTGGACCCCGTGGCGCTCCAGGGGTGGGCGCTGGTGGACGCGCTGGTGTGGCGGAATTTCGCCGACGAGCCGCAGCGGGCCAGCCGTCCCTGGGACGTGCGGCGCGAAGGCTTTGTGCCGGGCGAGGGGGCCGGGGCGGTCATCCTGGAGACGCTGGCCGGGGCGCGGCGGCGGGGTGCCCGTGTCTATGCCGAACTGCTGGGCGGCGCGGTCACGTGCGATGCCACCCGCCTGCCCCGACCTGTGGTCGAGGGGCAGGTGCGCGTCATGCGCCAGGCCTTGCAGGCTGCTGGTATCGCCCCGGAGCAGGTGAACTATATCAACGCCCATGCCACCTCGACCCTTGTGGGCGATGCCGTCGAGGTGGCAGCCATCAAGGAGGTATTTGGCGAGTATGCCCGCCGCATCCCGGTCAACGCCACCAAATCGCTGATCGGCCATTGCCTGACGGCTGCCGCCCTGGTCGAGTTCGTGGCCCTCCTGGTGCAGATGGAGTATGGCTTTTTGCACCCGACTCTCAACCTGGAGCAACCGGATGAGGGCTTTGACCTGGATTTTGTGCCCAATGTGACACGCCCCTATCAAATTGAGGTGGGTATGTCCAACTCGTTCGGTTTTGGCGGGCTGAACGCCTGCGTGATAGTGGCCCGGGTGTAGGACAGGGAAAACCGGACCCGGGCATCGGTGGGCTTTTGTTGAGGGAGTTGAGCATGGCCGCAAACAGGCGAGAGGATGAGCGCCGGGTGGTGGTGACCGGCATGGGCGTCGTCACCGCCATCGGCGAAACCCTGACCGAATATCGGGACTCGCTTCAGGCCGGGCGTTCGGGCATCACCCGCTGGAAGCAGATGGACGGGCGCATCTATTCCAGGATCGGCGGCGACCTGAGCGATTTCGACCTGAAGGCCCACCTGGCCCACGTCGGGGCGGACTATCCGCCTGACCTGGTGGAGCAGGCGCTGCGGCTGCTGCGCGCCACCCCGCTCCCCGGCCGGCTGACGGCCGCAGCCGACCTGCAGGCCTTTCTCGACGCCGGCCTGGAGGGGGCGCCCTATGACCCGGAGCGGTTCGGGCATGTGCTGGCCGGGCATAACCTGAGCACCCGCTATATCTACGACAACGTGTTGACATTGCAGGAGGAGCCGGAGTTCATTGACCCGCTCTACGCCCTGATGTTCCTGGACACCGATGTGCTGTCGGTTGGCTCGGAGCTGCTGGGCTTGAAAGGCCCCAGTTTTTCCGTCGGCGGGGCGTGCGCCAGCGGCAATGTGGCGCTGCTGATGGCGCTGGACCTGCTCCGTGCTGGCCGGGCCGAGGCGGTGTTGGTCAGCGGCGGCTCGGTGGACCTGGACCCGGTGGTGCTCCAGAGTTGGGCCATCATGGATGCCATCTCGGTGCGCTCCTTCAACGACGAACCGTGGCGGGCCAGCCGCCCCTTCGATGTCCGGCGCGAAGGCTTTGTCCCGGCGGAAGGGGCCGGGGCGGTGGTGCTGGAGACGCTGGCCGGGGCGCGGCGGCGCGGTGCCCGCATCCATGCCGAACTGTTGGGCGGGGCATCGGCCTCCGACGCCTCGCGGCTGCCCAAACCCAACGCCGAGGGGCAGGCGCGGGCCATGCGCCTGGCCCTCCAGGATGCGCAGGTCGCCCCGGAACAGGTCAACTATATCAACGCCCATGCCACTTCTACGGTGCTGGGCGACCTTGTCGAGGTGCAGGCCATCAAAGAGCTGTTTGGCGCGCACGCCCGCCGCATCCCGGTCAACGCCACCAAGTCTCTTCTCGGCCACTGCCTGACTTCGGCCGGCATCGTCGAGCTGATCGCTACGGTGTTGCAGATGGAGTATGGCTTTCTGCACCCGACCCTCAACCTGGAGGAACCGGAACCGGGCCTGGACCTGGATTTTGTGCCCCATCAGGCGCGACCCTATCAGATCGAGGTGGCCCTGTCCAACGCCTTTGGCTTTGGTGGGCTGAACACCTGCATCGTCGTCGGCAGGGCGGACTGGCTCTAAAAGTTTGTCTGAAAACCACCAGGACACAAAGGACACCAAAGGCACCATGCGCTTTTTATTCGTTTCCTTCGTGTTCCTTTGTGGCCTTTGTGGTAAGCTTTTCAGACTGGCTCTAAAGGAAACGGGAATGGGTATCGCTTTTCTCTTTGCCGGACAGGGCAGCCAGGTCGTGGGCATGGGCAGCGACCTGGCCGCCTCGTGCGAAAAGTGCCGGCGGCTGTTTGCGGCTGCCGACGCGACCCTGGGCTTTTCTCTGTCCCGGATCATGGCCGAAGGACCGGCGGGAGAGCTGCGGCGCACGGCGATCACCCAGCCGGCCGTGTTGACCCTCAGCGTCGCCCAGGCGCGCCACCTGATGTCGCTGGGGGTCGTCCCGGATATGCTGGCCGGGCATAGTCTGGGCCAGAGCTCGGCCCTGGTGATCGCCGGTGTGCTGGACTTTGAGGCGGCAGTATGGCTTGTGGCTGAACGGGGCCGGCTGATGCAAGAGACGGTGCCGGAGGGGGAAGGGGCGATGATGGCCATTGTCGGGCTGGAAGGGGAGAGGGTTGAGGCCGCCTGCCGGGCGGCGCAGTCCCTGGGGGCGGTGTCGGTCGCCGGTTACAATGCCCCCCGCCAGACGGTGATCTCAGGGGCGCGCGCGGCGGTCGAGGCGGCAGCCGGGTTTTGCGAGGAGGAGGGCGCGGCGGCGGTGCCCCTGGCCGTAAGCGCGCCGTTTCACTGTGACCTGCTGCGGCCGATGGTGCCGGCCTTTGCCGCGCTGGCGGCCTGTGTGCCTTTTGCCGATCCGCGCCTGCCGGTGATTGACAATGTCACGGCGCGCCCCCTGGCCGATGCAGCCGCCGCCCGACAATCGTTGATCGAGCAGATTACGGCCCCGGTCCGCTTTGAGGAGAGCCTGCGCTATTTGATGGATGTCGGGATAGATTGCTTTGTGCAGTGTGGTCCGGGGGATAGCCTGCTGGCTTTTGCCCGACGGGTCAGCCGCAAGGCAAAACTCCTGACCTTCGAGGAGGCGGTCCAGGATGCCTGTGCGGTTTGATGGCCAGGGCTGGGTGGTGGTCGGCGGCGCCGAGGGGATCGGGCAGGAGGTGGCCCTGCTGGCGGCCCGGCGCGGCGCAACGGTCCTCTGTAGCGGACGGCCGGGGAGCGAAGCGGCGGCGGCCGACCTCCTGGCGGCTGCCCGCCAGGCGGGGGTGGCGGAGCGGCTCCTGTTCGTCGTCGCCGATCCGGCGTCGCCGGAGGAGGTGGAACGGCTGTTCGACCAGGCCGGGGAGCAGTTCTTCACCCTGCATGTGCTGGTGTTCAACGGCGCAGACGGACCGGTCCTGGCCGACGGACCTCTGGCCGAGACCTCGCTGGCGGAGTGGAATCAAAACCTGGCCGTCCACCTGCGCGGGCCGTTCCTGGTCGTGCAGCGGGTGTTGCAGGAGTTCCTGGCCGGCGGCGAGGGAGGGCGGATTGTGTGCCTCATCCCGGCCGGGACTGAGGGCCTGGGCCAGGCCGTGGCCGGGTCGGCGCTGCGTTCCCTGGTGCGCAGCGTGGCCAAGGAGTATGGACGGCGGGGGATCGCCTGCAACGCCGTACTCGTGCCGGATGAGCCGGCCCAGGCCGTCGCCGAGACGGTGCTGTTTCTGGCCTCGGCAGAAGCTTCATTTGTGAACGGCGAGGTGCTGAATCTGGAGAGGAGGAGGGATGATTAAAGGCAAACGGGTGATTCTCAGGCCGGTGGAGGAGCGTGACCTGCCGCTGCTGGCCCGCTGGCGCAACGATCCGGAAAACCGGCGTTTCTTTTTCTCCCCGTTCCTCATCAACCCGGGGGGGCAGAAAAAGTGGTACGAGGAACTGCTGGCCGACCGCAACCGCATCATCCTGATGATTGAGACCGTGGAGGGCAAGACGGTGGGCATGATCGGCCTGGACAAGATTGACTGGCGCAATCAAGAGGCGGAGAACGGCATCTTTTTGCTCGACCCGGAGGAGCGGGGCCACGGCTATGCCGAGGAGGCGGGCCTGTTGATGATCGAGTATGCCTTCAACGAGCTGAACCTGCACCGCCTGTACGCCGTCATTTACGATTTCAATCACGGCGTGATTGAGATGAGCAGGCTGTTTGGCTTCAAGCAAGAGGGGGTACTGCGCCAGGCGGCCTTTACCGGCGGTCGGTTTCACGACAAAGTGATCATGGGTCTGCTGCGGGAGGAGTGGCAGGCCGACCAGGTGGGAGAGTAGCCGTTGACGCTGGGAACTGACCTGCCGGCTGCCCCGGCGGTGCGTGTGCACGCCCTGGGGGCTTTCCGGCACAGCAACTATCGCCTCTATCTTCTGAGCACCGTGGTGTCGCAGATCGGCACCTGGATGCAATACCTGGCCGAAGGGTTGCTCATCTACCGCCTGACCCAGGCCCCTCTGGCGCTGGGGTTGCTGGGCTTTTTGCCGCTGCTGCCTCTGGTGCCCCTCATGTTCCTCGGCGGTGCCCTGGCCGACCGGTTGCCCCGGCAGAAATATCTGATCTGGGTGCAGATGGCCGCCGTGTTGCCGCCCTTGTGGCTGGCCGCCCTCACCTGGACCGGCCGGGTGCAGGTGTGGCACGTGATCCTGGTCGAGATACTGATCCAGAGCCTGGCCACCCTGGACAAACCGGCCCGCCAGGCGCTGATCGTGGACACGGTGGAGATGCAGGACCTGGATGCAGGTGTGGCGCTCAGCGCCTCGGTGTTCAACCTGTCGCGGGTGATCGGCCCGGCTCTGGGTGGGTTGCTGGTCGCCTGGGCCGGCGAAGGGGTCTGTTTTGCCCTGAACGCGGTCAGTTTTCTGGCTTCGGGGATCGCCTTGCGGTTGCTGCGTTTGCCCTCCTCGGAGGCAGCGGCCCGTAGCCGGTCGCCGGAGGGCGGGATGCTGGGCGGGGTGCGCTATCTGGCGCGTGAACGGTTCCTGGCTGCCGCTCTGGGGTTGTCGCTGCTGGTCAGCCTGTTCGTCATGCCCTATCAGCGGTTTCTACCGGTCTTTGCTCTGGACATCCTGGACGTGGGAGAGGTGGGGTTGGGGGTGCTGAACGCCCTGGCCGGGTTGGGGGCGGTGTTGGGCGCCGTTGCCCTGGCCGGCGTGGTGAGCCGCTGGCCGGGTCGGCGTGGCAAACTGGCTTGGGGGTTGGCGTTGCTGGTCGGGCCGCTGCTGGCCCTGTTTGCCCTTGCCCGCTCTGCCTGGCTGTCGGGCCTGATGGTCATGCTGGTCGGCGCGGGGGTGGTGGCCGTGCGCAGCCTGGCCTTTACCCTGGTCCAGGTCTATGTGCCGGACGAGTTGCGGGGGCGGACACTCAGCATTGTGATTCTGCTATCGGTCGGCGCCGTGCGGGTGGGCGAGCTGGCCGTCGGTTTCCTGGCTTCTCACGCCGGCGTGACCCCGCCCCTGCTGTTGGCAGCAGGGGCCTGCCTGCTCGGCACCGCTGCCCTGGGGCTGCTGGTGCCCCGGCTGCGCCACGCTCCCTGAGCCGTGGAAAGCGTTTGTTGCCTGAAGAGGAGACATATTTGTTTACCGCTGAGAACGCAGAGGGCGCTGGGATGAAAGAACGGGAAAATCTAGATCAGATCACGGCGAGCAGTATCGGTGCAGCTATTGAAGTGCACCGCGCCTTGGGGCCTGGCCTCCTGGAGTCGGCGTATGAAACTTGTCTGACTTTTGAATTGGCCCAACGCGGCCTGAAGGTGGAACAACAGAAACCCCTGCCCGTGGTCTATCGGGAGGTCAAGCTGGATTGTGGCTACCGCCTGGATCTTCTCGTCGAAGAAGCAGTCATTGTCGAGGTTAAGGCCGTTGATCGCCTGATGCCGATTCATCAGGCTCAGTTGCTTTCCTACCTGAAGCTTTCTGGTTGCAAGGTGGGCTTGCTGATCAACTTCAATGTCAGGGTCCTGAAGGATGGCATTCGCCGCGTGGTGAATGATTTTCCAGATTCTCTGCGTCCTCCGCGGGCTCTGCGGTAAACAGATACGGAGAGGCATATGGGTACGCAGGATCGGGTGGTGATCATCGGCGCCGGGCCAGCCGGGTTGACCGCCGCCTACGAGTTGACCCGACACGGCCGGACGGCAACCATCCTGGAGGCCGATCCGACCTACGTCGGCGGCATCTCGCGGACGGTGGAATACAAGGGCTATCGCTTTGACATTGGCGGCCATCGCTTCTTCACCAAGAGCCAGGAGGTGAGGGACCTGTGGTACGAGGTGCTCGGCGATGACTTTATCACCCGCCCCCGCCTGTCCCGCTGGCTGTACAAGGGCAAATTCTTTGACTATCCGATCCGTCCCCTTGAGATCTTGAGGGTGTTTGGACCCTGGCAATCGTTGCGGATGCTTGGTTCCTATCTGCGCAGCCGCCTGTTTCCGATCCGGCCGGAGGTTACCCTGGCCGACTATTACATCAATCGCTTCGGGCGCTTTTTAGCCCGGCCCTTTTTCATCGAGTACAATGACAAGCTGTGGGGCATGTCCTGCCGGCAACTCAGCCCCGATTTTGCCCGCCAACGGGTGATGGGCCTCTCCTTCACCAATGCTCTCCTGGTCCCCATCCGACAAAAATTTGGATTGAAGGGCAGAGATGCCGTCAAAAGTTTTGTCTCCGAATTCCAGTATCCCCGCTATGGGCCGGGGATGATGTGGGAGGCCTTCCGGGACCGGGTGGTGGCCGCCGGCTGTGCGCTGCACATGGACCGGCGGGTGGTGCAGGTGCGTCACGACGGGCAGCGCATCCTTTCCCTGGTGGCCGAGAGTGGATCGGGGGAGCGGTTCGAGTACCAGGGTGAGTATCTTCTTTCCACCATGCCCCTGCGCCAGTTGATCCTGTCCCTGGACCCGCCGCCCGACACAGAGGTGTTGATGGCTGCCCGTGGCCTGCGATTGCGCGATTTCATCACTGTGGCGCTCATCGTCGCCCGACGCAACCTGTTCCCCGACCAGTGGATCTATCTGCACGATCCCGGTATGAAACCGATCCGGATGCAGAATTTCAACAACTGGAGTCCCTACCTGGTGCCCGACCCGGAGACCACCTGTCTGGGCTTTGAGTACGTCTGCACCCGGGGCGACGAGCTATGGCAGATGAGCGATGCCCAGTTGATCGAACAGGCTACGTTGGACCTGGTGCATACCGGCTTTGCCCGGCGGGAGGAGGTGATAGACGGTGCGGTGGTCCGTTCCCTGGACGTGTACCCGGTCTACACCCTGGACTACAAAGAGCGGGTGATGACCCTCCGCAACTACCTGGCCCGCTTCAACAATCTGTTACCGTACCACCTCCAGGCTGTGGGCCGGGCCGGGATGCATCACTATAACAATTCGGATCACTCGATGATGACCGCGTTGCTGGCGGTGCGCAACCTGCTGGGCCAGGGGCCGTTCGATCCCTGGCTGGTCAACGTTGATGGGGAGTACCACGAGGAGGATGCAGGCCGATGAGATGGAACAGGTTGCCCACAGCCGGTCTGCGACCCGCGGCCGGCGGCGGTCACAGACCGCCGGGGAGCACAAACCTCCATCTGCTGCTGCTGGGTGGTTGGTTGGTGATGGCGATGATGGTTGCGGCCTGTGAGCCGCAGCCCGGCACGCCCACTGTTCCAACAGGCCCGACGGCCCTTCCGCCAGGTCCGACGCCGACCCAACCGCCTCCCTCACCCACACCCCGTCCGACCGAGACGCCTGTGGCCCCGATAGAGGGGGGAGTGATCGGCGCCCAGGTGGGGCCGGAGCAGGTGGAGATGGTGTGTGCCGGGTTGCAACGGAACGGAGTGGCTGCAACGGCCCTGTGGTTGCGTTGGGGCGATGTGGACCCGGGCAACGGGCGCTACGCCTGGGACGAGCTGGACCGCCAGGTGGAGGGGTTGCGTGCCTGTGGCCTGGAAGTGGCGCTTCACGTCCAGGCCCGCCGCCAGGGTGAACTCTCGGCCCTGCCGCCAGACCTGGAGGAGTATGCCCGTTTCCTTACCGCCCTGGCCACCCACCTGAAGGGACGGGTGCGCCGCTATTCCGTCGAAAACGAGGCCGTGTCGCCGGCGTCCTGGGGCGATTCGGCGGACGACTATTTCCGGCTTCTGGACGCTGCCTACCCGGCCATCAAAGCCGCCGACCCGGAGGCCATTGTGCTCAACAGCGGCCTGTCGAGCGCGGCCCTGGGCATTGCCCGGGCGCATGACCTGTATCAGGCAGGACAGCGCCCCCAGGCCCTCCATCTGGTGCAGCAGACTCTGGCCGAGTCGGCCGGGGGGCTGGCCTGGCGCATTCCGCAGAGCGAAGAGGACCTGGACCTCCTCTTTCAGGACCCGGTGGCGGCGCGGGCCGTTGCCTGGCTGCCCCTGCTGATCCAGCACCAGGGCAGCTACGATGCCTTGCAGTTCCACTACTACGGGCCGGCGTCGCAGTTGCCCGATCTGCTGCGCTGGCTGCGCCAGCAGGGCCTCAACAAACCCCTGGAGGCGTGGGAGTTAGGCCGGCGCTACCAGGGCCAGGTCGCTTTTGACGAGGCCGCACACGCTCAGGAGACCGCCCGGCTGCTGGTGGCGGCCGCCGGTGAGGGGTCGCGCTTCAGCCTCTTTGTCCGCTTCCTGGAATGGCCGCAGAAGGGGCTGCCCGGCCTGGCAACCCGGCAGGGGCCACGCCCGGCTGCCGTGGCCTTCCGCGTCGTCGCCCAAAGCCTGAACGGCTTCCTGGCAGTGGAACGGCTGGACCTGGGTGCAGGGGTGTGGGCTTACCGCTTCACCCGACCCCAGGGCGACCTGTATGTGTTGTGGACCGATGGCGGCCAGGCGAGCGTGAGCCTGCCCCTGACAGAGGGGGCAGTGAATGTCACCGACATCGAAGGGCAGACGGCGACGGCTGACCCCTCGCAGTTGGAGATCGGCCCCAGCCCGGTGTTTGTCAGCCCATGACCTCTCCTGTTTTCCCCTCTGCGCCACGGCGGGTGATGATCATCGGCCTGGATGGCGCCACCTGGCAACTGGCCCGCCCCTGGGCCGAAGCCGGTCACCTGCCCACCTTCCGCCGTCTGATGGCCGAAGGGGCCTGGGGGACGCTGCAAAGCGTCCTGCCCCCGGTGACCCCTGCCGCCTGGAGCAGCTTTGCCACCGGCCTGAACCCCGGCAAACATGGCCTGTTCGACTTTGTGGGGCGGCGGGATGGCTCCTACGAGACCTATGTGGCCAATGCTGGCTACCGGGATGGGGTGCCGCTCTGGCAACTGGCCGGCCGGGCCGGCCGGCGCGTCACCGTGTTCAACGTGCCGGCCACCTACCCGCCCGATCGGGTGAACGGGCTGATGGTCAGCGGCTTCCTGACGCCGGCCCACGCCACCGACGCCGCCTGGCCTCCTGAGCTTCAGGCTGAACTGGCCCGGGCCGTGCCGCAATTTACCTTCTATCCGCCCAACATCTACTCCCCCGGCCATGAGGCCGAATTCATCCAGGCCATCTCCGACCTCAACCGGGCCACCCTGGAGGCGGTGCGCTACCTGCTGCGCCGCCAGCCGTGGGACCTGTTTGTCGCCGTCTTTATGGGTACCGACGTGATCCAGCATTTCCTGTGGGGCCCTATGGCACAGGGGGAGGGGGAGCTGGCCGGGGCGATCCTGGACTGCTACCGGCAGATGGACACGGCCCTGGAGGAGCTGGTTGCCGGCCTGGGGCCGGACGATTATCTGGTCGTGATGTCGGACCATGGTTTCGGGCCGTTGAGCCACTATGTCCATGTCAACGCCTGGCTGGCCGGGCACGGCTACCTCAAATTCAGGCGCAATCCGCTGTCGGCGCTCAAAGCGGTGGCCTACCGCCTGGGCTTTACACCGCTGGGGGTGTATGAGAGGCTGCGGGCGCTGGGCCTGGGCGGTCGGATGCAGGAGACGGCCAGCCGACGGAACGAGTGGCTGAAGGCGATGGTGCAAAAGCTGTTCCTCTCCCTGCCCGATGTGGACTGGAGCCGCACGCGGGCCTATTCCCTGGGCTTTGGCGGGCCGATCTTTGTCAACCTGCAGGGCCGCGAACCGCAGGGGATCGTCGCTCCGGGCGCCGGGTACGAGGCGTTGCTGGCGCAGATCGAGGCTGACCTGCGGCAGACGGTGGACCCGGTGACCGGCCGGCCTTTCGTGGGGCAGGTCTATCGCCGCCAGGAGCTATACACCGGCCCGCACGCCGACCACGCCCCCGATCTGATCTTTGTGCCCGCCGATTGGGCCTGCCAGCCCTTTGGCACCCACGAGTTTGCCTCCCACCGCTGGCTGGAACCATGCCGTGACCGCAGCGGTACCCACCGCCTGGACGGCCTGCTGCTGCTGTGGGGACCGGGCGTCCGGCGCGGCGTCCAGGTCGAAAGGGCGGCCATTGTGGATGTGGCGCCTACCGTGTTGGCCCTGCTGGGCGTGCCGATCCCAACAGGGATGGATGGTCGGGTGCTGTCTGCCGCCCTGGAGGACAGTTTGCTGACAGCTCTCGACATAAGATATGACCAGGCAGAAGAGGGAATCTCTGTCCATCGCCCGCTGCCGGACATGAGCCAGGAGGATGAAGAGCTGCTGCGGCACCACCTGCGCGGCCTGGGGTATGTGGCATGAGGCAGGAGGGAAGAGGGAAGAGGCAGGAGGCAAGATGCAGGATACGCAATATGCAATCCGCAATCGAGTGATGGTGTTGGGGGTGGATGGGGCGACGCTGGACCTGATCCTTCCCTGGGCTGAGGCCGGCCTGCTGCCCACCTTTGCCCGCCTGATGCGCCAGGGCAGTTGGGGGGTGCTGCGCAGTGTCGTGCCGCCGGTCAGCCCCACCGCCTGGAGCTCCTTTCTGACCGGCATGAATCCCGGCCGGCATGGCGTGTACGACTTTATCGGCCGCCGCCCGCGCACCTACGAAAATCAACTGGCCAACGCCAGTTATCGCAGCGGTGCCTCGCTGTGGGGGCTGCTGAGCCGGGCTGGCCGACGGGTGACGGTCTTTAACGTGCCCCTGACCTACCCGGTCGAGCCGGTGAATGGGCTGTTCGTCAGCGGGCTGATGACCCCGGCCGATGCGGCCGACGCCACCTGGCCGCCGGAGTTGCTGGACGACATCCGCCGTGCCGTGCCGGCCTTTAACTTTTCGCCGCCCAGCCTGATGCTGCCCGGCCAGGAGGCCGGGTTTGTGCAGGCCGTTGCCGACCTGAACGAGACGACACGGCGGGTAGCCCGCTATCTGTTGACGCGCCAGCCGTGGGATTTTTTCATGGCCGTCTTTATGGGCGCTGATATAATCTGCCATTTTCTGTGGAAGCAGATGGCCGAGGCCCGGCCGGACCACCTGGCCGATGCTGTCCAGAACTGCTATCGTCAGATTGACGCCGCCCTGGGCGAGCTGATCGAGATCGCCGGTCCAGAGACGCACCTGATCGTCATGTCGGATCACGGCTTCGGCCCGTTGGAACGGCAGATACATCTTAACTCCTGGCTGCTGGAGCGGGGCTATCTGGCCCTCAAGTCGGAACCGGCAACCCGGCTCCGTTCCCTCCTCTACCGCCTGGGCATCACCCGCATGGCCCTGTCGGAGCTGTTGCGCCGCCTGGGGCTGGGGGAGCGGCTGCGTCGCGCCGGGCGGTATGAGGAGCTGCGCCGCGCCGGGTTGGGGGTGCGGCAGCAAAGGACCGGCCCGCTCCGAGAGCTGGTCAGGCGGGTCTTTCTGACCATGTCCGACGTGGACTGGTCGCGCACCCGGCTCTTTTCCATCGGCTTTGCCGGGCCACTCTATGTCAACCTGAAAGGGCGCGACCCGCACGGCATCGTCGCGCCGGGGGCCGAATACGAGGCGTTGCTGGCGCAGGTAACCGCCGACCTGAGGGCGCTGCGTGACCCACAAAGCGGCGAGCCGCTCATCGGCCCCATCTACCGCCGCCAGGAGTTGTACCACGGGCCGCGCGCCGACGAGGCTCCCGACCTGATCTTGATGCCGCGTGACGAAAAAAATGCGCTGACCGGCATGCTGGAATTTGCCTCGCGCCGCTGGCTGACGCCGGTGCCGGAGCGGACCGGCACCCACCGCATGGACGGCATCCTGTTCCTGGCCGGGCCGGGCATCCGCCCCGGCGTCCACCTCGACGACTCATCCATCATGGATGTCGCTCCCACCATCCTGGCGCTGCTGGGCCAGCCGATTCCCACGACGATGGACGGCCACGTCCTGGAAAAGGCCATGACCGACGAACTGCGCGCCTCCCTGGAGATCACCCGCACAGCGGTGGAGGAATCCTGGGTTCCCGGCCGATCTGTCGCTTTCGATGATGAGGAAGAAGCCCTGTTGCGCGAACGGCTGCGCGGTCTGGGGTATGTGGCATGAGGCAGGAGGGAAGAGGCAGGAGGCAGGAGGCAAGATGCAGGATACGCAATATGCAATCCGCAATAAAGTGATGGTGTTGGGGGTGGATGGGGCGACGCTGGACCTGATCCTCCCCTGGGCCGAGGCCGGCCTGCTGCCCACCTTTGCCCGCCTGATGCGCCAGGGCAGTTGGGGGGTGCTGCGCAGTGTCGTGCCGCCGGTCACCCCCACCGCCTGGAGCTCCTTTCTCACCGGCAGCAACCCCGGTCGGCACGGCCTGTACGACTTTGTCGGGCGGCGGCGGGGTAGTTACGACAACTGGCTGGCCAACGCCACCTATCGCAGTGGTGCCTCGCTGTGGGGGCTGCTGAGCCGGGCCGGCCGGCGGGTGACGGTCTTTAACGTGCCGCTGACCTACCCTGTCGAGCCGGTGAACGGGCTGCTTGTCAGCGGGCTGATGACCCCCGCCGACGCCAGTGACGCCACCTGGCCGCCGGAGCTACTGGACGACATCCGTCGTGCCGTGCCGGAGTTTAACTTTTCCCCGCCCGGTGCCTTTTCGCCGGGTGAAGAGGCCAGGTTCGTGCAGGCCATCGCCGACCTGAACGAGACCACCCGGCAGGTAGCCCGCTATCTGTTGTCGCGCCAGCCGTGGGATTTCTATATGGCCGTGTTCATGGGCACCGACATTGCCGGGCATTTCTCGTGGAAGGCGATGGCCGATGGCCAGCCGCCGGAGTTGGCCGGCGCCATCCAGGATTGTTACCGGCAGGTGGATGCGGCCCTGGCCGGGTTGATCGAGGCTGCCGGGCCGGATGTGTACCTGATCGTCATGTCTGACCATGGCTTTGGTTCGCTGGACCGTTACCTGCACATCAACGCCTGGCTGCGGGAGCGGGGCTATCTGAAACTGAAGCGGACCCCTGTCACCTGGCTCAAGCGAGCCTTCTACCGGCTGGGCCTTACCCCGCTGGCCGTCTACCGGGCGCTGCGCCGCCTGGGATTGGGGGAGCAGATACGCCGGGCCGGCCGGCAACGTTCCACGCTGGTCCAGAAGCTGCTCAAGCGCAGCTTCCTGTCGTTTGCCGATGTGGACTGGTCGCGCACCCGGCTCTTTTCCATCGGCTTTGCCGGGCCGCTCTATGTCAACCTGAAGGGCCGCGAGCCACACGGAATCGTTGCGCCGGGGGGCGAGTATGAAGCGTTGCTGGCGCAGGTGACTGCCGACCTGCGGGCGTTGCGCGACCCGGCAAGTGGTGAGCCGCTCATCGGTCCCATCTACCGCCGCCAGGAGCTGTACCAGGGCGAACGTGCCGACGAGGCCCCCGACCTGGTATTCCTGCCCCGCGATATGAGGGACGGCACCTTTGGCCTGATGGCCTTTGGCTCCAACCGCTGGCTGACGCCAGCCGCCGACCGGACCGGTACCCACCGCATGGAAGGGGTCCTGTTCCTGGCCGGGCCGGGCATCCGCCAGGGGGTGCATCTGGACGAGTCATCCATCCTGGACATTGCTCCCACCGTCCTGGCGCTGCTGGGCGTGCCCATCCCGGCGACGATGGATGGTCAGGTCCTGGGAAAGGCCATGACCGATGAACTGCGCGCATCTCTCGACATAACGTATCTGGCTCCGGCTGAGGAGCCTCTGCCGGTCGGCCTGCCCACCGACTTTGAGAGGGTGGAAGAGGAGCGGCTGCGTGAACACCTGCGCGGCCTGGGCTATGTGGCTTGAATGGTAACTACCTGCCCGCTACCCTGCCGCAGGTTTTAACCTGCTGGAGGGTAGGCGGTTACTTTGAATGACGAATGAAGGGTGACAAGAAGGCGACGCTTCTGGCGTCATGGCGCACCTGGCCGGAGTGGTGGCTGCTCCTTCTGGGCCAGGCGATCTTTTGGGCGGTGCGTCCCTGGCTGATGGGGAGGGAATGGCATTGGGTGGTGGCCTGGGGAGCACTGGGCCTGTTCCTGTTGCCCGGCACTTCTTTGCTGGTGCTGCTGGGCGACAGTGGCAACTGGTGGGAGCGGCTGAGCCTGGCCTTTGTCGGCAGCCTGTCGCTGCCCAGCCTGCTAGCCCAGGCGGCCATGCTGCTCCACACCAACATCCAGACCTGCACCTGGGGCTTCCTGGCCCTGACCGGGGTTCTGCTGCTGGCTGCCCTGCTGCGCCAGATCTTGGGCCCTCCGGCCGGGGAGGCGATCCGCCCTGATGAAGGGCGTACCCCTTTCTGGCTGGTTCTTTTTCTGGCCGCGCTGCTGGCTGGTCTGGCGGTTTACTGGGCCAACGCCCCCATGGATTCCGACCAGTGGAACGCCCTGGCCTGGGTGCAAAACCTGCGCCATGATGCCCGGATGATGGCCGAGGAACCGCTCTATGGTCTGGGCATCCCCATCTCGCCGCGCTACATGTTTGTGCCGTGGCTGACCCATCAGGCCATGCTCTCCCTGCTGACCGGGCTGGACCCGGTGGACCTGCTCATCCCGCTGCGGCTGCCCCTGATCTTCCTGTCCATCGGCGCCGTCTACCGCCTGGCCCGCGCCATCACCCGGCAGCGCAAAGCCGCTGGCCTGGCGACGCTGGCCTGGGGCTTTTATCTGCTGGTCTGGAACCAGGGCTCCTATCCCGGCTACGACCTGGTGGTCCGCTCCGACCTGGACAAGATTCTGGCCAGTTTCACCCTGCTGCCGGTCATCCTGGACCTGGCCCTGGCTGCCCTGCAACGCGGCACCTGGCGCGAGTGGGCCTGGCTGGCGCTGGGTTCAGTGGCGGCTGCCCTGATGCACCCGTTGGCTGTGGGGCTGGTCGGCCTGTCGCTGCTGGGGCTGGCGGGCATCGAGGTGTTGCACCTGATCCTGCCCCCCTGGAAAACGATGACCCTGGCCGACCGGCGACGGCTGCTCCTCCGCCTGGCCCTGACGGCCTTGATCCTCGGCCTGGCGTTGATCCCGTCGCTTGTCGGGCTACAGGCCGGCGCGGCCACGCCCACCGGCACTGTGGTCTCCAGCGGCCTGCAGGATACGCGCGACCCCAGCCTGGCTCGCAACCTGGGCTATGCCCTGGCCCAAAAGCGGCTCTGGATCCTGGACAGCGGCCGCTATATCGTCCATCCGCAGATGTTGCTCCAGCCGATCCATCTGGTGGCCCTGGTGGCCCTGCTCGTCCTCCTGCCTCTGCTGCGCCGCGAGCGGGGCGTCCGCCTGCTGCTGGGCATGGCCATCACCATCCCGATCTTGACCCTCAACCCGCTCACCGCCGGGCTGCTGGGGCGGTTCACCACCCCCTGGCTGCTGTACCGGCTGGCCTGGCCGGTGACCCTGGCGGCAGCGGTGGCTATCGGCTGGGGCCTGTATCTGCTGTTTCAGCGGCGGGTGTGGCGGCGGCTCAGCACCGTGGCGCTGATCGCCCTGTTGCTGGCCGTGGCCCTGGCGGCCATCCCGGCCTATCAGGCATCTGTCACCTGGCTGCGCGAACGCCGCGACACCTTTAGCGCCAACACCTGCTTCCAGGCCGGCCCGATCCTGCGACCTTTCCAGGAGCTGGTGCCCGGCGCGGAACCGCCGCCTGAGCTGCCCCCGCCCGACCCGCAAACCCAGGCAGGCCGGTGGCGGAGCGGCGTGACCGTCCTGGCCGACGATGACATGAACGGCTGCCTGACCTCCTACGCACCCTATGCCAACGTCATGGAGTTCCGCACTACCAACCTGATCCGCTACTATCCACCTGACAAAGAGGAGGTGGCCTGGCAACGGCTGTTCGATGCCCTGTACTACAGCAACGCCGAGTTTGTGGACCGGCGCTTCCTCGACCTCCTGGACCGATGGGCTATCGGCTATCTGATTGTGCGCCAGAGTTCGCCGTTAGAGCCGCAGTTGCGCCACCTGCCCGGCCTGTTCCAACCGGTCGCTTCGGCGGTGGGGCGCACCATCTACCGGGTGGAACGTCCCCTGTCGCCGTCAGCGGTGGTGGAGGCCAACACCCTCCTGGCTGAAGGCCGGTTCGAGCAGGGCATCGCGGCCTATCAGAGGCTCCTGAACACAGGGGATGACGACGCCCGTTTCCTGGCGCTGCTGGGCCTGGGGCGGGCCTATCTGCACACCGGGCAGGTGGAGCAGGCCATTACTGCCTGGCAGCAAGCCACCGCCTGGCCGGAGGAGGCCCTGCCCTGGGCCTGGCTGGCCGAGGCCTACCTGCTCCAGGGCCGTTCCGACCAGGCCCTGGCCGCCTATCGGCAGGCTGTGGCCCGCCAGCCGGGTAATGTGGCCTTTCAGACCCGGCTGGGCGACCTGTGCGCCGCCGCCGGCGACCTTGCCTGCGCCCAGGCGGCCTACAACGCCTCGCTGGCCGGCATCCCGCCGGAGAGCAGCACCGCTTACAACCGGTTGGGGCAGTTGTGGCAGAACGCCAATGCCAACGAGCAGGCCATCGCCGCCTATGAGAAGTCGCAGCAGATCTACGAAGGGTACCTGACCTGGGGGGCATTGGGCGCCGTCTATCTGAAGCTGAGGCAGTGGGAGCGGGCCGAAGCGGCCTTCCGGCGTATCCTGGAGCTGGACCCGTGGGAGGAAAGTGCGCACCAATATCTGGGCCAGCTCTATGCCGCACAGAACCGGATGCAACAGGCAGAGGAGGAGTACCGGCTGGCCCTCCGCCTGAACCCCCTGGCCAGCGGCGGCTATGCTGCCCTGACGTCGCTGTGGGTCAGCCAGCAGGGGACCCCTGCTGCCATAGAGCGGCTCCGGGAGATGGTCGGCTTTCGGCTGGGCCTGGCCGACGCTCTGGCAGCGATGGCCGACCTGCAAAACCGGGCCGGCCGGCCCGACCAGGCGGTGGGGACTCAGCAGCGGGCGATTGACTGGTGGCCCCTGGCCGGCAGTGCCTACGACTCGCTGGGCACCTATCAGGCGGCTGTGGGCCGGACTGACGAAGCCGGAGCCAGTTTCCGCCGGGCGTTGGACCTGTCCAGCAGCGATGCGATGGCCTGGCTGGGCCTGGCCGGCCTGGCCCGTCAGGGCGGCGACCTGGCTTCGGCCCTGGGGTACAGCCTGCGTGCCGTCCAGGCAGCCCCCTATCAGGCCTATCCCCACCAGGCTCTGGCCGGCCTGTACGAGGCCCTGGATCAGGACGACCTGGCCCTGATCCACTATCAACTGGCTGTGTCGGTCGAACCGAACTCCGGCTCGCCGTTGCTGGCTTTGGGGGGCTACTACCAGCGCCAGGGAGACCTGGCCCGCGCCCAGGACCTGTATCAGCATGCTGAGGCGGTGCAGCCCAATGCCAGCCTCTACTTCAACCAGGGCCGGCTGGCTCAGCTCCAGGGGCAGTTGGACCTGGCCATTGAGCAGTTGCGCCGGGCGGTCGAGCTGGCACCCGGCTACGGCTACCTGCGCGTCGGTCTGGGGCAGGTCCAGACTCAGGCTGGCGACCGGCAGAGCGCCCTGGAGCAATACCAGGCCAGCATCCGTCTGGACCCCGGCTTTGTCAGCGGTTATCTGTCGCTGGGCAGCAGTTACGAAACTCTGGGGCAGTGGGACCTGGCCCAGGCCGCCTACCTGACCGCCACGCAGACGGTGCCGGGTGACCCGCAGGCCTATGTCAGCCTGGCCCGCCTGGCGGCCAGGAGGGGCGATCCTGAACGGTCGCTGGCCTGGTACCGGCAGGCCATGGAGGTCGCTCCCCGGTCGGCTCTGGCCTGGCGGGCTATGGGAGATTACTGGAAGGGGCGTGGCGACGTCCAGGCTGCCGTGGCTGCCTATCGGCAGGCCATAGCCCTGGCCCCGGCCGACGTCGCCGGTTATGCAGCCCTGGGCAACTTGTACATCCAGACCAGTGATCTACAGGCTGCCGAGGCGCAGTACCGGGCCGGCCTGGAGTTCAATCCCGGCTCTGGCCAGTTGCACAGCCTGCTGGGCGACCTGTACGCCCGGCAGGGGCAGGCCGTGCCGGCCGAAGCGGCCTACCGGCGTGCCCTCCAGGCCGAGCCGATCTACCTGGGCGCCTATACCTCCCTGGCCAATCTGTACCGCCGCCAGGGGAGATTCGATGCCGCTCTGGCTACCTATCGTCAGGCAGAGTCAAAGCTGCCCGGCTCGGCTGACCTGCAGATCGCCCTGGCCGGCTATCTGCGCAGCCGGGACCAGCGCGACGAGGCGCTGGCCGCCTACCGCCGGGCCATCAACCTGTCGCCGGGGCTGGCCGGCCCCTGGGATAACCTGGGCGACGCCTGCCGCGCCTGGGGCCAGTTCGACCAGGCCGAGGCCGCCTACCAGCAGGCGCGAACCCTGGAGCCGGGCAACCCGCAACCTCACCTGGGCCTGGGGCTGGTCTATCAGAGCCTGGGGCGCTTTGACCGGGCAGAAGCCGGGTTCCTGGCTGCTGCCGCCCTGGATGCCACCTCCGGCGAACCGTGGCAACGGCTGGGGGCGCTCTATCTGCTCCGGGGTCGCGCCGGCCAGGCGATCGCTGCCTGGCAGAAAGCGGTGGCCCTCAACCCGCTTGACCCCTATGCAGCCGTGGCGTTGGGCCAGGCCTATCAGCAGCTTGGCGACGCGGACAAAGCCCTGGCCGCGTTGCGCGCCGCCGTCCAGAGCTCCCCTCTGTCCGGCTACGCCCGCGATGCCCTGGCCCGGCTGCTGATGGCCCTGGGCCGGACCGACCAGGCGCAGGCCGAGTGGCTGGCCGCCACTCAAAACGATCCCACCTTTGTCCAGGGCTTTCTGGGCCTGGCCGACCTGTATGCCCGTCAGGGGCGATTTGAGCAGGCCGAGGCGACCTGTCGCGCCGCCCTGGATGCCGACCGTTCGGCCCCTGGCGGCTATGTCCGGCTGGGGCAGTTCTTGCAGGACCGGGGACGTTTTGACGAGGCATTGGCCTGGTTCCAGGCCGGGGCTCAGGCCGCGCCCGCTTCCGGCTATGCCCACCTGGCCCTCGGTTCGGCCTATGTCCGGCGTGGACAGGTGGCCCGGGCGGAGGCCAGCTACCGCCGGGCCATGGCCGCCGATCCGACCTTTATCCAGTCCTCTCTGGCGCTGGCCGGCCTGTTGCGCAGCCAGGCCCGGCCCGGTGAAGCTGGGGCTGTGCTTCAGGAGGCCATCGCCGCCAACCCGGCCGACCCCAACGGTCCCATCGCCCTCGGTCAGCTCTATGCGGCGCAGAATCAGCCGGAGAAGGCGCTGGTCCAGTTCCAGGCGGCGGCGGCTCTGGCACCTGGCGCCGCCGCTCCCTCCCTGGCGGTGGGCGATTTCTACCGCAGCCGTGCCCGCTGGGACGAGGCCCTGGCTGCTTATCGGAAGGCGACGGAATTGGAACCGGCAGCGGTGGGCGGCTATGTGCGCCTGGGCGACACCTATCATTCCCTGGGGCGTTTCACGGAGGCCGAACAGGCCCTGCAGCAGGCCATCCGGGCCGATGCCGGCAGCCCCGATCCCTGGCTGAGCCTGGCCCGCCTGTATCAGACCTGGGGCCGTTTTGACCAGGCAGCGGCGGCCAGCCAGACCGCCATTCAACTTGCCCGGCACCTGGCCGGCGGTTATCTGCGTCTGGGTGAGGCGTACCAGGCTCAAGGCCAGATTCAGGCGGCCCTTGAGGCCTACCGCCAGGCCACGGAGATGGCCGCTGGGGACCCACAAGCCCACGCTACAGTGGCCGGCCTGTACCGCGATCTGGGCCAGGTGGACCAGGCGGAAACCGCTTACCGCTCTTCCATTGCCTGCGACCGGAGCAACCCGGCCGGCTACGTGAGGCTGGCTGCCCTCTATCAGGCGCAGGGCCGTTTCGACGAGGCAGCGAGCACCTATCGGGAGGCTCTCCAGGCCAGCCCCGCTTCCGGCTGGCTGCGCGTCAGCCAGGCCGGTCTCTACAGCCTGCAGGGCCGGTATGACCAGGCCCTGGCCGCGCTCCAGGCCGCCCTGGAGGTCGAACCGACCTTTGCCCCGGCTTATTCCAGCCTGGCGAACCTCCATTTATTGCAGGCCGACGCCTCTGCTGCCGAGGCGGTTTTGCAGGCCGGTCAGGCTGCTGCCCCTGCCGACCCGGCCGCTTTCATCAACCTGGGGGCTTTTTACCAGAACCGTGCTCGCTTTGACCAGGCCGAGGCCCAATACCAGGCCGCTCAGGAAGCGGCGCCCGGTTCCGGTTGGGCGGCCTATGCCCTGGGTGGGTTTTATCAACAGCAGGGGGACCTGGCCCAGGCGACGGCTGCTTACAGCCATGCCCTGGAGCTGGAACCGACCTATCAGGCGCCCTACCTGGCGCTGGCCGGCATCCGCTGGGCCGACGGCGACCGGACCGGGGCCGAAGCCACCGCCCGCCGTGCGGTTGAAGTCGAGCCGGGTGATGTGAACGGGACGCTGCTGCTGGGCCAATTCCTGCTGGCCCGGGTCCGTTTTGACGAGGCGGTGGCCACCTGCCGGTCCGCTGTGGAAGAGTTCCCCGGCCTGTCCGGCTCCCGCATCGCGCTGTGCAACGCCTATCGCGCCCAGGGAAACCTCCAGGCAGCCCTGTCCGCCTGTCAGGAGGCTATCGCGGCCGAACCGGGATATGCTGCCGGCTATGCCGCGTTAGGGGATGTCTACCGCACCCTTGACCGTCCGGTCGAGGCCGTGGCTGCCTACCGCCGGGCGCTGGCCCTGGACGCCACCAACGCCAATGCCAGCCTGGGATTGGCCCAGGTGTACCGGCTGGAGCAAAAGTGGACGCAGGCCGAGGCGGTGTACCAGGAGGTGCTGGCGCAGGCGCCGGGGGCTGGCTGGGCGCGGCTCGCGCTGGGCGACCTGTACCGTGCCTGGCGGCAGTGGGACCGGGCACTCGCTGCCTATCAGACGGCTCAGGCCTGGGAACCGGGCAACCCCCAGGCCCAGATCGGCCTGGGATTGACCTGGTGGGACCTGGGGCGGGTGGCGCAGGCTCAGGCTGCCTTTGAGGAGGCGATCCGCCTGGCGCCGGCCAACCCGGCCGGCCTGATCAACCTGGCCCAACTTCTGCAAAACCAGGGGCATCCCCACGAGGCGTTGCAGCGGCTCAAACAGGCCGTGGCCGCCGCCCCGGCCTCCGGCTGGGCCTATACCTCGCTGGGCAACGCCTACCTGTTGCGTGCCGATCAACCCTCCGCCCTGGCCGATTACCGCCAGGCTATCACGGTCGAGCCGGCCTTTTTGTCCTCCTACATGGCGCTGGCCAATCTCTACCTGCTCCAGGGGCAGCCCAGCGTGGCCCTGTCGCAGTACGAACAGGCCAGCCGCGTGGCCCCCAACTCGGCCTGGCCTTTCCTGCAGATCGGCAATCTGCGCCAGGCCCAGAACCGACTGGATGAGGCCCTGGCCGGCTACGCTGCTGCCCTGGCCCTTGAACCGCTCAGCAGCGACGCCTGGGTGGGGCGCGGCGATGTCTATCGGCGGCAGGGCCGTCCGGCCGAGGCCCTCAACGCCTACCGCCAGGCCACGGCGCTCAACCCGACCTCAGGGGCGGCCTGGGCCAGCCTGGGAAGCCAGTACCAGCGCCGGGCCAATCTGCAGGAGGCGGTAGAGGTGTTGCTGCGCGGCATCCGTTCCGCGCCCGATAGCTACTCCCTGTACAGCACCCTGCGGCTGGCCCTGGCCCAGGCCGACCGGCTGGATGAGATGCCGGCCCTGGCCCGGCAGGCTATCGCCGACAATCCGGGCAAGGCGTGGCCCTATCTGCTGCTGGGGGATGTCTACAAAGCGCAGTTCCACCCCGACCAGGGGCTGGATGCCTATCGGCGGGCGGTCCAGCTCGAACCGGGCAATGTAACGGCCCGGCTGGCCCTGGGTTGGGCCTACCAGGTGCTGGGCGATCTGGACAACGCGGCAGCCCAACACCGGGCGGCCTACAACCTGGAGCCGGGCAACGCCGAAGTGGTAAAGGCCCTGGCCAGTGGCGACCGGGCGCAGGGCCAACGTCAGGCCTCCATTGACCACTACCTGGCTGCCGCCGACCTGAACCGCAGCTCGGCGGGCGCCCTGATCACCCTGGCCCTGCTCTACCGGCTGGAAGGAAACCTCCAGGCCAGCCAGGATACCTATGAGCTGGCCTTGCAGCGCGAGCCGTCGAACCTGTGGGCTCACCTGGGCCTGGCCCAAACTCTGACCGACCTGGAGGAGTATGATGCGGCCATCGAGCGTTACCTTCAGGCCGCCGGGGTGGACCGCAGTTCCGCCTGGCCATACCTGTTCCTGGGCAGCCTGTACCTGGGGCTGAACGACCCGGCTTCGGCCGAGGCCGCCTACCGCGAGGCGCTGGCCCGCGAGCCGGGCAACGTCTACGGCTACGCCTGGTTGGGCAACCTGCTGGCCCGCCAGGAAAAGGTTGAGGAGGCCAGGGCGCAGTTCCAGAAGGCAGTGGAACTGTTCCCCGGTTCAGCGGTGGCCTGGGACCGGATGGGCTACGGCTACCGGCTGCTGAACAAGATGGACGAGGCCATCGAGAGCTATCAACAGGCCCTGCGGCTGGACCCGGCCCGGACCGCGACCTACGACGCCATCCTGTCGATCTATGCCGGGTGGGGTCGGCTGGATTCCTACCTGCCGCTGTTTCAGGGCTGGCGCAGGGCCTATCCGGGCGAACCCTGGCCCACCGGCCTGCTGGCCCGCACCTACGAAAAGCTGGACCGGGTGGATGATGCCATCCGCGAGTATGAGGCCATCCTGGCCCGCGTGCCCGAATACGCCGATGCTCACTACTCGCTGGCGCTGCTCTATGAGCGGGCCAGCCGCCGCGACGACGCCCTGAAACAGTGGAATATCTACCTGACGCTGGCCTCCTCCAACCCGCAGCAGTTCGAGGCGGAAGAGCGGCTGCAACGCCTGAGCCAGATCGTCATCACCTCGCCCCAGGCTGAAGCGGTAGTCAGGGGCCGGGTGGAGGTGCGGGGCACAGCCAATCTGGCCAGCGGGTTTGTCTATTACAAACTGGAGTACCGCGCCCCTGGCGGCGAGTGGCAACTGATCGGCGACCTGCACGACCGGCCGGTGGTGGACGGGCTGCTGGGGGTGTGGGATGTATCAGGGCTGGCACCGGGGCGCTACCAGCTCCGGCTGGTGATTGTGGACAACACCGGCAACTTTTTGCCGCCCTTTGAACTATGGGTGAACGTGGCCAGACCATGATGGCAGGGTCATAACCTTGTCCCCAACTCGGCCTGGGTCTACAGCAGGGATGGAAGAAGAAGGGCTGGGGCGATTCCTGCGCCGCTCGACGACGGTGACGCTGTTCACTGCGCTGGGCGTGGTTGCCGGCTTTGTGGTAGACCTGTTGATCGTCGCCCGCTTTGGCGTGGGGATCGCGACCGATGCCTTTTTCGCCGCCTATACCCTGCCCTTTATCCTGGTCACCACCCTGGCGGCCATCCAGCCGGTGCTGGTCACCGTCCTGAGCGGATGCCGGGGCGACGACACAGCTTTCGGCGCTCTATTGAACCTGGTCGGGTTGGCAGCCCTGATGGTGACGGTGGGGGGGATGGTGGCTGCCCGGCCGCTCATCGCCGTCACGGCGCCTGGCTTTGGCCCGGACCAGGCTTCCCTGGCAGCGCATCTGGCGCGTATCCTCTTCCTGCGGGTGCTGCTGGCTGCGGTGAGCGAGGTGTGCCGGGCCGGGTTCTACGCCCGGCAGCGGTTTGCCCTGGCGGCGTTCAGCAGTGCCCTGCCCGGTCTGGTGGCCGCTCTCCTGTTGGCCGTTGTCCGGCGGGCCGGGGACGAGGGGGTCGGGGTGGTTGCCTGGAGCCTGGTGATCGGGTCGTTGCTCCAGGCGGTGCTTCTGGTTGGGGTGCTGTTTGCCCGGCTGCGGGTGCCCTACCGCCCTGGGCCGGGTTGCTCCAGGCTGGTATTGCACCAGGTGGCGGTGCTGGTCCCGGCGCCGCTGGCCGGCCTGCTGCTGCGCCAGGGGGTGGTCCTGGCCGAGCGGCTCCTCGGTTCCTACCTGCCGGCGGGCAGCCTGACGGCGTTGAGCTATGCCAACCGCCTGACCATGATCGCCGCCGGCATCCTGTTCGACGGCCCGACCACGGTGGCGTTGCCCTCGCTGGCGGCCCTGTGGAGCGAGGGGCGGGGGGAGGCCGCCCGCGCCGGGTTGAGCCGGCTCCTCAGGCTGATAGCGACCGTGGCTCTGCCGGCCGGGCTGGGCCTGGCTGCCCTGAGCACCCCCCTGGTCCGCCTTTTTTTTGAACGCGGCCAGGTGGATCACCAGGCAGCCCTGCTGCTGGGCACAGTGCTGGGAGTCTATGCCCTGAGCCTGCCTTTCATCGGGCCGTATCGTGCCGTCCAGACCTTCTCCTATGCCATCCAGCGGCCCTGGCCGGTGGTGTTTCTTCACGGCGGGCTATCGGCCCTGGCGGTGGCGCTGGACCTGGCCCTGGTCGGGCCGCTGGGGGTGACCGGTCTGGCATGGGGGTTTGTGCTGGGCAGCAGCCTGATCGCAATGGTTGGGCTGGTGTGGATGATCCGCCGGGCAGGAGATGTCGGCTGGCGGGCGTTGAGCACCTGGACGTGGCGGCTGGGGCTGGCTTCTGCGGCGATGGCGGCGGTGATGTGGGGTGTGAGCCGCTGGCTGGGAGCGGCGGACGCGGGAACCGGCTTGTGGAGGCTGCTGTTCATCCTGGCGGTGAGTGGGCTGGCCGGCCTTCTTTCCTTTCTTGGGCTGGGAGCGATCTTGCGCCTGGAGGTGATCTCGATGATGTGGAACCGCCTCAAGGTGGCCAGGAGTTAATTGTCCCCAGATCGAGGGCCTGAATGGGAGCCAATAGGACCACTACCCAATCTCCAATACCCCATGCCCGCCTCTTGATCCTTGGCCTGGACGGGTTGTGCTGGCCGCTTCTGGAGCCGTTGCTGGCAGCGGGGATCATGCCCTGTCTGGCGCGCCTGCGGGATGAGGGGGCGTGGGGGCCGTTGACCTCGGTGGTGCCCACTCACTCGGCTGCGGCGTGGGCCTCGTTCCTCACCGGACAGAATCCGGCCCGCCACGGCATCACCGATTTTATGGTCCGCCAGCCGGACGGCACCTACCGCCACGCCAGGCCCCACCCGGCGACAACCCTGTGGCACCATCTGGGGCGTGGCGGTCTGCGGGTCGGCGCTTTCAACTTTCCGGTCAGCTATCCGCCCGAACCGGTGAACGGCTTTCTGGTGTCGGGCATGCTCACACCCAGGGGACGGACCTTCACCTATCCGCCGGAGCTGGGAGAGGAACTGCTGAGCCGCTTCGCTGACTACCGTTTCGACCTGGAATGGCAGCTCTACTGTGGCCGGGAGAGGGCACTGCTGCGCGATCTGACGGCCATGACCGGGCAGCGGGCCGAGGTCGCCTGCTTTCTGCGCGATCGCTACGCGCCCGATTGCCTGGCCGTGGCCTTTATCGGGCCGGATCGGCTGCAACATGCGCTGTGGCACCATCTGGACCCAACCCATCCCCGCCACGACCCGGTCCAGGCGGCAGCGTTGCGCGACGCTATCTATGGCTTTTACACGGCGCTGGACCAGGCAGTGGGCCGTCTGGTAGCGGACGCCGGCCCTGAGACGACAGTCCTGGTCCTGTCGGACCACGGTTTTCAGGCAGCAGCCCGACAGTTCCGCGCCGACGAGTGGCTGGCCGGGCATGGCTGGCTGGCCTTTCAAGCAAGTCGCTCCCGCCTGGAACAGTGGGTGCGCCGGCTGGATAGGCCCTGGGTGCAGCATCTGCGGCGGCGACTGGTGAAAGACGTTTCACGTCATTTCAAGTCATTTCAGCCTGGTGGTACCCTCGACTGGTCGCGGACCGTCGCCTTTTGCCCGTGGAATGCCCAGCAGGGCATCCGCCTCAACCTGCGTGGCCGGGAACCACAGGGCATTGTCGCGCCGGGTGCCGGCTATGACCGGCTGCGGGAAGAGATCCGCCAGGCCTTGCTGGAGACGACGGAGCCACAGACCGGCCTGCGGGTGATAGACCGAGTGTGGCGGCGGGAGGAGCTGTACAGCGGGCCGTTCCTGGGGGAGATGCCCGATCTGGTCTTTACCCTGCGCCCTCCCTTTTCAGCCAGCCCGGTGCAACAGCGGCTATGGGCCGATACCGGCTGGGCGTCGGGCGACCACAGCCTGGAGGGGATGTTCATCGCCTGGGGGCGGGGGGTGGTTCCGGGCCGGGTGGAAAACGCGGCGCTGGTGGACGTGGCCCCTACGGCCCTGTATCTGATGGGCCGGCCGGTGCCTGCGGCGATGGATGGGCGGGTGTTGACCGCGATGCTGGACCCTGCGTTCCTGGGGGCCAATCCGCCGTGCCGGGAGGAGGGAGCGCAACCTGTGTCAGGGGCGATCTCCGCCGGTCAGGTGCTGACGCCGGAAGAGGAAGTTGAGCTTCAGGCGCGGTTGCGGGGGTTGGGGTATCTATGAGGAACCCGGTGCGGTTGGGCTGTGTGCGCTGGCCAGGTGTGTGGCCGTGGGTTCTGTTGGCCCTTGTGCTTTTTGTCGGCATGGGGGTTGCTGCTTTCCTGCTGCCCCCTATGCTGTTCGTGGCGCTCCTGGCTGGCGGGGGGGTCGTCCTGGCCTGGCTGCTGCTGCCTGAACTGGTCATCATGGCGCTGCTGCTGCTGCGCAGCAGTGTGGATGGCTTGATGGATCTGTTCACCCTCTTTGCCGGGTCGCCGTTGAGCATGAACCTGGCCGGCGCGGTCAATAGTCTGGCCGTGGGGTTGGGGTTGCTGGCCCTGGTGCGGCGGTTGGTGCGGCGGCAGCCCCCCCTGGTGGCGGGGCCGGGCTGGACCTACGCCCTCTTTTTACTGGTATGCCTGGCCTCCATCCCCGGCGCGGTGGACCCGGCCGTCAGTGTCAAGGAATGGGCACGGCTGGCGAGCGCCCTGGCCATCTATTTGATGGTTGCCGATGTGGTCCATGACGAGCGGGGAGCCCGGCGCTTTCTGGTCATCCTCTTTGCCTCGTCGTTCGTTCCGTTGCTGACGGCCTGGCTGCAATGGCTGACCGGCAGCGGCTACTTTTTTCTGGGGGCGGTCGGCACCCCGTTTGCCTACCGGCCGCAGGGGACCTTTGGCCATCCGGCGGCGCTGGGTTCCTACCTGGTTATCCTGCTGACCTTGGCGACGGCCGTCTATTTTTCCACAGGGGCGGTCCGGTTGCGGGCGGCGTTGCTGGCCTGGGCCGGGGTAGCCGGGGGGGCTTTGGTGTTGACCCTGGCCCGCACCCAGTGGCTGGGGATGATGGTGGCCACGCTGGGGATCGGGCTGGTGAAACGGCGGCGGCTGGCACTGCTGACCCTGGCCCTGGCCCTGTTGCTGCTGGCGGCAGTGCCCCTGCTGCGCGAGCGGCTGACATCCTCCGAGTCGCTGGACTGGCGGCGCGATCTGTGGCAGGTCTCGGCCGGCCTGGCCTGGCCGCCGACGCCGCTGGGCCGCGGGCTGGGTACCTCCCCCTTTTACATCAACCTGTTTTTGCCCCATGTGGATGCCCCCCCCCATAATGATTACTTGAGGGTGGGCGTCGAACTGGGCTGGCTGGGCTGGCTGACCTACAGCGCCTGGCTGCTGGCCCTGATGCGCCATGCCTGGCGGGCCTATCGTCGTGCTCAGGAGCCGGCCCTTGCCTGGCGGGCGTTGGGATTGTCGGCTATTGTCATGGCCGGCGCCGTGATGAGCCTGTCCGACAACTATCTGGGCTATACAGCCGTGCAGTGGTACTTGTGGGCACTGATAGCGCTGGTACCAGCCGCAGGTGAGTGGAGACCTGACATTCCAAGAGATATCTGATGGAAAACGGCTCTCTCGCCAGAATTGACGTGGGAACAAAGTACCATTGACTGGTCTTTGAGCTGCCTCTATAATACCTGGTAGAGGATGTCCCTGTCTGATGGCAGGGGATAACCGGGTATCAAGGAGGCAATATGGCGAGAGATCGACACAGCTTGTTAGCTCCCGCCGCCTGTGTCGTCGGTTTTATTCTCATTGTGACGGGAGCTTTCTCCATCCGCGCTGCGGCCGAGGGGCCGGGCCGGGTCGTTTCTACGGTGGATGGCACGCCGATCTGCGGGAGTACCGGCACACATTGGACCCTGGATGGCAGCCCCTACCTTGTCAACTGCAATGCCGAGATAGATGCAGGTACAGAATTGACCATTGACCCAGGGGTGGTTGTTCGTTTCGCCACCGGCACCCAGTTGATCGTCTATGGGGGCCTGCAGGCAGTGGGCACGGCCGGGCAGCCGATTCTGTTCACTTCTGCCCAGCCTGTCCCGGCTCCCGGCGATTGGGTGCGGGTGTGGTTCCCTGCCGGCCACGGCCCCTCACGTTTGCAGGATGTTGTGGTCGAGTATGCGGGTGGCTCCAATTGTCCCGCCATCCAGGTGGACGATGGACCGTTGCCTGTCCTGCTTGACAACACCTTTAAGAACAACCGGGGACCGGCCGTCCAGGCGTTTCTGGAGCATGGCCTGGGGCAACCGGGCCAGATTGCCGGCAACCGGGGATCGGGCAATGGGATCAACGGCATCCGCCTCCTGGGGACGGTGGACAGCGACCTCAGCCTGGGGGCCAATGAGGGACTGGCCTACTATACTACCGATTCTACCCTGACCGTCACGGCCGGGCACAGGCTGACGCTGGCTCCCGGTGCCGTCTACAAATTGAGCAACGGCCTTCTTGAAATCCGGGGCGGAGTATTGGAGGCGTCAGGAACGGCCGGGAATCCGATCGTGTTCACCTCGTTAAAGGATGACACCTGGGGGGGCGATACCAATGCCGATGGCAACGCCACTCAGCCGGTGCCGGGCGATTGGTGGCGTATCTATCTGGCCGAGGGGGGAAGCGCCGATCTGGAGCAGGTGCTGATCTACTACGGCGGACGCAGTACCGTGAATGCCATAGATGCCGAAGATTCGGCCCTGACGGTCAGGGACAGCCAGGTGCGGCACAGCGCTAACGCCGGCATCGGCAGTCGCAATACAGCCCTCACCGTCACCGGCTCCCAGATCGGCAACAACGGGGGCGATGGGCTGCACTTTTACACAGAGATCGCCGGCCAGTCCCCCGTCGTGCAGAACAACACGCTGACCGGCAATGGCGGCAATGCCCTGTACTTCCGCTCGACCGGGTCCGCGGTTATTGACCTGGTGGTGGAAGGCAACACCGGGAGTGGCAACGGCCTCAACGGCATTCTGCTGGATGTGGTGCTGGGCAACGCCACGCTGAAGGACAACCCTGGGCTGCCCTATGTGGTTTATTCCCTGGATACGGTTGCCGGGACGACGCTGACCGTCGAAGCCGGGGTGATCTTCAAGGCCGATCTGGAGCATTCGGCCCCGGGCAGCAAGATCATGGTTTACGGCAATCTGTGGATCAAGGGACAGGAGGACAACCCGGTGGTGTTCACCTCGTTGAAGGACGATAGCTACGGCGGCGATACCAACGCCGATGGCAAGGCCACTCAACCGGCGCCAGGCGACTGGCGGGGGATCAGCCTGGTCGCTTCACCTCAACGCCCGCCGGCTGCCTATACCGTCTACCTGCCCGTTGTGGTCAGGCAGGGATCGGCCGGCAGCATGGCCCTCCCCGGCCTGGTGCAACCTGTTGTTGCCGGGCGTGTCGGCCCTGCAGCTTTGACCGCCTCGATGGACTATGTAGTTGTGCGCTATGCGGGCTACGATGTGGCCAACCTGGAGCTATTTGGTGGGCAGGTTGAGATTCGCCATGCAACGATCGGCCACAGTATGAAGCGCGGGATCAATGCCGAAGATGTGCAACTGCGCCTGGAGGATTCGACGATTCACAACAATGGGACGATCGGCCTGTGGCTCTATGGCAACAAGACGCCCATCGCCCCGGTTCTGGTGGGCAATGGCTTCAACCGTAATGGTACATACGCCGTCTATCTGATTTTCAACGGCGATGGCTGTCATTCCGGCACCGAGATACACGGCAACAGGGCGTCGGATAACGGCCAGGTGAACGGCATCTATGTGGAGGGCAGTGTGCACACCCCTTTGGGCTGTCACCTGGAGCCCAACCCGCAGACGCCCTATGTGGTGTGGACGATCGGCGTCTATGAAAATGGCCGGCTGGTGTTTGCCCCTGGCACCGAGGTCAAGTTCGTGGCCCCCACCTTCCAGCGGGGGACCGGGACGCTGATCATCACCGGTACCCTGGAGGCGCGGGGCACGGCCGAGACACCGATCGCCTTTACCTCTTTCTGGGATGACAGCCTCGGCGGCGACACCAATGGGGATGGGAGTGCTTCGCAACCTCTCCCTGGCGATTGGATCGGCCTGGTGGCGCGGCAGGGTTCGCAATTGATCCTGGACCATGCCATCATCCGCTATGCCGGCTCAGGCGGAGCGGGCCTGTCAACGACCGACTCTTCTCTGCAGATGACAAATAGCGAGATCTCGTCCAGTGCGGGCAGGGGCCTGGGCATCCTGATGAAAGGCTCCCCTGTGTGGCCCGTCGTCCGTGACAACACCTTCCACCACAACGGGAATTATGCAGTGACACTGCGGTCCGACGGGGCAGCGCAGGCGCGCTTTGAGTTTGAGGGCAACACCGGTTCGGGCAACGGTGTCAACGGCATTCTGCTCGATGCGACGCTGGACACGATGACGGTGAGCCCCAACCCTATGTTGCCCTACGTCATCCAAATGGTGAGGGTGGCCCGGGGCAAGACTGTGACGGTGGAAGGGGGTGTGGTGTTCAAAGGGTCTCAGGACTATTCGGGTGGAGGCAGCCTTTTCGCGGTGGATGGCATCTTGCGGATTCAGGGCAGCGCCGACAACCTGGTGCACCTGACATCGCTCTATCATGATGCGGTTGGCGGCGACACCCTGGGCGACGGGGGGGCCACGCAGCCGGCGCCAGGCGATTGGCGGGGCATCAATGTCAACGCTGGTGGACAGGCCCTTCTGTCTTACGTGACGTTGCGCTACGCCGGCTCCGACGACGTGGGCCTGCTCAACAGCGGGGGCCAGGTGACGCTAGAGCACTGCTACGTCGGCTACAACGCGGGCAACGGCATCGGCAACCTGCCTGGCGGGGTGCTCACCGTGAGCGACTGCGTGCTTGTCCACAACACCGGCCATGGCCTGGGCAATGGCGGGCAGGCCAGTGTTTCCTATTGTGACATTGCCGACAATGGACAGTATGGGGTTTATTCCTACGCCGAGGGGTTTATGCCTGCTGAGAACAACTACTGGGGCTCATCTGCAGGGCCAGCCTGGGACCAGAACTATTGTCCTGACCCACCTTCTGGCAACGGGGACCTGGTCTCGTGCCACAGCGTGGACTATAAGCCGTTTGCGACAAAGCCGTATCACTGAACCTGGCCTCTATTCTGCTTCGGAAGAGAGCTTGAAAAGCGAGGCCGGCCCATCAACCCTCAAGGCCTATGCGTGTAGTCATCGCCGGAGATTATCCGCAGAACCCTCCCAATCTGGTTGGGGGGATTCAGGCGGTCATCTATCACACGCTCCAACGCCTGGCCGACTCTGAGGACCTGGAGTTGCACGTGGTGAGCTGTGAAAAGCTGCATGCCCCTGTCCGGCTGGTCCAACGGGGCCGCTGGACGGTGCATTATCTGCCTTCATCGCCGCGCCTGCCCCATAGCCTGACGATGCTGACGGTGGACCGCCGGGCGGTGCGGAGGCAGATCGAGGCGCTGGCCCCGGACCTGGTCCACGCCCACGGCCAGGTTGCGGCCTACCCCTTTGCCGCGTTCGACACCGGGCGGCCCACAGTGGTGACCGTCCATGGCATCAATACCCTGGAAGCCCGGTTGGAGCTACGGGGAGGGGCGCTGAAGGGCCGGCTGCGGGTGGCGCTGTGGAGCTATGTCGAGCGGGCCTGCCTGCGCCGTGCTCGCCACATCATCGTCATCAGCCCGTTCGTGCAGCAGGTGATCGCTCCCCACACGCGGGCGCACCTGCACGTCGTCGAAAACCCGGTGGACGAAGCTCTCTTCCGGCTGGAGCCGGAGCCGAAGCCGGGCAAGGTACTGCTGGTCGGCTCGGTGCAGAAGCGCAAGGGCACGCTGGAGGCCGTCCAGGCCATGGCCCTGGTCCGCCAGCGGGTGCCGGAGGCCGAGCTGTACGTGGCAGGTGCTTTTCTGCCGGCTTTCCGGGCCTACGGCGAGGAGGTGCGGCGCTACGTGGCCGGGATCGGCGCGGAAGGCTATGTGCACTTTCTGGGGTCACTGGACCACGACGCTCTGCTGGAGGCCTATCGCACCAGTCAGGTCTTTCTGTTCCCCTCCTACCTGGAGTCTTCACCGGTGGCCCTGGCCGAAGCGATGGCGGCCGGGTTGCCCTCGGTGGTCAGCGACATCGGCGGCACGGCCCATCTGGTGGAAGAGGGGATGACCGGCTACCGGGTGCCAGCCGGCGATGTTGAGGCGTTGGCCGAACGCACCATCTCTCTGCTCCGGGATCGAGTTCTCTGTCGGCATTTGGGCCAGCGCGCCCGGCAATTTGCCCGGGAGCACTGCTCCGCTGAGGTGGCAGCGCGCAAAACCTGTGACCTGTACCGGCAGGTAGCCGCCTCGTCGCCATGAACCTGCTGTATACAGTTACGGCTTATCCCCCCTCCGTCGGCGGCGCCCAGACCTGGTTTCATCAGTTGGCCTGTCGGTTGGCCAGGCGCCATCGCCTCCAGGTGGCGGCTCACTGGGACAGGTCCCGCACCGATTGGCTCCTGGGCACCACTCTGCGCGCCCCACGCCGCCCGGCGACCTATCTGCTCGATGGCGTTCCGGTGCACCTGCTGTCGTTGACCAGGGGCCAGCGGCTTCGGATCGCCCCGTGGGTGCTGAGTTACTATCTGGCCAGGGGGCCGGCCATTGAGGCCATCTCGGACCAGATTCTGGACCACCTGGAGCCGTTGGCCCGCGACGCCGACCTGATCCACAACGGCCGGGTGGGCCGGGAGGGGCTGAGCTTTGCCTCTCTCAAGCTGGCCCGCCGGTTGGGCGTGCCGTTTGTGCTGACCCCCTTTCACCATCCGCGCTGGGTGGGCTGGAATTACCGGCACTACCTCTGGCTTTACCGCGAGGCGGATGGGGTGATCGCCCTGACCCAGGCGGAGAAAGAGACCCTGATCAACCTGGGGGTGGAGCCGGACCGGATCTTTGTCACCGGCATGGGGCCGGTGCTGGCCGATTCAGCCGATGCCGATGCCTTTCGCCAACGCTATGGCCTGGATGGGCCGGTTGTCCTGTTTGTGGGGCAAAAGTATCGCTACAAGGGTTGTGCGGCCCTGCTCAGGGCGGCGCCGGCGGTATGGGCCAGGTTCCCCGACACCCATTTCGTCTTCATCGGGCCGCGCACCCGCTATTCCCGCTTCCTGTTCAGCCGCCATCGGCAGCCGCGTGTTCTGGAGCTGGGGATCGTTGACCTGCAGGCCAAGACCGATGCCCTGGCTGCCTGTGACCTGCTGTGTGTGCCCTCCACCCAGGAAAGCTTCGGAGGAGTGTTCCTGGAAGCGTGGATGCTGGGCAAACCGGTGATCGGCGGCAACGCCCCGGCGGCGCGGGAAGTGATCGCCGACGGGGTGGATGGCTATGTGGTGGAACAGGACCCAACGGCCATTGCCGGGCAGATCGTCCACCTGCTGGATCATCCCTCGCTGCGTGACGAGATGGGACAGCGGGGGCGGGAAAAAGCCCTGTCGCGCTTTACCTGGGAGCGGCTGGCCCAATTGACTGAAGCAAGTTACTGTGCAGTTCTGGGTCAGAGCCGGAAGGTGTGAGGTGCCGGCCTGCCGGGCCATATGCGTCAAGTTAAGCGACTCAGGTCGCACCTCAGGGGCCTGCGGCCAGGCGCTCACCGGCGTGGACGCATATGGCCTGCCGGGTTGTGGTCCGGCGGGCACAGGTGCGGGCTTGCCGACAGGCTGAAGGCCTGTCCTGCGACCTGCTTTGTTAGAAAGCTCTGACGGATTGACAGCCCGACCTTCCTGGAATATAATGGATATCATTAGCCGACGGAGAAAGGTGTTGTGACATTTTATGGAACCGATGCATGAAGGGGCGGGGGATCCCGGCAGCTTTTCGTTCTGGCAGGATCGGCCTGTTCTCGTCACAGGTGGAGCCTCCTTTATCGGCTCCCATCTGACCGACGCCCTGGTGGAGCGCGGGGCCAGAGTCCGGGTCGTGGATGATCTCTCCAGCGGCAGGCTTGACAACATCCGGCAACATCTGGCCGACGGGCGGATCGAATTCCTCCAGGCCGATCTGCGCGAGCCAGGGGTGACCAGGCTGGCGGTGCAGGGCATGGATACCGTTTTTCACCTGGCTGCAGATCATGGCGGCCGGGGCTATGTGGAGCTACACCAGGCCGGGCCGGCGTCCGATCTTTTCCTGGGAGGGCTGGTGGTGTGGGAGGCACAGCGAGCCGGGGTGCGGAAGATAGTCTTTGCCTCGTCAGGCTGTGTCTATCCCGGCTTTGTGCAGGGCAATACGGACGAGGAACTGTACCTCACTGAAGACCTGATCAGGCCGCCCTATGATGCCGACAATCTCTATGGCTGGGCCAAGCTGATGACCGAGCTGACGCTGAAGGCGTATTATCAGGAATATGGACTCAAAGCGGCGATTTGCCGCTATTTTACCGTGTATGGCCCTCGTGGGAAGGAGAACCATGCGATCATCGCCCTGATCGCCCGGGCCTTTATCGGCCAGAACCCCTTTGAGGTGTGGGGCGATGGCACCCAGGTGCGTAACTGGACCTATGTTGACGATATTGTGCGTGGCACCCTCCTGGCCGCCGAGCGGATTGACGACGCCACCGCCGTCAATCTGGGCACGATGGAGCGCATCCGGGTCCTCGATGCAGCCAGGATGGTGCTGGAGTATACTGGCCACCAGGCCGAGATCCGCTTTCGCCCCGATATGCCCACCGGCCCGTTAAATCGGGTGGCGGATAATTCCCTGGCCAGGAAGCTCCTGGGCTGGGAGCCACAGGTGCCTTTTCGGGAGGGGCTCAGGCGTACCATTGACTGGTACTTTGCCACCAGGGACCGGGAGCAGGTGCGAAGGGATCTGGAACGGATGCTCACGGAGCGGTAGATGCCACAGCCGCCACGGACCAATATCCTGGGGGTGGGCGTCAGCGCGATCAACATGACGATGGCGCTGGAGATCATGGACGGCTGGATCGCCCGGCGCGAGGCCCATTATGTGTGCGTCACCAGCGTCCACGGGGTGATGGAGAGCCAGCGCGATGAGAGGTTGCGGCATATCCACAATTCCGCTGGCCTGGTGACGCCCGACGGGATGCCCCTGGTGTGGCTGAGCCGCCTTCGGGGGTTCCGCCATGTGGAGCGGGTGTATGGCCCCGACCTGATGCTGGCCCTGTGCCGGTGGTCGGTGCCCAGAGGCTACCGCCATTTCCTCTACGGCGGGGAGGTTGGTGTTCCTGAGCAACTGGCCGCTGCTCTGCAGCGGCGGTTCCCCGGCCTGCGGGTCGTTGGCACCTGGTCGCCCCCTTTCCAACCGCTGACGGTTGAGCAGGACGAACAGATCGTGGCCGCGATCAACGCTGCCGGGCCGGACATTGTCTGGGTCGGCCTCAGCACGCCCAGGCAGGAGCGGTGGATGGCCGCTCACGTGGGACGGGTGGCGGCCCCGCTGCTCATCGGCGTGGGGGCCGCCTTTGACTTTTTGGCCGGGCGCAAAAAGCAGGCACCATCCTGGATGCAGCGCAGCGGCCTGGAATGGCTTTTCCGCCTGGCGAGCGAACCCCGCCGCCTGTGGCGACGATACCTGACGAGCGTTCCGGCATTTCTGTTCCTGAGTGCGTTGCAGGCCTCTGGATTGCGCCGGTATGAATTGACGGAGGGATAGGGAACCCCATGACCTTCCAGGAAATCATCCTGACCCTGCGCCGGCGGTTCTGGCTGCCGGTGGCCGGCGCCCTGATGGCCGGCGCGGTGGCTTTGATCCTCAGCCTGGTCTGGCCGCCGGTTTACGAAGCCGAGGCTTTGCTGCTCATCACCAGGCTGCGCCCGGCAGTGACCCTTGATCCCCGCTTCCAGACGGTGGCCGAGGAGAATGTTGTGAACCTGTCGGTCCAGGAAGAACAGGTACGCCGTCAGACCCTGGTGGGCCTGGCCGGGAGTCATGACCTGTGGATCAAGGTTCTGGAGCGCCTGGGTGACAGCCTGCCGCCCGACGAACGCTCGGTGGACTTTATGCAGGGTGCGACCGACATCCGCACCGAGGGGAACCTGATCGCCTTCCAGGC